>JBJEYH010000099.1:0-6855 GCA_051886675.1 Aristaeellaceae bacterium
CGGGGAGATCGACTGGCACTTCAACCCCACCGACGATCCCGCCTTCAGCACCGCCCATGACAACGAATGGAGCTGGTCGCTGTACCGCTTCATCTTCTGGCAGCCTCTGGCCCGGGCCTATGCCCTGACCGGCGACGAACGCTATCCCGCCGAGGCCGCCGGCGAGCTGCGCAGCTTCCTGGCCGCCTGGCCGCTGGAGGACCTGCTCCGCGACGAGGACGCCTACGTCCGCGCCCACCAGTACCCCAGCCATCCCTGGCGGCACATCGAAACCGCCATGCGCCTGTACGCCGCCTTCATTCCCTGCCTGACCGCCTTCCGCGAAAGCGCCGCCTTCGACCGGGACGTATGGGCCATGTACCTGGGCGCGGTGTGCGACCATGCCGGCTACCTGGTCACCCACTACACCAACCATGAGAAGTCCAGCAACTGGCTCACCATGGAAACCAGCGCCCTCCTGCAGGCGGGGATCATGTTCCCCGAGCTGAAGGATGCTCCCGTCTGGTTCCGCCACGGCTATCAGCGCGTGATGCACGAGATGCGCTATTCCTTCGACAACGACGGCGTCCACATGGAGCGCACCACCATCTATCACATGGTGGCGGCCATCGCCTACATGCAGGCCACCCGCCTGTGCCAGCTCAACGGCATCCCCGTGCCGCCCTACGCCCGGGATACCCTCGTCCGGGCCTGCGAGTTCATCCAGCGGCAGATCAAGCCCGACTTCTCCAACCCCATGATCGGCGACGCCGACCGCAACGATCTGCTCGCCCGCCGCAGCGATCCCTCCCTGTACGAGGGCATGAACCTGTCCATGGATCCCCTCGACCTGAACGAGATGCGCGCCTGGTTCCGCCAGATGTACGAGTGGACCGGCCGGGAGGACTTCCTGTACTTCGCCACCGGGCGCAGGCAGGGCCGCGAACCCGCGGCGCGCAGCTTCTCCATGAAGGAAGCGGGCATCCACATCATGCGCACCGGCTGGGGGCCCGAGGACAGCTACTTCCACATCCACGGCGCGCAGCTGGAGCGGGGCGAGAAAAGCACCCACTCCCACAACGACGCCGGCCACCTCGAGCTGCACATCGCCGGGGAGGACGTTCTCCTGGACGGCGGACGCTACATCTACAACCAGTCCACCTGGCGGAACTGGCGGCATTACTTCACCTCCGCCCTGGCCCACAACACCCTCTATATGGACGACCTGACCATGGGCGCGGTGCCCGGCGCCGGCCGGACGCGCGGGGTGCGGCTGTTCCTGCACCGCTTTGAGGAGAACGAACGCTGCGCCGTCATCGACGTGAGCCACAACGGCTACGTCTTCACCGACGACCCGGTCTATCACCGCCGCCGGGCCATCCGCCTGGAAAAGGACGTGTACGTCCTGGACGACTGCGTGACCGGCCTGGGCCTTGCGGAGCATGACTTCCGCCTGATGTTCAACCTGGCCCCCGGCCGCATGGCCGCGGACGGGCGCGACTGGGTCTACACCACCCCCCGGGGCCGCGGCTACCGCTTCGCCTTCGCCTGCGACAAGCCCATGGACGCCATGCTCCTGGAGGGCAGCGAGGAGCCCATGGGCGGCTGGGTCAGCTACGGCTACAGCCTGCGTGTGCCCGCGCCGCAGCTGTCCCTGCGCCTGAGGGGTCCCGCGCCCTTCCGCTGCGTGACGGTCATCGCGCCCATGGACTGCACGGCTGCCTGCCAGGTCAGCCAGGAGCGGGCCGACATCCTGCTGGGCGGAGCCAGGAGCATCCGCCTAACCATCCAGGGCGATTCCATCGTCCGCGCGTAACGCCGGATGCATTTTCAACAATATTGAAGGAGGTTGTTTCCCATGATTCAGTTTGGACTTTGCGGCGGCCTTGAAAAGCTTCATGATGCGAAGGCGGCAGGCTTTGCCTATCTGGAGCCGCCGGTGAGCGGCGTGGCCGCGCTGTCCGCGGAGGACTTCGCATCGGCGCTGGCGGAGGTTCGCGGCGCAGGCATGCCCACCCCCGCCTTCAACCTGCTGTTCCCCCGGACCCTGCAGCTGCTCGACCCCGCGGTGACCGACGCGGAGATCGCCGCCTACCTGGAGCCCGCCATGGCCCGGGTGGAAGCGCTGGGCGGCAGGGTGGCGGTGTTCGGCAGCGGCCGGAGCCGCAACCGCCCCGAGGACGTGCCCTATGACGCAGCCTTCCGCCGGCTCATCGAGGTGACCCGCCTGACGGGCGAGATCGCCGGCAGGCACGGCGTGACCATCGTCATCGAGCCGCTGAACCGGGCCGAGAGCAACATGATCAACTCCGTGGCGGAGGGCGCGTGCCTGGCCGCCGCGGTGAACCATCCCAGCGTGCAGGTGCTGGCGGACTACTATCACATGGCCCTGGAGGGCGAGCCCATCGGCGACATTGTGCGGGTCGGCGGCATCACCCACGCGCACATCGCCACGAAGGAGGGCCGCCGGTATCCCACGGTGATGGAGGAGGGCTTCGGGCAGTTCTTCCGCGCGCTGAAGGCCACGGGCTATGACGGCCTTGTCAGCGTGGAGGGCAAGACCGACGACATGGCCGCGGACGGCCCGGTGTCCCTGCGTCTTCTGGCACAGCTGCTGGCGGAGGCGTAAGCCGGACGCCGATGCTGCATGCTCCGGCGGCTGAAGGACACCCCCGCCGGCATGCAGTCCTCCGCGCCCCCGGATCCCGCAAGGCCCGTGTACGATCCCGGTCAGAACATGATGCGCATCCGTCCGGACAGCATGCGCAACGGCATTCCCGTGGAGGAGAGCGTATGGGAAGGAGTCCTGCAGCTGTGAAAACCACCTGGATACCCGGCGTTGTATCCGTCACGTTCCGCAGCCTGCCCGCGGGCGAGGTGATCCGTCTGGCGGCGGAAAACCGCCTGAAGGCCGTGGAATGGTCGGAGAACGCCCACGTCATGCCGGACGATCCCCGGGGCGCGGCGCAGCTCCGCCGGGACACGGAAGCCGCCGGGCTGACCGTCGCGGCCTACGGCTCCTACTACCGCCTGGGCGAATACGGGGATCCCGAGGAGGCCTTCCGCCGGAGCCTGACATCCGCCGTGGCCCTCGGCGCGCCCACCCTGCGCGTCTGGGCCGGGGTGAAGCCCTCCGCCGAAGCGGACGGGGCCTATCGCGCCCGCCTGGCCCGGGAAGCCGCGCTGATTGCGGAGCTGGCGGCCCGGGAGGGCGTGAAGGTCGCCTTCGAGTGGCACCGGAACACCCTCACCGACACCAACGAATCCGCCCTGCGCCTGCTGGCGGACGCCGCCCATCCGAACCTGTACTGCCTGTGGCAGCCCACGGTGGCGCTGTCCCCGGCCCAGCGGGTGGAGGGCATCCGGCTGCTGGGGGACAGGCTGGTGAACGTCCACGTCTACTCCTGGCCCGACGGCGATCGCGGGCCCCTCAACGCCGCCGAATGGAAGCTGTACCTGGACGCGGCGGAGTGCGGCGGCAGCCACTGCGCGCTGATGGAATTCGTACGCGGCGACTCGCCGGAGCAGTTCGCCGCGGACGCCGCCCGGCTGATCGACCTGATTCACCGCGGAGGCTGCGATGGCTGATTTGTCCGTGAAGGCCCTCGGCCTGATCAATCCCTTCATCGTGGCCTCCAGCCCCGCCACCCAGGGGGCGAAGAACGTCCTCAAGAGCGCGCGCATGCGGCCCGGCGCGCTGGTGATGCGCAACTTTGGCCACGGGTCGGGCGGCGGCAGCTGTTTCGGCCCCGGCGCGAAGGCCGCCTATGCCGGACAGCCCTGCTTTCACAGCCATGCCGTGGGCCGGCAGATTCCCGACAGGATCGCCACCCTTGAGCAGTACTGCGAGGAGGTGCGCGCCGCCCGCAAGGCGCTGGATTCCGACATCCGGCTGTGGGTGTCCATCGGGCACTACAGCGACATCGTCCGGGGCGGCGACTGGGAGAAGGACTGGATCCAGCAGGCCAGGGAGCTGAAGCTGGCCGGCGCGGACGCCCTTGAGCTGCACTTCAACACCCCCGGCGTGGCCGTGGCCAGGGATCGCACCCTCGACTACTACGGTCTGGTGCGCCACTGCACCGGCATGATCAAGCAGGCCGCCGGCGACACGAAGGTCATGGTCAAGCTGGCGGTGGAAAGCTGCGACGTGCTGACCTCCATGCGCATTGCCCAGGCTGCCGGCGCGGACGCGGTGGGCCCTACCGCCCGGTGGAAGGCCTTCTGCATGGATCTGGACTGGCGGCGCACCCAGCCCCGGCCGGGCGCGGGCTACGGCGGCACCCAGGCCACGCCCATCGTCTGCTACGCCGTGGCGGAGGGCCGCTGCAATGGCATCACCCTGCCCATGTACGCCGGCGGCGGCGTGTTCTCCTACGATCAGGCGGCCCGGCTGATCATGGCGGGCAGCGACTGCGTGCAGCTGGGCGCCATGGCCTGCTCCGGCGGCACCATGGCCTGCAGGCAGCTGATCGAGGACTTCGCCCAATGGATGGACAGGGCCGGCTATCCCGACATGGACAGCCTGAAGGGCGACGCGCTGCAGCTGTTCAGCATGCCCGCCGACTTCGCCAGGGCCCGGCAGGACGCCCTGGGCGACGCCTACCAGTCCGCGCAGGTGGATCCCGCCAGATGCGTGGGCTGCGGCCGCTGTCAGGACGTGTGCTGGCACGAGGGCATCGAGCTGCGGGACCGCAAGGCCTGCAAGACCTCCGGCTGCATCGGCTGCGGCTACTGCTTCCAGGTCTGCCCCACCGGCGCGCTGCACGTGGAGGCCGGCGACATCCTGGCCCGGCCCTTCCGGCAGGAGTAACAGCCCCGGAACCGGTCATGCATCATGACAAAGCCTCCGCACGGATCATCCGTGCGGAGGCTTTTGCACAGCCCAAAGACGGGTGCAGCCCGGAGCGCCGCCCATGGCGTCCGGGCAGCATGAAGCCCCCGCCCGGCTCGTCCAGGCGGAGGCTTGTTGATCGGGATTGCCGTCGTTCCTTCACGCGCGCATGCCGTCCAGCGCACGGGCCCTCTGATACGCCAGGGCCAGGAACTGCCGGATGCTCAGCTGCCCGTAGTCCCAGTACATCGGCTCCAGCGTCGTTGCGCCCCGATAGCCCGTCCGGGCCAGGCGGCCCATGACCTCCGCCCAGTCGATGTCCCCGTCGAAGGGCAGCCGGTGCTGGTTGCGCACACCGCCGTTGTCGTGCAGGTGTACCGCTATCAGCCGCCCGCCCCAGCGCCCCAGCAGATCTTCCCCGGCGGCGTGGTTGTGATGATGGCAGCTGTCGTAGCAGAAGCCCACATGCCGGGAGGGAAAGGTCTCCAGCACCAGGGCCAGATTGCGCAGGTTCCTCAGGTTCTCGAAGGCCAGCTGCACGCCCCGGTTCTCCGCCAGCGCCACAAGACGCTTCAGCCGCTCCATGCCCAGGGGCTGGAGAGGATGCCCGTCATCAGGCAGATGCATCACCACGGCGGATATCCCGTTTGCCGCGCAGTCCTCCACGCACTGCCGGTACCGGGCATAAGCCGCCTCGCCCTGCAGGGTGTCCCGGGACAGCTCGTTCTGCAGATGCACCGGCGCGTGGATGTTCTCCACCATCAGCCCGGCCTCCGCCGCGTACCGCGCGTCCTGCCGGTAGCCCTCGCCCCGGCCGAAGCGGTCGCTCCACCAGAGCATCACGCAGTCAAAGCCCGCCTCCCGGATCAGCCGGTACCGCTCCGGGAAGGGCACGTCGTACCCCTCGCCATAGCCGAAGCAGTCATAGATCCCCGTCATGCCGGCTTCACTCCGTTTCAGGTCGTGGTGTCACAGTTCGCCTTTTTCCTGCGTCACGGGCCGGTTCGGATTCTTCGGCTTCAGCAGTCTGCCCTCCCGCCCTTTCACCCGGGACAGCTCATGCCGCAGCCACGGCCGGATCCACTGCGCGCGCTGCCGCAGGGGAATCATCAGCACCCGCCTGCTGCCCCGCATCCGCCAGCCCAGAAATGTCAGCAGCGCGCTGATCGCCCCGTACAGCACAAAGCACAGAAACATCCCCGCTGCCTCGCCCGCGGATGATATGTCCAGCCCGCCAAAGGGCATCAGGATGATGCAGAGCAGACAGGCTGCGAGCGTCAAGCCGCTCACGGGCATCAGCACCCAGCCCGCTGCGCGCCGTATCCATCTTAGCGTCCTGTGCATCCGTTGATCCTCCCGACAGCATTCTACGGGACAGTATACCATGTTCTGCCAGGCTGCGCAAGGCGAATGTCCGGGGATTCCTGCGGCAGGCTGCCCGGCATGCAGGAATCGGGCGGTAATGTGTCAAATAGTACATTCAGGTTCTTATGTCCGTTACGCGACTGCCTGTTATGCGAAAGGAGCGGTTCCCCCCATGGACAAGAAAGTTCGGTTCGGCCTGATCGGCATCGGCAATCAGGGCTCGGCCTATGCCGGGTTCCTCAGCGGCAAGGCCAAGGGCTTCCCCGGCATGCCCGCGCCGGAATGTCCTCCCCACTGCGCCCTGGGCGCGCTGTGCGATATTGACCCCGCAAAGGAGCAGCTGTGCCGGGAGCAATTCCCCGAGTATCCCTTCTTCCGTGACTGGAAGGAGCTGGTCGACTCGGGCACCTGCGACGCGGTGATCACCACCGTGCCCCATTATCTGCACACGGAAATCGCCATCTACTGCCTGGAGCACGGCATGAACGTGCTGGTGGAAAAGCCCGCCGGCGTGTACGCCAGGGCCGTGCGCGAGATGAACGAATGCGCCGCCCGGCATCCGGAGGTGGCCTTCGGCATCATGTTCAACCAGCGCACCAACAAACTCTACCAGCAGGTGAAGGCTCTGGTGGAGAGCGGCGAGCTGGGCGAGATCCGCCGTTCCAGCTGGATCATCAACA
>JBJEYH010000100.1:0-1579 GCA_051886675.1 Aristaeellaceae bacterium
GTGTCCATCGCCACGGTGTCGCGGGTGCTCAACAACAGCCCCCACGTCAGCGAAAGCACACGGAAAAAGGTCATGGCGGTGATTGACGGGTGCGGTTATGTGCCCAACGCCTTTGCCCGCGGTCTCGGACTGAACAGCATGCAGACCATCGGCCTTCTGTGCCCCAACGCCTCCGACCCTTATCTGGCCCAGGCGCTGGCCAACCTGGAGCGATCCTTCCGCGCCCATGGGTACGACTGCCTGCTCTCCTGCACGGGGATGGAGCTGGCCGCCCGCATCCAGGGGGTGGAGCTGCTCAAGACCCGGCATGTGGACGGCATGGTGCTGATGGGCTCCTCCTTCATCGAGGAGGAAGACCGCAACAACGACTGCATCCGCGAGGCGGCGGCAGCCATGCCCATCATCCTGCTCAACGGCTCCTTCGCCTGCGAGAACGTCTACTGCGTCCTGTGCGACGACCGGCGCGCCGTGTGCGAGGCCACCCAGAGCCTCATCGACAGCGGACGCAAGCGGATCCTCTACCTCTACCACAGCCGGAACTATTCCGGCCGGGGCAAGCTGGCCGGCTACTGCGACGGCCTTGCCAGCCGGGACATCCCCCGGGATGACAGCCTCATCAGCTACTACGGGGAGGACAAGTCCGGCATCCATCAGGTGCGGGATCATCTGCTGGCGCTGGCGGCGGCGGGCGTGCGGTTCGACGCGGTGCTCACCAGCGAGGACGTGCTGGCCGTGGGCGCCATGAAGTACGCCCGGGCCGCGGGCCGCAGCGTGCCGGAGGATCTGGCGATCATCGGCTACAACAACAGCGCCTACTGCCTGTGCTGCGAGCCGGAGCTGACCAGCGTGGACAACAAGCTTTCCGCCATCTGCGAGCACATCGTCGCCACGATGATGGGCGTGCTGGAGGGCCGCGAGATGCCCCAGAAGACCGTCTTCACCGGCGAGCTCATCCGCCGGGGTACCACCCTGTAGCCCCCGTTCCGCATCCTTTTGCGGACGAGTGGATAAATAACTGTTGATCAGCAAAGGAGAGATACCCCATGCAGAAATTCATGGACAAGGACTTCCTGCTCAACACGGAAACCGCCCGCGTGCTCTATCACGAGTATGCCGCCAAGTGCCCCATCATCGACTACCACTGCCATATCAGCCCCAAGCAGATCTGGGACGACCTGCGCTATGAGAACATCACCCAGGTGTGGCTGGGCGGCGATCACTACAAGTGGCGCCTGATGCGCTGCGCCGGCGTGGACGAGAAGTACATCACCGGCGACGCCAGCGACTACGAGAAGTTCTGCAAGTGGGCCGAGGTGGTCGGCAAGGGCATCGGCAACCCCCTGTACCACTGGTCTCACCTGGAGCTGCAGCGGTTCTTCGGCTATGAGGGCGCGCTGTCCGCCAAGACCGCCGACGAGGTGTGGAACATTGCCAACGCGAAGCTGCAGTCCGCGGGCTACTCCGTGCGCGGCCTGATCGCCATGAGCAACGTGGAAACCATCTGCACCACCGACGATCCCATCGACAACCTGGAGTACCATCAGAAGCTGCTGGCCGACAAGACCTTCAAGACCAACGT
>JBJEYH010000101.1:0-6807 GCA_051886675.1 Aristaeellaceae bacterium
GGCGGAACATGGTGTAGTCCAGCTCCAGCTGCAGCTCCTTCTCGGTCATGCCCTCATGGATTTTGGGCAGGATCTCGTCGAAGGCCTGGGAGGTAATCTGGCAGGCGCGGCGGATGGCGGCGACCTCCGCGTCGGTCTTGATGACGCGCAGGATTTCGGGGGCCTGATCCAGGGAGATGCAGGCCATATCGTCGCCCAGGGCGTCCTGCAGGGTGCGGAAGTCCGCCACGGTAAGGAAGTCGTCCTCGTAGCGCAGGACGGTGACGCCCTCCTGCTGGCACAGCCGGGCGATCCACTGGCTGTGGGTGAGGGCCTTGTCGGTCATGACGACCTCGAAGCCGGGGGCCTGCTTTTCGGCCTGCTCGGTGTAGCGGAAGTCGGTCACGATGACCCGGCGGCGGGGGGAGATGAATACCACGCCCTCGCCCGTATAGCCCTGGGTCAGGTAGAACATATTGGAGGGGTTATGCACCGCAACGGCGTCCGTCGCGGTCAGATGAAGCTGCTCAATCAGCCTGTCGGAAGCGGTCATTGTTCAATCACTGCCTTTCCCGGATGGTCACGTCAAGAAAGCCGGACACATCCGTGAACCATTGTACCACAAACCCTGCCTCTTGAAAAGCATTTTTTCTGCCTCCGCAGGGCAAAAGGGGCGGAAAATACGGCGTTTCGGGGCCGAAGGGGATTGTTTTCCGGGGGATAAAGGGGCCGGGATCCGGCCGCGGGGGAAATGCCGGGGTCCAGCGCGGGGGACGCCGCCATCCGGCCGGCGGCTCAACGAAAGAGGCCGCCCGCGCATTTCGCAGACGGCCCCGGTTCGTTCGCCGGATGCTCAGCGGAATCAGTTGCCGTAGGCGATGGCGTCGATGGCAGACAGGGTGCGGCCGGTCTGCTCCAGATAGGTCGCCACATAGCTGTACAGCTCGCTCTGGATGATGAGCGTGCCGCCCGCGGGCAGAATCACCATGTCATAGCCCGTATCGGCGTTCACCGTCATCACCAGCTTGCCGTCGCTGTCGTAGAGCGCGGCGGCCACGGAGGGCGTGCGCAGGGGGGCGCCGGTATCATTGGTGATGGTGAAGCGCACCACGTTCGCCGGCAGGCCGAAGATGTCGACGTCCTCGGCCAGCTCCGCGGAGACGGTGGTATGCACGGGGGCGTCGGTGCTGTAGGCGTAGGGATCGGCGCACACGGTCAGGGACAGGCTCGCCAGATGCTCAGGCAGGCTGACGGTTTCGGTCCGGGTGATCAGCAGCTCCTCGGCGATGAAGGTCACCTCGCCGGGATTGAGCACGTCGGGCTCGGCGAACAGGTAGGACTGCTCCTCCACGTCGTTGCCCTTCGTGTCGGTGACGAGGATGCTGCCGTCCACGGCCACGGGCTCGCTGCCGTCGTTGCGGACCACCGCGTACACGTAGCAGTCAAGGAAGGAGGAATAATCCTCCGCGTCGATGATGCAGTTGCAGTCCAGAACGGTCAGGCCGTCCTGGGCGGTGCAGGTGATCAGCAGCCCGGAGCCGGAGCCTTCCGTCTGGGCATCGGGATCCGAATCGTCGGTGCGCAGCATGTCCTGCAGCTCGCCGAAGGTGACGGCGGAGGCGCAGGCGCAGCTGAAGACCAGGCTCAGGCACAGCAGCAGGGCAAGAAATTTCTTCATGATGATGACTCCTTTCAGATGATGATTGCGGATGGTGGGTTTCGAACAGTGTAGCACACCCGGCGGGTAAAATCAACGGACAATTGCGAAAGGGCCGTCCGCGCAGTGCGCGGACGGCCCCCGGCGTATCCGGCAGCGTCAGTGGCAGCCGCTGCAGCGGGAGCAGTCGCCCCCGCAGCCGCCCTTGCCGCTGCGCTTGTCCCTGATCATCTTCGCCACGACGGCCGCGACGATCAGCACAAGGATTCCGCCGACAATCCATGTCGCCATGCAAGACACCCGCTTTCCGCCGCCCTGTCTCAGGCAGCCTCGCCGACCCCACGGGTCAGATGATTATCGTCGTAACGGTTGCGGCGCACCAGCATGTAGATCATCGCCGCCAGCAGCACGATGGCCGCCGCCGTCCAGAAGGTGAAGCCCGCGCCGGAGAACAGCAGCCCCAGCTGGTACACGATCAGCGCGATCACGTAGGCGAACACGCACTGGTACCCGATGGCGAACCAGGTCCACTTGCCGCTGTTCATCTCCCGCTTGATGGCGCCGATGGCCGCGAAGCACGGCGCGCACAGCAGGTTGAAGAGCATGAAGGCGAATGCCGCCAGCTGTCCGTGACCGCCGCTGGTCTCGTCGAAGCCCGCCGCGATGGGGGACAGGGTTTCGGCCATCTTTTCAGCGTCGCCCTCGTCCACCACGTCCGCGGTGGCCTCGTCCTCCGTATCGGTATTATACACAATGCCGAACACGTTGACAACCTCTTCCTTGGCGACCAGACCCGTGATGGTGGCTACGGTAGGCTTCCAGTCCGCGAAGCCCAGGGGATGGAAGATCGGGGAGATGAAGCCGCCCACACGGCCCAGGATGCTGTTGTCCGCGTCCTCCACGGCGCCGAAGGTCAGCGGCGCGTCGGCGGAAGCCTCCGCAACCTCGACGATTTCCTCGCCGCCCTCGGCCACTTCGGCCTCAGGCTGCTGCGCCTCCCAGCCGTAGGACTGGGCGAACCAGATGATGATCGAGGACACCAGAATCACCGTGCCGGCGCGCTTGATGAAGCTCCAGCCGCGCTCCCACATGCTGTGCAGCACGTTCTTCGCGCTGGGCAGATGGTAGGCGGGCAGCTCCATGACGAAGGGCGCGGGATCGCCGGCGAACATCTTCGTCTTCTTGAGGATGATGCCGCTGACGATGATCGCCGCCATGCCGATGAAGTAGGCGGAAACCGCCACCCAGCCGGCGTTGTGGAACAGCGCGCCGGCGATCAGGGCGATGATGGGCATCTTCGCGCCGCAGGGCATGAAGGTGGTGGTGATGATGGTCATGCGGCGATCGCGTTCGTTCTCGATGGTACGGGAGGCCATGATGCCCGGAACGCCGCAGCCCGTGCCGATCAGCATGGGGATGAAGCTCTTGCCCGACAGGCCGAACTTGCGGAAGATCCGGTCCATGATGAAGGCGATACGGGCCATGTAGCCCACGTCCTCCAGGATGGCCAGCAGGAAGAACAGCACCAGCATCTGCGGCACGAAGCCGATCACCGCGCCCACGCCGGCGATGATGCCGTCACAGATCAGCCCGGTGAGCCATTCCGCCGTGCCGATGCCCTCCAGCAGCCCCCGCACGGGCTCCTGAATCCATTCGCCCACGAACACGTCGTTGGTGAAATCGGTCACGATGGTGCCGATGGTGGTCACGGAGATGTAGTACACAAACCACATCACCACCGCGAAGATGGGCAGCGCCAGCCACCGGTTGGTGACGATGCGGTCGATCCTGTCGGAGGTGGTCAGGCTGCCCTGGGGCTTGCCCTTGCGCACGCAGGAGGATACCAGCTGGTTGATGTAGGTGTAGCGCTGGTTGGTGATGATGGATTCGGCGTCGTCATCCATCTCGCGCTCGCACTCGGCGATCACCTGCTCGATGGCGTCCCGGATGCCCTGGGGAAGATTCAGCTCCGCCAGCACCTTTTCGTCCCGCTCGAAGAGCTTGATGGCGTACCACCGGGACAGATGCTCCGGCACGATGGCCCCCTCGTGGACGCTGCCGTCGGCGTGATGATGATGCACGTTCTCCTGCCCGTCCCGGTGGGTGATCAGATCCTCGATGTGGGCCAGGGCATGCTCCACGCTCCCGGCAAACACATGGGGCAGCTCCGCCTGCGTGCCCGACTTGGCCAGCGCGGCGGCCTGGGCGGCTACCTGCCGGGAGCCCTCGCCCTTGAGGGCCGAGGTCTCCATCACCTCGCAGTGCAGGGCTTTGCCCAGCTTCTTCAGATCGATCCGGTCGCCGTTCTTGCGGGTCAGGTCGATCATGTTCAGCGCGATGATCATCGGGATGCCCAGCTCCGCCAGCTGGGTGGTCAGGTACAGGTTGCGCTCGATGTTGGTGGCGTCCACAATGTTGAGGATGGCGTCCGGCTTCTCGTTCACCAGATAGTTGCGGGCGACCACCTCCTCCAGGGTGTAGGGCGACAGGCTGTAGATGCCCGGCAGATCCTGGATGATCACGTCATCCTCGCCCCGGAGGCGGCCCTCCTTCTTCTCCACCGTGACGCCGGGCCAGTTGCCCACGTACTGGTTCGAGCCGGTCAGGTCGTTGAACATGGTGGTTTTGCCGCAGTTGGGATTGCCCGCCAATGCGATCTTGATGGCCATGGGTTTTCTCTCCTTACTGTCATGCTGTCCGGAGGGTTAGCGCCTGCTAACCTCCGGCCCCGAAAAAGCGCCGCGCCGGTATTCCCCCGGACAGCGGCGCGCTTACTGAACCTCGATCAGCTCCGCGTCGCCCTTGCGCAGGGACAGCTCGTACCCGCGCACGGTCAGCTCCAGCGGATCGCCCAGGGGAGCGACCTTGCGCACGTACACCTGCGTGCCCCGGGTCAGCCCCATGTCCATGATGCGCCGCTTCAGCGCGCCCTCCCCGTGCAGCCGGAGGATCACCGCGGTTTCGCCAACCTTCACGTCCTTGAGGGTTTTCATCGTCTGCCTCGCCTTCCTTTCCCTGTCCTGCTGTGTCCGCTCAGACCATGATGCGCATGGCCATCGTTTTGTCCAGCGCGATGCGGCTGTCCTTCACCGAGAGGATCAGGTTGCCGCCCAGCTCGCTGACCACGCGAACCTCCTCGCCCACCACGAAGCCCAGCTCCGCCAGATGCTGGCGTACCTCGTCCCGTCCGGTGATCTTCTGAATCCGGCCGCTCTCGCCTACGCCGACCATTGCCAGGGGCATCATGCAGTCCTCCTTCTGTTAGCCTCAACTAACATATGCGTCGAGATGGAGGTTAGAGACACTTAACCCTCTAACCGATAGGCAGTTTAACATATCTAACCGCGTATGTCAACCCATTTGCAGGAAGAAATTTTCGCGGACGATCCATTTCCCGGTAATGGTTTGCAAAAGCTGCCGCGGCCAGGGAATATACTGATCATACAGGAGCGCAGCCGGCACAGGGCGGAGCGCTCCGTGAACAGGACGATGAGTCCCCGGGCGGGATGCTCCGGCCGGTGGACGCGTTGACGAAGGAAAGGCAGGTACACAGGATGATGAAGAAGCTGTTTTCCCTGGTAATGGCCCTGATGCTGCTGGCCGTGGCGCCGGCGTATGCGGAATCCTTCTTCCCCGCCATCCCCAGGACGCAGACGGTGTACGCCCCCAGCTACGGCGTGTGCCTGGGCGTCAGTCCCACGGCCGAAGTATCGGACGACGATGGCAGCTGGCTGCAGCTGTACGTCGATGTGACTGAGGAGCAATTCAACCGGTTCGGCGCGTATCTGCAGCAGCAGGGCTATGCGCTGACGGATACCAGCTATGAGGGCAACTGCATGTTCGCCACGGTGGCCCTGGGCGAGACGCACTTCCAGGTGGAATACGACTGGGTCGATCTGTTCCTGGCGGTCGAGTACCCCAGCGGCGTCATGCCGGAGCAGCAGGGCGACACCACGGGCAGCGCGGGCTTTGTCTGGAGCGGCATCACCGCAGACACGGGCGTCGCGGCTGCCACCGAAGCCCCTGCGTCCGCCGTCCGGCAGGACTGGAACAGCATCGCGGCAGGCTCCTGGCACACCGTGGCCATCAAGGCGGACGGCACGGTGGTCGCTGTGGGCGACAATAGCAAGGGCCAGTGCAACGTCAGCAGCTGGAAGGACATCGTATCGGTCAGCGCCGGCATATACTTTACGGTGGGGCTGAAGCGCGACGGTACCGTGGTGGCGACGGGCCTGAATTCCGGCGGTCAGTGCAACGTCGACGGCTGGAGAAACGCCGCGGCCGTCAGCGCGGGAAGCAGCCACACCCTCGTCCTGACCAGGGACGGCAACGTGATTGCCTCCGGCGGGAACGGACACAAGCAGTGCGATACGGAAGGCTGGAGCGATATTGTCGCCATCAGCGCAGGCGGCCGTCATTCGGTGGGCCTGCGGGCGGATGGTACGGTGGTGGCTGTCGGCAACAACACCTATGGTCAGTGCAATGTGGATGACTGGACGGACATTGTGGCCATCAGCGCGGGCAGCGGTCACACGGTTGGCCTGAGAGCGGACGGCACGGTCGTGGCCACCGGCTCCAACGTCAATGATCAAAACGAGCATACCGGCCAGTGCGAGGTGGACGGTCTGTCCGGCATCGTGGCCATCGCGGCGGGCGGAAACCACACCGTCTGCGTGAAGAAGGACGGCTCTGTCGTATCGCTGGGCGACAAGCGCTTCAGCCAGAACAATGTCTATGGCTGGGACAGCATCGTGGCCATTGACGCCTCCGCCTGCAACACGGTGGGCCTGCGGGCCGACGGCACCGTGGTGGTGGCGGGCAGCAGCTCGAAGGGGCAGGACAAGACGGGCAGCTGGAAGGACATCATGCAGCCTGTGAAGTGAACAGACAGAACGCGGCGTCGTCACGCAAGTGGCGGCGCCGCGTCATATGATCCGGAGCACGGGCCGGGCCCCCGGAGCCGGGGAGGCGCGGCGTATCCGCGGGGGATTCCGCTGCGGCGTCAGGCCCTGCTGACCGTAAACAGCGCGGATGTCCGGCCCTCCGCGCCGCGCATACGGAAAAGAGCCCGCATTGCTGCGGGCTCGGGGTCAGTTGAAGGTCACGTACTTTTCCCTGGGGGGCTCGGCGGGCTCGCAGCGAACCTCGTGCATCATCACGATGGTGTCGCG
>JBJEYH010000102.1:0-29703 GCA_051886675.1 Aristaeellaceae bacterium
ACTGCTGGATGAAGGCCCGCATGTCCCCGTGCAGCCCGCTGGTCTGCTGGGGCACGTAGGAGACGATCAGCCCGCTGGCCAGACGAATCTCACCCCGGAGCGCATCATTCTCCCCCACCAGCGCTTTCAGAATGCTGGACTTGCCGCAGCCGTTGGGGCCGGTCAGCGCCACCCGGTCGCCCCGGCGCACCTGAAAGCCGATGCCCTCGCACACCGTCCGCTGGTCGTACACCACCGATGCGTCCTGCACGGCCACCAGCACGTCCTTGGGATGCCGCAGGGTGGTCAGCTTCAGCTCCCCCACCCGCTCCACATTGTGCAGCAGGGTCTTCTTTTCTTCAATGGCCCGCTCCTGCCGGCGGAGGGTGTTCTGGCTGCGCTTCATCACGGCGGCGGCCTTCGCGCCCACATAGCCCCGGTCAACGGCAGCGGTCACGCTGGGCGCAATGTGGAACTTGCCCTTCTCGGCGGCGGCGCTCCACTCGGCGGTGCGCCGGGCGGATTCCTCCAGACGGCGGATGTCCCGGCGAAGCTCCTCGTTCCGGGACTGCTCCGTCTCGGTCTGCAGGTTCAAGCGAGCCTCCCAGGCGTCGTAATCCCCCTGCATCACCCAGATGTCCGACCGGTTCAGGCTGACCACATGGTCGATGCATCGGTTCAGGAAGGCGCGGTCATGGCTGACCAGCAGGAAGCCGTCCTTGCGGCGCAGATAATCCGCCACCAGGGCGCGGCCGTGGGCGTCCAGATGATTGGTGGGCTCGTCGATGAGGGGATAGGCGTCCTCCCGGCTGAACAGCGCGGCCAGCAGGGCCTTGGTCTGCTCGCCCTGGCTGAGGGTGCTGAAGGGCCGGTACAGCACGTCCTCGTCCACGCGCAGCTGGTTCAGCTCCCGGATGAGCTGCCAGTCCTGGCTGTCGGGCGCCGCCTGCTGCATCACAAAGAGCGTCAGCTGCTCCGCATCCGCCACGTCGAAGGGGAAATACACCGGCGTCAGCGGGCAGTCGATCCGCCCATGGAAAGGATAGCGGCCCTCCAGCAGGCGCAGAAGCGTGGTCTTGCCCCGGCCGTTGCGGGCGATCAGCCCCAGATGCCAGGACGTGTCCCAGCTGATGTTCACATGGTCGAACACGGGGGTATAGCTGCCCTCGTAGGTAAAGGAAAGGTCCTGAATTTTCAGCTGCATGGGTTCCGGTTCTACCTCCACTTGGTCCCAGGGAGGCGCAAAAATGCACACAAAAAGAGCGTATCATGCATCATGCGCGTTTTCCGCCGCGGCAAAACAGGCTGCGCCATCCTGCGGCCAGCTGTCCTGCCCTTCCCTGTCAGGGGAAACATCCGACGGAATTACAGACGCATATGCCGACCCACTCCTTCACGCATCACACTGCGCATGATTATAGCATACCTGCCCCGGATCTGTCAATGTAACACTTCCGGTGTTCGCCTTGACAGATCCGGCCCGCCGCGTCATAATAGCCCCAGGAGGTGAAGTTCTGTGATTGCCTTTCGCGACGCGGAGGCCTCCGACGCCCAGCTGATCAGCCATATTTTCGCCACCAGCTGGCGCAGGGCCTACCGCGGTATCGTTCCCCAGCATTATCTTGACCGGCTCCCGGAGGATTATTGGGTGCCCTCCGTCCGCTCCTGGCTGGAGAGCGGACGCTTCTTCGCACTGATGATTTATGACGGCAAGCGGCCTGTGGGCTGCTGCATTTATGGCCGCGGTCGGGACGAATGCCATGAGGACTGGGGCGAGATCGTCTCCCTGTACCTGCTGCCCGAGAGCACCCGGCAGGGCTTCGGCCACGCCGCCCTGGAGGAAGCCCTGTCCCGCATGCGCCAGGAGGGCTACCGGCGCTTCTACCTGTGGGCGCTGGAGCACAACCATGCCGCCGACAGCTTCTACCGCCGGGAAGGCTTCAAGCCCACCAGCGATCAGGGCAGCTTTCCCATCGGCGGACAGACCATCCATGAGCGCCGTTATGTGAAGGTGGAGGGCTGATCCATGCTGAGCGTACAGTTTCACGATGCCGCCGATGACAGCCTGCTGCGCTTCGCGGTGATCCTGGCCCGGCATCAGGGGCGGTATATCTTCTGCCAGCACCGGGAGCGGGACACCCTCGAGATGCCCGGCGGCCATCGGGAGCCCGGCGAGGCCATCCTGGATACCGCCCGGCGGGAGCTTCAGGAGGAGACCGGCGCGACGGCCTTCACCCTGACGCCGGTGTGCTGTTACTCCGTCACCGGGCCCACCCGCGCCCAGCCGGAGGGCGGGCAATCCTTTGGCCTGCTGTGTCTGGCGGACGTGACTTCCCTGGGCGACATCCACAGCGAGATCGCCCGGATCCACCTGATGGACGACCTTCCCCCGCGCATGACCTATCCGGAGATTCAGCCCGCGCTCTTTGCCGAATGCCGGCGGCGGGGGCTGCTGTAACAGCTGCATATTCGCATCACAAAAGCGCGCCAGCCAGGTTCATCGCCCGGCCGGCGCGCTCTTTGCTGCGGTTATTTGTCGGATATCTTCGTCCAGTCCTGGGTCGCGCCCTGGCCGTAGCCGGCGGGATACTCGCCGCTCACGCGCAGGACGAAGCCCAGATCCGCGTTGTAGTTGCTGCGGTTGCTGGCCACGGACACCTCCAGGGAGATGAAGGTATCGCCGTCCGCCTCCTCCAGCACCGAGACGATGCCCGGGAAGTCCGTCCGGAGGGTGGTGGGCTTCACCTGGGCAGGAGCCGTCACCCGCAGGGTGTAGGTGGCGGGGTACAGCTCATCAAAGACGTAGAAGCCGTACTGGTCGGTGACGGTCTGCGCCACCACGGTATCGCCGCGCAGCAGCTCCACCTGCACGCCGGGAATGCCGCCCTCGCCGGAATCCAGCAGGCCGTTGCCGTTTTCGTCCAGCCAGGCCAGGTCGCCCAGACGGCCGGGCAGCACGCTGCCGATGTCCAGATCCAGCTGATCCTCGCCCATGCGCACCTCGATGGCGCCGGACATGCCGCTGCGGCCGGAGCATTCGGTCATGATGCTGACCTGTCCGCCGGAGGTGAGGCGCTCGTCATCGGGCTCCACCACCACCTGGCCCTCGGGCAGGCTCACGCCAATGGCGTAGACGCCGGGCAGCAGCTGGCCGAAGCGGTATGTGCCGTCCTCGGCGGTGGTCATGGCATTCAGGCGGTTGCCCTGGCTGTCGCTCAGGATCACCTCCGCGCCGGACAGCGGGACAATCTCCCCGCCCTGATCAACCCACACCTGGCCGCCCAGGTTAGTGTAGCGGACGATGCCCAGCTTCAGGCCCTGGGTGGACGCGCCCTCCGCCAGCTGCACATTGCGCAGCATCAGCGCGTCGCCCTCACGGGTGAAGTCGCTGTCGCCGCTGAGGGGCGCGATGGTGTTCTCGTCCAGGGCAAAGCGCAGCGCGTAGGAGCCGGGAATCAGGCTGTCCGTGCCGAAGCTGCCCTGGCTGTCGGTGGTCATCACGGCGAACACCTCGCCGGTAAGCTGGTCGATGATTTCCACCTGTTCGCCGGCGGGGGTGGCGTCGCCATCATCCCACAGGCCGTTGTTGTTCACGTCGAGCCACAGGCTGCCGGCCAGGGACGCGGGCGCCGCGCCGCCCAGCAGCTGTCCGGACCAGGTATCGCCCATGGTCACGGTGAGCGTGACGCTCTGCCCGGCCGATCCGGCGGACACGGGCAGCGTGGTGCCCGTCACGCGGGAGGTCACCAGGCCCTCGGGCATGCTCACGGTCAGGGTGTAGGTGTCGGGATGCAGATCCGCCAGCAGGAACGCGCCGTCGCTGCCGGTGGTGACGGTCACGGGCTCCAGATCGCTGCGGGAGGGCGTCAGCGTCAGCGTCACGCCGGACAGCGTGGCCTCGCCCGCGTCCATCAGGCCGGAGCCGTCATGATCCGCGAAGGCCGTGCCGTCCACCTGCCCCAGAATCAGCCCGCCGCACAGCGGCGCGTTCACCGTGCTGCCCACCTTGAAGTCGAACCATTCGCCCGCGCCAAGGCCGTTTTCACCGGTGATGGTGTTGCCGTCCTTGTCCGTCCGGGCGAAGGCGCCCCGCTCGGGCAGGTTATAGCGCAGGTAATAGCGGCCGGGCATCACCGCGTCGAAACAGAAGCTGCCGTCCTCCCCGACGGTCTGGCAGAACCACTCGCCGTTCTCGTCCATCAGGCGAACCTCCGTGCCTGCAAGGCCCGTCTCGCCCTCATCCATCAGACCGTTGTCGTTTTCGTCGGCAAAGACCGTGCCCTGCACCGTGCCGGGCAGAATCATGCCCACATCCATGCCTGTGACGCTCTGGCCGATGGCCACCTCAAAGGCGGTGGACACACCCGCGCCGCCGCCCTGGTTCACCATGATGTTCCCCTCGCCCAGCTTGGTGAAGGCATAGCCCTTCTTGGCGTTCATGGCGATGGTGTAGGTGCCGGGGTTCACGTTCTCAAAGGTGTAGACGCCCTTGGCGGTGGTGCGGTCGGTGGCAACGGTGTTGCCGTCCTTGTCCACAAGGCTCACCGTCAGGCCGGATACCACCTTCTCGCTGCCGTCCCTGGTGGCGGAGAAGTTGTCGTCCAGGTAGCACACGCCGGTGACCGTGGCAGGCAGCACCGCGCCCACCACCATCTGCTGGGTCGTGCCGGTGGTAACGACGATGTTGTCCACGTAATTCTCACGCCTGCCCGTCCGGGGCTGGAAATGGTTGCCCGCAGGATCGTCCGTGACCATGGTGAAGGCCGCGCCCTCGGGCAGCACGGCCCGCAGACGGTAGGTGTTGGCCCGCAGCGCGTCAAAGGTGATGATGCCGTTCTCGTCGGAGGTCTTGGTGACCACGGTCTTGCCGGTGCCCTGCTTGATCAGCTCGCCCTTGACCCCCGCCAGAGGCTCCTCGCCCTCGTCATAGAGGCCGTTGAAGTTGGCGTCCAGGAAGCACTGCACCTGGATCACGCCCTCGTACACCAGGCCGATGTTCTGCTCGTCCAGGGTCTTGCCCGCGCTGAGCTTGACCAGCTTGGTGGCCTTGCGCACGCCCTCGGTGGTGAGGATGGAGCGCTTGTCTCCGCCGTACTTGGTGTACTGGGTGAACATCAGGCCATCGGGGGTGGTGGCGCGGATGTTGTACTCGCCGGGCTCCACCGCGCCGAAGATATAGTTGCCGTCCTCCCCGGTGACCAGCTGATACATCGTATCCCCGCCGCGCAGCACCAGCTCAATCAGGCAGCCCGCCTGGCCGTGCTCATCGTCCTGCCGCACGCCGTCGCCGTTTTCATCCAGCCACACGTAGCCGGACACCACCGCCATGGAGGACGCGCCCACGCCGCATACCGCCGTCTGGCCTTCCTCCAGGGTGATCACCGCGCTGTCCTGCAGCTGCTGGTCGGTCTTCTGCATGACGCTGGCGGCTTCGTCGCCCTCCCCGCCATAGGCGGCGAAGGCGTAGCCGTTGGGCATCTGCACCCGCAGCACATACTGCCCCGGAGCAAGCCCCTCCAGCAGCGCGTCGCCGTTCTTGTCGGTCAGGGCGGTCACCAGCGGCGCGGCGCTCAGGTTGTCCGCGGGCACGGCGCCCACGGCCACTCCCTCCAGACCACGCTCATAGCTGCCCTGCTTGCCATTGTTGTTGCCGTCCAGGAAGACATGCACCCGCAGGGATGCCGGCGCGCCCGCCTTCAAAAGGACGTCCGTCTCCTGCCGGCCCGAAATCAGCGTCACGGTGGCGTCCGTCACCGCCAGGCCCTCGCCGGCCTGCGCATGCACGGTATAGCTGCCGTCCGCCAGGCCCTCGAAGCCCCACGCGCCGCTGCTGTCGGAGGTGGTATCAACCGATGTGCCGTCCTCCGCCGTCAGCGTCACCGTCACGCCGGACAGCCCCGTGCCATCCGCCTGGAGCACCCGCCCCGATACCGCCGCGTTGGCCAGCCGCTCCACCAGGGGCAGCCGCACCTCGCCATCCGCCTGCACGGTGATGGTCGCCTCCACCCCGCCATCCCGGGGCTGCAGCGTCCAGCCCTCCGCGGCATAATCGCCCTCGGGCAGGGTCAGCGTCACCGTGTATTCCCCGGGGAGCAGCTCCGTCCAGGCATACTGCCCGTCCGTCACCGCCGCCTGCCCTGTGCCGGACAGGCTCGCCCCGACGTCCTCCGTCCCCGCGATGCTGCCCGATACGCTCGCCAGCGCGCTCAGGGTGATGTTGTAGGTTCCTTCAATCCCCGCCTTGACCTGCGCCTGCCACTGCACACGATCCTTCAGCGCCAGCGTCTGGCCGTTCAGGGCGGTCATCACCATCCCCTGGGGGATGCTCAGGGTCACGGTGTATTCCCCGGGCTCCAGACCCGTCAGCGCTTCAGGCTGATCCGCCGTCAGCGTGCCCTCCGCCACGGACTCGTCCCCCAGGGTCAGCAAATAGGACGCGCTGCCGTTCGCCAGCAGCTTCAGCACCCCCGCCACGGGCGTGGGCGCCGGCGTGGCCGTGGGCTCTTCCGTGGGCTCCGCGGCGGGCTCTTCGGCGGTCTCCGCCTCGGGCGTCGGGGTAGCCTGATCCCCGGGCTCCTCCGCTTCCACCGCAGCCTCCAGCGCGTAGGCCAGATCCACCGCGACAATCTCCTCCGCCAGGCCCTGGTAGGCCGTCAGCGTCAGCAGAAAGTCCGGCCAGGGCTCCGCGCCTGCCGCCGCTGCCTCCTGATGCACCGTGTACACGCCGCTGGGCAGCGCCTCCGGACTGGCGTACCAGCCCTCTTCATCGGTGGTCAGGGTCTGGACAGTGCCGTCCTCCGCCGTCAGGGTGAAGGTTGTTTCGCCTTCCGCCTGCAGGGTGAACAGACCCGCGTCCGCGCACACGTTCATCGCCGCCAGATTCTTCTGGCCCGCCGTCACCGCCACCGCGTAGCCGACCGTATGAATCACATAGCCCTCGGGCATGGTGTCCATGACCGGAATCAGGGTGACGCTGCTGCCATCCTTCAGCTCGATGGACGCGCTCCCTCCCGCGGGCACGTCAATGCGCCCCAGGGACTGTCCGCCCTGATACACGTCAAAGCTGCCGCCGATTTCCTCCGTGCGCCAGGAACCGTCCGCCAGCGCAGTCAGGCCCGTCAGGCTGAGCTCCAGGGTCGTCGTCTCCGCCAGGGAGACGGCCGATACGCTCAGCAGCGCCAGGCACAGCAGGCAGACCAAAAGCATCTTCCATCCGTTTCTCATATGAACCGGCATCCTCCGAATCAGCCGGGCCGGCAAGGCCCGTTCATTCCTCGCGGGGCATAATCAACCACCTGATATGGTAAATCAACCCGCCCCGATTGTCAACCGTTTCCCCCGCCCCGCGGCCAAGATTTACATCCGCAAGCGGGGCATTTCCCGTGGGCGTTCTGTGAAGAATCTGCGAAATTTACCCCCTGCTTCCCCTTCGCGCTTGACTTGCCCCGCCCCTGTGCTATAATGGAACAAGACAAATACCATCGGCATGTCCGTTGATGAAAGGTGATTCTTTATAGATGTTTATGATTGGTGATGACCGGGTTGCTCTGGTGACGGATACCTCCTGCGACCTGAGCGAGGAGCAGCTGCAAGCCTATGACATCCGCCTGGTGTCCCTGCGGGTCGCCACCTCCGAGGGCGAATTCCGCGACCGGCTGGAGATCGACCAGGATACCCTCTACGACCTGCTCAAGCGCGAGCTGCCCAAGACCTCCCTGCCCCTGCCGGAGGACGTGTCCGCCCTGTACCGGCAGCTGAAGGATGAGGGCTGCACCCGCGTGATTCACATGACCATCAGCTCCAACCTGTCCGGCACCTACAACATGGTGCGCCTCATCGCCGAGGAGACCGAGGGCATGCAGGTAGACGTGGTGGACACCAGGACCCTGTCCTGCGGGCTGGGCCTGCTGGTGCTGGAGGCCGCGGAATCCCTGGCAAAGGGCATGTCCGTGGAGGACGCCATTGCCCGGGTGGAACATCTGCGCGCCACGCAGCTGGGGGCGTTCGTCATCCGCACGCTGGAGTTCCTGCGCAAGGGCGGACGCATCGGCCTGGTGGAAGGCGTGGTGGGATCGCTTCTGCAGATCAAGCCCGTCATTTACGTCAATGACGACGGCGTGTACAACACCCTGGTCAAGGCCCGTGGCTTCACCAACGCCCTCAACGCCATGAGCGACGAGTGCTTCAAGCGCTTCCAGGGCCGGAAGGTGCGCATTGCCATCGTCCACGGCGCGGCCTACGACGAGGCCGTCAAGCTTCGGGACAAGTTCCTGGAAAAGCTGGACGTGGTATCCTCCTTCATCAGCCCGGTGAGTCCCGCCCTGGCCATCCATACCGGCCCCGGTCTGCTGGGCGCCATCGTCCAGTACGCGGACTGATCCGCGCATCACCGCACGCAAAAAGCAGCGCGGCTGCTCCCCCACAGGGAAGGCCGCGCTGCTTTTGTTTTGTCGTCAGGGCTTGAAGTCCTCCGGCGGACGGTGCTGCGCAAGCGTCAGGAACCACCGCACGCCGAACCGGTCGGTGACCTCCGCAGCCCAGGGGCTCCAGGGCAGCTCGCACAGGGGGAGATTCACCTTCCCGCCCTCCGCCAGGAGCGCGAAGGCCCGCTCCAGCGCCTCCCGGGTGTCGAAGGTGCAGCCCAGCTCCACGGGATTGTACCCGCCGGCAGGCTCCTTCGCCTCCACCACGGAGCAGAAGGGCTCGCCCTTCACGCTCAACTCCGAATGGAAGAACGTCCCGTCCCCGTTCAGCACATGATACCCCAGCTCGGCCCCGAAGGCCTCCTGGTACAGCGCCGCGGCCTCCCGGCTGCCCTTCACATACAGACCCACGCCCAGCAGCGCCATCACGGTCATCCTCTCTGTTCAGCGGATCCGCAGGCCCTTATCCTTCAGGAGGGCCAGCAGCTCCGCCGTGTCATGCTCGGTCAGGCTGTCCTTGAAAAAGACTGTCATCTGTCTGGCCCGGGACATGACGAGCACCGCGTCCTCCGTGTCCATGGCCCAGTCCAGCCTGTCGTAGCCGATGGTCATCACACCGCCGGTGGTCTGGTTCTCCACCCGGACCCCCTGCTCCGTGCAGCTGGTGGTCAGCAGCATTTCGCCATCGGGGGCGGATTCCTTCAGCCGGTTCACGGCCTGCCGCAGCACCCGATGGCGGTAGCTGAGCAGCCGCAGGATCACGATCAGCGCCCACACCGCCGTGAAGGCCAGGTACAGGGCCGATCCGCTGCTGATCCACAGCCCCAGCCCCAGCGCGGTGATCACCACCGCCACGACAATCAGATATACCAGCGTCCGCCGGGGAATCCAGACGTTCACATGCCTGCGCAGGAAGTCCTCGTCCAGCACACCCGTGGTGGAAAACCGACCAAGGTCGGTCATGGCTTCATTCATGGCCGCCATCCTCCCCGTGCCGGTCGTCGTCCGTTTCATCCACGGACTTCTCCGGGGGCAGCTTGCGCACCAGCGCCGTTTCCACCCGGTGATCCTCGATCTTCTCCACCTGGATGTGCAGCCCCGCCACGTCCACCTCCGGGGTGCTGCCGTCCTGGGGAATCAGCGTGAACTGGCTGAAGATCAGCCCGCCCAGGGTATCGTAATCCTCCTCCAGGGGCAGCTCCACCTGCAGCGCCTCGGCCACGTCCTCCAGGGGCGCGGTGCCGGAAATGCGCCAGGTCTCCTCGTCCACGCGGGCGATTTCCGCCTCCGCCTGGGGATCGAACTCGTCGTAAATGTTGCCGACAATCTCCTCCAGCAGGTCCTCCATGGTGACGATGCCGCTCATGCCGCCGTACTCGTCCACCACGATGGCCATGTGGATTTTCTTCATCTGCATATCCCGGAAGAGCGCGTCGGCCTGCACGGTCTCCGGCACGAAGTACGCCGGACGGATCAGCTCCCGCAGGGGCGCGGGCGGATCCGCCTGCTGGTTGAGCAGGAATTCACGGGTGCTCAGGGTGCCGATGATGTCGTCCATGTCCTCGTCGTAGACGGGGAAGCGGCTCAGGCCCGTCTCCCGGATGGTGCGGAGAATCTCCTCGCTGCTCTCCCCCACCCAGATGCTGCTCACATCGGTGCGGTGGGTCATCACGTCCTCGGCGGAGTGATTGTTGAACTCGAAGATATTCTCGATCATTTCCTTTTCGTTTTCCTCGATGGCGCCGCTCTCGCCGCCCATGTCCACCATCATGCGGATTTCTTCCTCGGTGACCTCCTCGGGCTCGGCGTGGGGGTCGATGCCGATGAGCCGCAGGATGCCGTTGGTGCTGGCGGACAGCAGCCACACCACGGGCTTGAACAGCGTGGAGCACACCTGCAACACGCGATAGACCTTCCTGGCGTACTTTTCGGGGTTCTGCATGGCGATGCGCTTGGGCACCAGCTCCCCCAGCACCAGAGTGAAGTAGGACAGGACCAGGGTAATCAGCACCACGCACAGGGAATTGAGCACCGCGGGATCCATCGTGGCCCCCGCTGCAAGAAAGGCTCCAGCCAGCCTGGATGCGAACTGATCCGCCGCGAAGGCGCTGCCCAGGAATCCCGCCAGGGTGATGCAGACCTGGATGGTGGACAGAAACTTGTTGGGCGTCTCGGACAGGCGAAGCAGCTGTGCGGCCACGTGATCGCCCTCGTCGGCGTCATGGCGCAGCTTGGCCTCGTTCAGGGACAGCACCGCCACCTCTGTGGCGGCAAAGAAGCCGTTGATCAGGATCAGTACCAGCTGAAGCAGTAGAGGGCCTCCCCATGGGTCGGCAGACACGAAAGATCACTCCTTATTCTTCCAGCGCGGTTTCTCCCTCCGCGCACCGGGCGTCCGCTTCCGCCGGCATGGCCGCTTCCCGCAGCGGACGGCGGGAAGGCGCGTTTTTCCATACCATTTCTATTATAGCACAGCTTCCCGCAAAAAGAAAGGCCCGTCATGGAAAACCTTTTCCAGACGATTCCAGCAGCATTCCGTCACCAAATGAAAGCACTTACATTCCGTGCAATCTGCGCAGACCCCCTTGATTATTATCATCCAATATGCTATGATGAAGCACCGGATATTTCATATCCAAAATATTTGAAGGAGGACTCCCAACATGAAAAAGGTTCTTTCCCTGATCATGGCGCTGGCACTGGTGCTGTGCGCCGTCTCCGCCCTGGCTGAGGGCGAAACCTTCCTGGGCCTGGGCATTTCCACCAGCATCGGCTCCAGCGCTGACGCTACCGCCGAGAAGGATGGCAAGGCTCAGGTTGACAGCGCCATCGTGTCCGTGGTCGTGGACAAGGACGGCGTGATCGTTTCCTGCAAGATCGATGCTGCCCAGACCGTGGTTGGCTTCAACGCCACCGGCGCTCTGACCGCTGACAAGGAAGCCGAGATCAAGTCCAAGAAGGAAAAGCAGGGCGAATACGGCATGGTCGGCGCTTCCCCCATCGGCAAGGAGTGGTTCGAGCAGATCGCCGCGCTGGAAGACTGGCTGGTTGGCAAGACCGCCGCTGATCTGCGCGCTGCCTACGAAGGCAAGGACGAGTCCCTGGTGACCGTGTGCTCCATCAAGCTGGAGGCCGTGTGCACCGCGCTGGAGAAGGCTGTGGCTGACGCTCTGGCTGAGTAATCATCCCTGGTATCCTTCCGGGAGAGCGCATCGCTGCCTCTCCCGGTTTTTTATCCCATTTCAGAGCCACTGGAGGCGATGCATGCATGCGCAGAGCGCTGGCCCTGCTGCTGATCCTGAGCCTGATGCTTCTGGGCGGATGCGCCGCCCGGGAGGAGCCGCTGACCCGCTACACCCATTCCTTCTTCGGCACGTTCGACACCTTCATCGTGCTGACGGGCTATGCCGCCAGCCAGGAGGAATTCGACCGGGCGGCGCAGGTCTGCGAGGCGTCCTTCCGCTATTATGACGAGCTGTTCGACCCCTACGTGCACTCCGACACGGTGGAGAATGTGTTCAACCTGAACCAGAAGGCCTGGAAGGAGCCGGTGAAGGTTTCAGAGGACATGATGGAGCTGCTCCTGCAGTGCAGGGAGCGGGCGGAAACGCTGTCGCCCGTGGTGAATCCCGCCATGGGCCGGGTGCTGAGCATCTGGCACGACGCCCGGGAGAACGCGGAATACGAGCCCGCGTCGGCCGCCTTGCCGGACATGGAGGAGCTGTCCGCCGCGGCGGAGCACATATCCCTGGAGGATCTGATCCTTGACCCGGACGCCATGACGGTCTACTATGCCGATCCGCTGCTGCGGCTGGATCTGGGCGCGGTGGCGAAGGGCTACGCCGCGGGCAAGGTGGCGGAGCAGCTGGCGGACATGCTGCCTGTCTACAGCCTGAACGCGGGGGGCAACCTGGTGCTGGGGCCTTCGCCGGAGAACGGATGGAAGGTCAGCGTACAGCATCCGGACAAGGCGCTCGTGGGCGAGGAGGATGCGTACCTGTGCACCCTGCAGGTGGAAAACTGCGCGGTGGTCACCAGCGGTGATTATCAGCGCTACTACGTGGTGGACGGCCAGCGGCTGCACCACATCATCGACCCGGACACCCTGATGCCCGCGGCTCATGTGCGGGCAGTGACGATCATCGCGCCGGACTCCGGTCTGGCGGACTGGCTGTCGACCGCGGTATTCGTCCTTCCCTACGAGGAGGGGCGGGCGCTGGTGGATTCCCTGTCGGACGTGGAGGCGCTGTGGTACCTTCCCGACGGCACGGTACACATGACGGAGGGTTTCGCGGATTCCATCATTCAATAATGCATGCCGCCCGTGAGTGGGCGGCTTTTTTGATGCGTCGCGGATGACGCGCGTATCCGATACATGGTGCAGGCAATGCCCGCGCCCAACTCGGTGGGCAGTGCCCACACCCAACTCGGTGGGCAGTGCCCACACCCGGCACGGTGGGCAGTGCCCACACCCGGCACGGTGGGCAGTGCCCGCACCCAACTCGGTGGGCAGTGCCCACACCCGGCACGCGATTGGGTTGAGCGCCTTCGGTCATGCTGAACACGCGTGCGAGTGTCGTGCGGTTGCGCGGAGGCACGGCGCGCGAAGGGCGCGCCGCGCTTGCAGGGGTCACGGTGCGCAACGGGCGCACCGCGACGCGGTCGGGCGAGGCTCTCCCTATCCGTCACGGCATCTGCCGTGACACCTTCCCCGCTGGGGAAGGATTTGGGGGGCGTGCGCTCGCGCGGGGCTCCCCTGCGGTCGCCCCGCTTCGCCCATGGTTGCGCGATCCATTTTGGGTGCAGGAGGCGGCAACATTCTGCGGAGGCTGCGCCTGCTTCTCCGCCCTGTGTGGTGGGCGGTGACAGGGAATGGGACTGACCCGGCAGGATGCATCGTTGTCATCGTTGCACGGCCGCGCAGTGGAGCCGGCATTCCCGCAGGCCTGGGCAGGGTCACCACCCTGCGCGCGTCGGAGGGGCCGTCGGGGCTCCTGCCAGCGCGCCGGGCAAAAGAATAGCCCTGCCGGACGGCATCGGCCCGGCAAGGCCCATCACCGAGGCTGCCACGCAACCTCGAAATCCTCAAACACCACCGGCATATCCTCCTGGAAGGTGTAGCCCATCTCCTGCCCTTCCTCCTCGAAGAACCGGCGATGTCCCGCCTGCCAGCTTTCCAGGCAATCGTCCTCGCCCTCCCGGCGGCAGATGTCGAAGGTCACCTCCCGGAAGGGCAGCACCGTCACCCCGGTGGTACGGATGACGCAGCGCGGTTCACCCGCCCAGTCCGTCACGATGTGCAGCGCGCCGGGCTGCGGCAGGGATTCCCCGTCGATTTCGTAGCTGCGAAGGCTGGAGCAGGTCGCCCGCTTCTGTCCGCTGAGCACCAGCGCCAGCAGCGCATTGGCCCATTTCTCCGTCAGCTCAAAGTGGAAGCAGCTTTCATACCGGGTATCCGCCGGAAGCCCCGTTTCCGCCAGGAATTCCGCCCAGAACGCGTCCGTTGTCATGCAGGTCCTCCCGTATGCAAACGGGCAGGAAGCGGTATGCCCTCTCCCTGCCCGTCGAATGATTTTCCGCGGCAAACACAGCCGTCCGTGACAAGCGCGACCGTTCAGCGGCCGGCGTGTCCGTCCAGATAGAAGCGTACCAGCTCCTCCAGGATTTCATCCCGTTCCAGGCGGCAGATCATGCTGCGGGCCTGATTGTAGCTGGTAATGTAGGTCGGGTCGCCAGAAATAATATACCCCACAATCTGGGTAATGGGATCATACCCCTTGGCCTGCAGGGCATTGTACACATACATGAGAATGTCCTGCGCCTCGTTGCCCGATTCCTGGATAGGGGTCAGCTTGGTGGTGTTGAACAGTTCCGGCACAGCAGTCGGCTCCTTCCTGCTTAATACAGTTTCATTATACACGTTTCCGCGGAGGATGAAAAGACCATTTTGATTAAAATCTTGTGAGGTCAGCGGCGCAGTCCTCTCAGCGCCCCTCTGACAGATACAACGATGGGCAATGCCAAAAGCATCCCCATTGTACCGGAAAAGATTCCGCCTGCGGAGATGGCCAGCAGCACCGTCAGCGGATGCAGCCGCGTGGCGCCCGACAGCAGCCGCGGCGACAGCAAGCTGCCCTCCACCTGCTGCACCGTCCAGAGCACCAGCAGCGTCCAGAGCGCCTGCGCCAGGCCGCTCTGCAGCCCCATCAGCACCGCCGGAATCCCGGCCAGCACCGGCCCGATGTAGGGCACCAGCTCCATCACGCCCATCAGCAGCCCCATCAGCAGCCAGCCCGGCGTCCCGATGAGCATCAGCCCCACCGCCGTCAGCGTCCCCACGAAGGCCGATACCAGCAGCTGACCCCGCAGGAATCCCGCGGTTTCCCGGCGCATCTCCCGGCCGGCCCGTACCGCCCGCGCCCGCCAGGATACCGGAAGCAGCAGCATCAGCAGGGAGGATATCTGCCGCCTGTCCCGCAGAAGGTAGAAGCCGATCAGCGGCGAGAGCACCAGCTTGCTCATGGTGCGCACGGTCTGCGCCGCGGTACCGGCCAGGGCGGACACCGCATTCCCCGCATAGCGGCTGACGGTGCTGAAGAGCTCGTCCCGCACGGGGGACAGGTTCACCCCCCGCTCCATAAGGAAGCTCTGCCCCTGCGCCAGCTGCTGCTCCAGCCAGCTCAGCCACGCGGGAAACATGGCCGATACCTGCCGGAACTGCTGCACCAGCGGCGGAATCAGCCCCACCAGCACCCCTGTCGCCGCCAGCAGCAGCGCCAGAAAGGACAGCGCCGCCGCCAGCCCCGGCGACAGCCGCTTCTCCAGCACGCGGCACAGCGGCAGCGCCATGGCCATCAGCGCGAAGCCCCCCAGCAGCTGCATCGCCAGCGCCCACAGCACATGCCGCGTCAGCCATACAGCCGCCGCCCCCGCCGCGATGATCGCCGCCATGCGTCCGTTCATCCTTGACGCCCGCCGCTCCATACCCATTCCGCCTTCCTGCAAAAACGGCAGGGGAAGCTGCCTTTCCCCTGCCCCGCCGTCACATGCTGCGCAGCCAGCGGCGCACCTTGCCCGCCGCATGCTTCGCATCCCGCCGCAGCACGCGTCCCGCAGGCATCATCATCAGCCCCGCGCCCAGCATGAACCCCATGGCGCTGCCCATGGCAAACCGCGACATCCATGTCACCTCCTTTCCCGCATCCGCTCCAGCGCGCAGCCGGTGGGAATCAGCACCTGGCCCGGCTCCCCCGGCGCAGGATGCACCGCGAAGTCCCGGGCCAGCATCCGCCCGCTGCGCAGCTCCTCCAGGGGACCCAGGGTGATCTCCAGCGCGGCCACCCGGCGACTGTCCGGCTGCAGGTACACGTCCGTCACCCGCCCCAGATCCAGCCCCGCCGTGTCCCGCACGCACCCCAGGGCGAAGTCCGCATCCCGGGGCATGCGGCCCGGACGGCATCCGGCAATCACCGACACCTCGCCCAGCACCAGGATATCCTCCGCCGCCAGCCAGCGCGCCCCGCCGAAGCCCTTGCGCACCACCAGCCCCCGCAGGCTCCGCCCGTCAGGGGTCAGCACCGCCTGCTCCACCCGGCCCTGCAGCCTGCCCGCGCAGACCACCGGCAGGCCCGTCACGCTGCCCAGGCGGATCAAAGGTCGTCCGCATCCTGCACGGGCTCCTCGTCCTCGTTGTAGGGCACGCCCGTCCAGGAGCCCAGCGGATCCGTCGGGTTCTTCTTCTGCTGCTCGCGCAGAATCGCGCGAACCATGTCCCTGGGTCGTTTCATGCGCTCACCTCCGCCTTTCAGATTGCCCAGGGGCGAATCGCGCCATGAGGGCAAATTCCGCCAGCGGCAACCATTTCCGCGCACAAAAAAAGCGGCACGAAGCCACTTTTTCCGTTCCATCCCCTCTGCATGCGCCGGAGGATTGGCAATGTTTACTTTTTCTGCGTGAAGCCGTAAATGCCGATGGCCGCTGCGATGGACAGGTTCAGGGAATCCACCCGGTCGTTGCTGGGGATCCGCACGGGCTGCCCCATGCGGGCGAATTCCGCCGGAAGCCCGCTGCCCTCGTTGCCGAAGATCAGCGTCCAGTTTGCCGGCACAGCCTCCGCCAGCACGTCCGGCAGCGACCGGGAGCCGTCCAGCATGAAGGGGTACAGCATCCGCCCGGGATGCTCCGCCTCGTACTGCGCAAAGCTGTCGTAGGTGCGCACGTGCAGCTGGAACATGGCCCCCATGCTGGCCCGCACCACCCGCGGATCGAAAACGTCCACGCAGGGGCGGATCAGCGCCACGTCCTCCACGCCGAAGCCCAGGGCCGTACGCAGGATGGTGCCCACGTTGCCGCAGTCGGAGGGATGATGCAGCACCACATGGGGCCTGCCCATCGCAAGCGCGTCGTCAAACTTGGCGAACACCGCCGCGGCAAAGCAGTTCTCCTTCCCGGAGACGCGCGCGAGAGCCTTGTCCGCGATTTCCACCCGGACGTGCAGCTGCTCCGCCAGACGCGTCAGCTTCTCCGCGCCCTCGGTGCCCTCGGCCTTGCTGTGCAGAAGCACCCGCCGCGCGCAATCCGGCCGGTGCAGCAGACACTCCATGGCCGGGAAGATCCCCGGGGCGTAGGCGTAGTCCAGGTCAGCCTTGTAGGGGGACAGGGATGGCATGGTATTCCTCCTTGATGCTCACGGCAGGCTTTTCTTCTGTCAGAACAGCGCTTCGATGAAATCCCTGGCTGAGAAGGGCTGCAGATCGTCGATGCCCTCGCCCACGCCGATGTACCACACCGGCACCTCCAGCTCCTGCCGGATCGCCAGGGCAATGCCGCCCTTGGCCGTGCCGTCCAGCTTGGTCAGGATGATGCCCCCCACCTCGCAGACCTCCTTGAAGGCCCGGGCCTGGGCAAGGCCGTTCTGGCCGGTGGTGGCGTCCAGCACCAGAATGCAGCGCACGTCCGCCTCCGGATATTCCCGGTCCAGCACGCGGCGCATCTTGTTCAGCTCGTCCATCAGGTTCTTCTTGTTGTGCAGACGGCCGGCGGTATCCACCAGCAGCAGATCCGCCCCCTGGGCCTTGGCGGACTTGATGGCGTCAAACAGCACGGCGGCGGGATCGGCCCCCTCCTCGTGCCTGACGATGGGCACACGGGCCCGTTCCGCCCAGACGGTCAGCTGCTCGGCGGCGGCGGCGCGGAAGGTATCGCCCGCGCAGAGCATCACCCGGCGGCCGATGGACTGGAACCGCAGCGCCAGCTTGCCGATGGTGGTGGTCTTGCCCACGCCGTTCACGCCCACCATCAGCATGACCATGGGCCACTTCAGCGGCGGACGGGGTACGTCCATCTCCTTGATCATGATGTTCTTGAGCATCTCCCGGGCCTGCCCGGCGTCCTTGACGTTCTGCGCCTTCACCTGCGCGCGCAGCTCGTCCATGATGGCGGTGGTGGCCTTCACGCCGCAGTCCGCCATCAGCAGGATGTCCTCCAGCTCCTCATAAAAATCCTCGTCGATCCGGCGGGTTTCACGCACCAGATCGTCTACCTTGTCGGTCAGGTTGCCACGGGTCTTGCTCAGGCCCTGAAACAGGCGGGAAAACAGACCCTTCTTCTTCTCTTCGCTCATGGGCATAACCTCCTGGGTTTTCAAGGGCTTGCGCCCGATCATTTGTCCTGTCCGAATCAGTGTATCACATTTGCGTCCCCGGGGCAAGGGGCATGCAAAAAGACCGCGCAGCTCTCGGCTGCGCAGCCTTGCGGATGCATCCGTCAGTCCTTCTTCCATTCAATCAGCGAGCCGTCCGAGGCCAGAACCTCGAACTCATAGCGGACGCCGCCCAGCTCAGCCTGGCCTTCATACACCAGCCGGCCCTTGTCCAGCTCCAGATCCAGTTCCGTCAGAACGATTTCGCCCTTTTGCGCGCGGATGGCCTCCACCGTCTCCTCAGGCGTGACCGCCGCCGCGGCGAAGTACCGCTCCGTCTCCATGACGCCGCCGTCCTGGGCGTTCAGCTCATACACCAGCCAGTCCTCGCCGGAGCGCGCGAACACCTTCCAGCGGTACAGGCCGTCGTCCTTTTCCAGCAGGGTGAAAGCGACGTACGCGCCGGGCTCGTCCTGCAGGGTTGCCAGCGCGATGTCACCGGCGACGGAGCCATCCAGCTCGGCTTCCGCGGCGCCCTTCACATCCGTGTATTCCACCTGATATCTGACAGGCTGATTCGCCGCGTCCAGCACCACGTCCCAGCGCTGCGCGTCCTCCCGGAACTCAAACTCCGTCAGCCCGTCCTCCGTCTCCCGCTCCGTCAGCGCCGCCGTGGCGGACACCATCGTCCGCGCCTGCTCCAGCGCCGCGTCCTCCGTCGCCAAGGCCGTCAGGGGCAGCGCCAGCAGCATGGTCAGAAGCAATGCAGTGATCTTCTTCATGGTACCACTCCTTTCTACCTATTTTATACACGATCTTTTCCCGTTTGAAAAGCGTTTCCGCGCAAAATTTACAACTTTACTGGACTTTACTTTCCGCGCGCGTCGTCAGGGCGTGCCGGCCCCGGCAGCCTTCCGCTGCTCCAGGTACACCATCAGCACCGCGATGTCCGCCGGAGAGACCCCAGGGATCCGGCTGGCCGCGCCCAGGGAGCGGGGCTTCTGCCGCAGCAGCTTCTGCCGGGCCTCCAGACGCAGGGTGCTGATCTGATCGTAGGGAATGTCCTCGTCCAGCAGGGTGTCCTCCAGCTCCCGGGCGCGGCGGATCAGCGCGTCCTGCCGGGCCAGATACCCCGCGTACTTCACGGTGATCTCGCTCTGCTCCCGGGCGGCGGGGCTGAATTCCCCGATGGCAGGGGTCAGCTCGGCCAGGCTGTCGATGCCGATCTCCGGGCGGCGGAGCAGCTCCTCCGCTGTGACGGACGCGGCCGGGATGGGCTGCCCGTGGGCCGTCAGCCAGGCGTCCCGCTCCGGCGAGGGCCCATAATGGATCGTCCGCAGCGTTTCCGTCAGCCGGGCGGTGTCGCGGGCCTTGCGCTCCACCCGCGCCAGCCGCTCCCCGTCCGCCAGCCCCGCCTCACAGGACAGCCGGGTCAGCCGCAGGTCGGCGTTGTCCTGGCGCAGCTGCAGCCGGTGCTCCGCCCGGGAGGTCATCATGCGGTAGGGCTCGTCGGTGCCCTTGGTGGTCAGGTCGTCGGTCATGACGCCAATGTAGGCCATGTCCCGGGTGAGGATGAAGGCCTCGCGCCCCTGCAGGGACAGCGCGGCGTTCATGCCCGCGATCAGCCCCTGACAGGCCGCCTCCTCGTAGCCGCTGGTGCCGTTGATCTGCCCGGCGAAAAACAAGCCCCCGATGCGCAGGGATTCCAGCGTGGGCCGCAGCTCCCGGCTGTCGATGCAGTCGTACTCGATGGCATAGGCCAGGCGGGTCAGCTCGCAATGCCGCAGGCCGGGGATCGTGCGGTACATGGCCCATTGCACGTCCTCCGGCAGGGAGGTGGACATGCCCTGCACATACCACTCCCGGCTCTGGGCGCCCTCCGGCTCCAGAAAGACCTGATGCCTGTCCTTGTCGGCGAAGCGGACGATCTTGTCCTCGATGGAGGGGCAGTAGCGGGGGCCGATGCCGTGGATCGCCCCGGAATAAAGCGGCGCGCGGTGCAGGTTGGCGCGGATGATGTCGTGGGTCTGCTGGTTCGTCCAGGTCAGGTAGCACTGGTGGGTGTTGACGAGCGTCCTGTCCGTCATGAAGGAGAAGGGCGTGACGGGATCGTCCCCGGGCTGGGGGGTCATCTCGTCAAAGTCGATGGTGCGCACGTCCACCCGGGCGGGCGTGCCGGTCTTGAAGCGGCGCAGCCGGAACCCCAGGTGCATCAGGCTCTCCGAAAGGCTTCCGGCGTTCATCAGGCCCTGGGGGCCGCTGTCCTTCTGCCACTCGCCGATGATCACCCGGCTCCTGAGGTACACGCCGGAAGCCACGATCACCGCCCGGCAGGGAATCCGCTGGCCGGTGGTGGTGGTCACGGCGGTCACGCGATCGCCCTCCACCTCGATGGAGGCGCATTCCCCCTGGCGCACGGTCAGCCGCGCCTGGGTCATCAGCGCCTGACGCATCCGGTTCTGGTACTGCTGCTTGTCCGCCTGGGCGCGCAGGGCATGCACCGCCGGGCCCTTGGAGGTGTTCAGCATGCGGCTCTGCAGGAAGGTATCGTCAATGGCGCGGCCCATTTCGCCCCCCAGCGCGTCCAGCTCCCGCACCAGGTGCCCCTTGGCCGACCCGCCGATCACCGGATTGCAGGCCATCAGAGCGATGCCGTCCATGTTCAGGGTCAGCAGCAGCGTGTCCAGCCCCATGCGCGCCGCGGCCAGCGCCGCCTCGCAGCCCGCGTGGCCGCCCCCGATCACCACCACATCCGCCATACGCCGCACCTCCTGTGCAAAATCGGACTCATTATAGCACATTCCGACGCCGCAGGGAATGAGGAACCTCTCCGACGCCTGTATTTTCCGTGACGCCTTATTGCCTGAGGGCCGGAATGCTGGTATAATGTATACAGTATTTTCATTCAAAGGAGTATTCTGTCATGAAAAAGCTCATCGCGCTGATCGTTTGCCTGCTGCTGATGCCGCTGGGACACAGCCTTGCCGAGGACAGCAGCCTGGACGATGCCCTGGCCAAGGTGCTCAAGGCCCACAAAGCCACCGGTGCGGCCCTGTACGTGGCCAAGGACGGTGAAATCGTCTACGAATACCTCTACGGCTACGCCGACAAGAAGGCGGGCATTGTCATCAGCGAGGACACCTACTTCCGCACCGCCTCCGTGACGAAGATGATCTCCGGCATCCACACCATGCAGCTGGTGGAGCAGGGCCTGCTGGATCTGGATGAGAACATCGGCGTCTATTTCGGCTACAGCGTCACCAACCCTTACGCGGGGAACGCGCCTGTCACCCTGCGTCAGCTGATGTCCCACACCTCCTCCCTGAGCTCCAGCGGCGGCTACACCAAGTCCAACCGCACCCTGTCCTCCCTGCTGAATGACGCCACCAAGCAGTGGAACAACTTCCACAAATACGCCCCCGGCAGCAAGTATGAATACTCCAACTTCGGCGCGGGCATCATGGGCAGCCTGATGGAGGCCGTGACCGGCCTGAACCTGAACGATTCCGTGACGGCCGGCCTCTTCGATCCGCTGGGCATTGACGCGGGCTATCATCAGACGCTGGTGGACATCCCCGAGAACATTACCGCCCAGTACGCGACGGATATGACGCTGCGCAGAACCCGTTCCCTGCTCCTGTCCCAGACCTGGGACAACTCGGTGGATCCCGAGAACCATTACCGTTCCACGGTGGGCGCGGTGTGGATGAAGGGCCGCGACCTGTGCCGCATCGGCATGTTGCTGTGCCAGGGCGGCACGCTGGACGGCGTCACCATTCTGCAGCCTGAAACCGTCGCCCTCATGCTGTCCGACCAGAACGGCCAGCCGGGCATCACCTGCTCCTCGCCTTACGGGCTGTGCGTCCATCGGGTGACCAACCTGGTCAAGGGCCGCATGGTCTACGGGCATCAGGGCATGTCCAACGGCCTTGTGTGCAACGTGTACTTTGATCCGGAGACGCAGTTTGTCTTCGCCCTGGTAACCAACGGATCCAGCGACAGCATGAACGACCACATCTGCAAGATTTCCCGCAAAACCTTCAACCTGTGCTGGCAGGCCTTCTCCGGCACAGAGGATGAGGTCATCTTCTGAGCAGGCCCTTATACGCAAAGGCGCGGCGCACCCCGGACAGGGTACGCCGCGCTGTTTGTTTTCATCTGACCCGGGCGCTCATTCCGCCGGCGGCGTGACCACCGGCACCGGCGAAGCCGTCGCCCCCACGAAGCTGCTGGAGCAGAACTCCAGCACCGGCTGACGGTCGGAGCGGATGTCCCGGCTGTAGCCCGTATCGGTGCTGTAGCCGGTGATGGACATCACCACCCGGCCGATCTGCGCCTCCGGCTGCACGAAGTTGCCGAAGTAGAACCGCCCATGCTCCGTGCTTTCCCCCTCGTAGAGGGTCAGGCTGTAGGAGCCGTAGAAGGTGTGCGAGCCGTTCTCGCTGCAGGGCAGAGGCGCGTCGTAGATGTCGTAGCACTCGATGATGAAGGTGAAGCGGGTGACGGTCATGTTGCTCGCATTGTTCACGACGATCTTGATCCTGTTGTTCGCCAGGTACAGGTCGTTGATCCTCAGCGCCTTGTCATAGTCGCCCACGTTGACGGTGGCGGTGGTGGTGTAGCCGCCGTCCTGGGTCACGCCGGTGATGGTGGTGGTGCCCCATCGCTTGCCGGTGATGGTGGGCTTGTTGCGGGTGCCCTTCACCGTGGCGATGGAGGTGTCCGCGCTGGTCCAGGACATGGCGGTGTTGCTGGCGTCGGTGGGCTCCAGAATCGCCCGGGCGGTGTAGCTCTCGTCAACGCCCACGCGGATGGTATCGTTCTCCATGTGCACGCCCAGCACCGGCTGCAGCACGCTGATTTTCACCGTGGCCTTCTTGCCGCTGCCGTCCGCCGCGGTGGCGGTGATGGTGCAGCTGCCCCGCTTCAAGCCGGAGACCAGGCCGTCGTCGGTCACCGTGGCGATGGTCTCATTGCTGCTTTTGAAGGTCAGCGCGGTGTTGGTGGCATTGGCCGGCGCGGTCTGCCAGAACAGCTGGCAGGTGTCCCCCACGTTGAAGGACACGTCGTTGTCCGCGAAGGTGATCTTCGTCACCAGCTGATGCACCTCCACCGTGGCGGTGGCGTACACCTCGGGATAGCTCTTGCTCTGGCAGGTGATCACGCAGACGCCGGGCGCCACGGGGGTCACGCGGCCCTTGGCGTTGACCGTGGCCACCCCCTCGTCCGAGGAGGACCAGGTGACGGTCTTGTCGTTGGTGGCGGCGGGCAGCACGGTGGCCGTCAGCGTCTTGTAGGAGCCCACGTTCACCACCGCGCTGGTTTCCTTCAGGGTGATGGATTCCGGCTGCTGCTGCACGGTAACCTGGTAGGTGGCGGTGCGCCTGGAGCCGTCCACCGCCGTGGCCTTGATGGTGGCCGTACCCTTGCTCACGCCGGTGACCACGCCGTTTTCATCCACGGTGGCCACCTTCTCGTTGCTGCTCTGCCAGGTCACCTGCTGGATGGAGGCGTTCTCCGGCGTATACGTGACGGTCAGGGGCAGCGTCCCGCCGAGAATGGTGGTCTTTTTCTCCGCGGTGATCTGTAATCTGGTGACGGGCTGCACCACCAGCAGATGATACTGCCGGATCACCTCCGGGTTCTGCCGGCTGGCGATGGTCAGGTCGCACTCGCCCACGGCCCTGGGGGTCAGGGTGAGCCCCTGCGCCCGGACGATGCTCTCGTCCGAGGTGGTCAGAACCACTGCCCGGTCATTGGCGGTGGCGGGCAGCACGGTGGCCTTCAGCGCCTGCTGGCTGCCCATGCGCAGCACCAGCACCGGCAAGGGCTCCTCCGCGTCCTCCCCGGCGGCGTCCCCGGCGGCGTCCCCGTCATCGGCCCCGAGCTCTTCCGCGTCCTCTTCCTCCGCGGGCGCGAGCAGCGGCGCGACGAAGGGATCCGCCGCGTCGTAGATGGGCAGCGCATCCTCCGTGACGCTGATTTCCTCCGCCTTCACCGCCACGGTCACTGTCAGGCTGGACTTGAAGGTGCGCTTCTCCGTCTGCAGCCGGGCCGTGATGGTCGCCTGACCCTTGCTCAGACCCGTGACCACGCCCTGCGCGTCCACCGTGGCGCACTTCTCGTTGGAGGAGGTGAAGGTGAGCTCACCCTCCGCAGCCTCGCCGGTGCGATTCAGCTCCATCTGCACCGTCTCCCCCACAAAGACCCGGTTGTTTTCCTTTTTCAGGGCAAAGGTGGTCTGCTCCGCCATGCCGGGCAGCGCAAGGCTCACCAGAAGCAGCGCCAGAAGCGCCGCGATTGTCCGTTTCATACTCCGTCCTCCGTCCGGTGATGCACCGTACTGGTTGATGTGGATACCTCTACATGATTAAAAACGCATGAGAACAGGAATTTCTTCCAGCCGCAGCATGCCGGAAATATTTTTTTCCAGCGCGGCCGATGCTTTGTCCGCAATTCATCCCATTCGCCCCCTTTACAAATGCAGCCGGTTGTGGTTGAATGATCATGAACACCATCTGCCCGAAAGGAGCGATTTCCGCGATGACCTTCACACCGCGTTTCCCGCAGTTTCTTCACGGCGGCGACTATAACCCCGATCAGTGGCTGGACCGGCCCGACATCCTGGAGCGCGACATCGAAATGATGCACAAGGCCCACGTCAACTGCGTGTCCCTGGGCATTTTCTCCTGGGCGCTGCTGGAGCCCGAGGAAGGCGTGTACGACTTCGACTGGCTGGACGAGGTGATCGACCGGCTGTGGAAGGGCGGCATCCACATCATCCTGGCCACGCCCTCCGGCGCGCGCCCGGCCTGGATGGCCCAGAAGTATCCCGAGGTGCTGCGGGTGGAAAGCAACTTCCAGCGCAATCACTTCGGCAACCGGCACAACCATTGTCCCTCCTCCCCCGTCTACCGGGAGAAGGTGCAGGCCATCGATACCCAGCTGGCCATCCGCTACGCCGGACATCCGGCGGTGATCCTGTGGCATCTGAGCAACGAGTATTCCGGCGACTGCCGCTGCCCGATGTGCCAGGAGAAGTGGCGCACCTGGCTGAAGGAACGCTACGGCACCATTGACGAGCTGAACAGGCGCTGGTGGACCTCCTTCTGGTCCATGCGCTACACCGACTGGAGCCAGGTGGAGCCTCCGTCCCCCGTGGGGCAGAGCAGCAACACCTCCATGCAGGTGGACTGGCGGCGGTTCTCCACCCAGCAGTGCAAGGACTTCATCCTCATGGAGAAGGCTGCCGTGCAGGCGGTAAATCCCGACCTTTTGTGCACCGCCAACCTGATGGAGCGCTTCTGGGACTACGACTACTTCTCCCTGGCGGAAGCCATTGACGTGGTATCCTGGGACGCGTATCCCCAGTGGCACGGCGAGAGCGATATGGCCCGTGCCGCCGAGTTCGCCATGAACCACGAGATGATGCGTTCCTTCAAGGATCAGCCCTTCCTGCTGATGGAATCCACCCCCTCCCTGGTCAACTGGAAGCGCGTGAACAAGCTCAAGCGGCCCGGCATGCACATGCTGTCCTCCATGCAGGCCCTGGCCCATGGCAGCCAGAGCGTCCTGTACTTCCAGTGGCGCAAGGGCCGCGGCGGCGCGGAGATGTTCCACGGCGCGGTGGTGGATCACGACGGCCGGGACGACACCCGCGTTTTCCAGGACGTGACGGCGGTGGGTGAAGCCCTGGAGCGGCTGCAGCCCCTCTACGACGCGCCCAAGCGCAAGCCCCAGGTGTGCATCCTCTACGACTGGAGCACCTGGTGGGCGGTGGAATTCGCCCAGGCGGGCCAGCTGGGCCACATGAACTACTTCGACACGGTGAACATGCATTACCGGGCGCTGTGGCAGCAGGGCGTGAGCGTGGACTTCCGCGACATGCGCCCCTGCACCGACCTGAGCGGCTACGACCTGGTGGTGGCGCCGCTGCTGTTCATGATCCGCGACGGCTTTGACGAGACGCTGCGGACGTATGTGAAGAACGGCGGGCATCTGCTGATGACCTACTTCTCCGGCGTGGTGGACGACAGCGACCTGGCCTGGCTGGGCGGCGCGCCCCACGGGCTGACGGAGGTGCTGGGCGTGCGCGGCACGGAGCTGGACGCCCTCCATCCCCAGGATGTGAACGCCCTGGTGCTCAAGGACGGGCGGCGCTTCGCCATCCACGAGCTGTGCGAGATTCCCGAGGATCTGGGCGCGGAAACCCTGGGCAGCTACGAGCGGGACTTCTACGCAGGGCTTCCCTGCCTGACCCGCAATGCCTACGGCGCGGGCGAAGCCTACTACCTGGCCGCAAAGGTGGAGCAGGCGGGGCTGGACGCCATCTACGGGGACATCGTGGATGCGCTGGGCATCGTCCGCGCCCTGCCCGACGAGCTGCCCGAGGGCGTCGTGGCCACGGAGCGCGGCGGCGCGATCTTCCTGCAGAATTATTCCGGCCAGGCCCGGCAGGTGTCCCTGTCGGAGGAATACACCGATCTGCTCACCGGCGAGGCTGTCAGCGGCGACTTCGACATGCCCGTCAACGGCGTGATGGTGCTTCAGCCCCGGGCATAACCGGCCCCATGACCTTCACCGCGGCGGACGCTTCCCTTCCGGAGCCGTCCGCCGCTTTTTGCGCCGCCGCTGCCCGGGACGGCGTTTCCAATTCTCTTCCGCGCCATGCTTGCAACCGCCCCTGAAGTATGATAAAATGGTAAAGATAAATGTGTCACTCATACCGCTTTCCTGAGGAGGAATCCCAATGCGTATTTTTCTGGATGCCATGGGCGGCGACAATGCGCCCCAGGCTCCTGTGGCCGGCGCGATTGAAGCCCTGCGCCGTTTCCCCGAGATCGAGATTGAGCTGGCGGGCGACCTGAAGCAGGTAGAGCCTCTCCTGACCGACTGCGACGACGTGCGCAGCCGCATCACCCTGGTGGATGCCCCCGAGGTCATCACCAACCATGAAAGCCCCGTCATGGGCGTGCGCACCAAGAAGCAGTCCGCCACGGTCATCGGCATGCTGAAGCTGCGGGACAGGGAAGTGGACGGCTTCGTGTCCGCGGGCTCCACGGGCGCGGTGCTGGCGGGCGGCATGTTCCGCCTGGGCCGCATTCCCGGGGTGGAGCGTCCCGCTCTGGCGCCCCTGATGCCCAACGGCAAGGGGCACTTCCTGCTCATCGACTGCGGCGCCAACGTGGACTGCAAGCCGGAATACCTGCAGGTCTTCGGCGTGATGGGCGACGCGTACATGAAGGGCGTCATGGGCATGAAGGAGCCTCGGGTGGGTCTGATCAACATCGGCGCGGAGTCCGAGAAGGGCAACGCCCTGGTCAAGGCCACCTATCCGCTGATGGAGCAGGCGCCCTACCGCTTCGTGGGCAACGTGGAGGCCCGGGACATTACCGGCGACGTGGCCGACGTGCTGGTGGCCGACGGCTTCACGGGCAACGTGGTGCTCAAGTTCATGGAGGGCGTGGCCGGCACGCTGATGGGCATCATCAAGAAGGAAATGATGGGCGATACCCGCAGCAAGATCGGTGCGCTGCTGGCCAAGCCCGCCTTCCGCCGGGTCAAGCAGACCATGGACTACACCGAAGTGGGCGGCGCGCCGCTGCTGGGCGTGCAGGGCGCGGTGGTCAAGGCCCACGGCTCCAGCAACGGGCATGCCATGGCCTGCGCCATCGGCCAGTGCATCAAGATGATCGACGGGCATGTGGTGGACATCATTGCCCGGGGCGTATCCGCGCTGAACCCGGAGGCCTGAGCAAGGCTTCATTCCCGCCCGCGCGGGATGAACATACATCCGCATTTGATTGAAGGAGGTAACCGTCATGATTTTTGATACCGTGAAGGCCATGATTGCCAAGCAGCTGAAGGTGGACGAGGCGTCCATCACCCGCGAGTCCCGCCTGGTGGAGGACCTGAAGGCCGATTCCGCCAACGTGATGGTCATGGTCATGGACCTGGAGGACAAGTTCGGCATCATGGTGGAGGACGATCAGATCCTGAAGCTGCGCACCGTGGGCGACGTGGTGGACTACATCGAGAAGCACCAGTAACACGCATTTTCCGCAGGCACGGCGCGGCATATTCCGCCGTGCCTGCCATCATCCAATCCGGCCGATGCTCTGACCCGAGGATACCTGCGCGGCATCCTCGGGTCGGCTTGTCGGCGGGTGAAACGGAGGAATCCCATGCAGGCATTGATGGACGCGCTGCAGTATCATTTCAAAAACCCGGAGCTGCTGCGGCAGGCGCTGACGCACCCCTCCATGGGCAGGCACGACAATCAGCGTCTGGAATTCCTGGGGGACGCGGTGCTGCAGTATATCATGAGCGATCAGCTTTACGCCGCCTACCCCGACAGCCAGGAGGGGCAGCTGACGCATCTGCGGGCGCTGCTGGTGTGCGAGGCCGCACTGAGCCAGGTGGCGGCCAGCCTGGGCATCGGCCGGGCGCTGCTGATGGACAAGGGCGAGGATCTCACCGGCGGCCGCGAAAAGCCCAGCGTGCTGTGCGACGCCATGGAGGCTGTGCTGGCCGCGGTCTACCTGGACGGCGGCATGGAGGAGGCCCGGAAGATCGTGCTGCGCTGCTGGCCTAAGCCCGAGGACGTACGCCGCCCCATGCAGGACAGCAAGGGCGCGCTGCAGGAATTCCTGCAGAAGGACGGGGGCACCACGCCAGTGTACGAGACCATCGGGCAATCCGGCCCGCCCCACGACCGGGTGTTTGAGGCGGCGGTTTCCCGGGACGGCAGTGAGCTGGGCCGGGGCAGCGGCCGCACCAAGAAGCAGGCCGAGCAGGCAGCGGCGCTGGATGCGCTGCGCCGTCTGGGCGCGGCGGGACCCAACTGACCCGGCAAAGGAGGAACCCATGGAGCTTTGGGACGCCTATGACAGGGATGGCCGCGTGACGGGCGGCACGCTGATCCGGGGCGAGGACATTCCCGAGGGGCTGTATCATCTGGTATGCGAGGCGCTGGTGCGTCACGCGGACGGCAGCTATCTGTGCATGCAGCGGGACTTCCGCAAGCCTGGCTATCCCGGCTGCTGGGAGACCACCGCCGGCGGCTCGGCCCTGAAGGGCGAGGATGCGCTGACCTGTGTCCGCCGGGAGCTCCGGGAGGAAACCGGTCTGGACTGCGACGACTTCACCCTGGTGGCGCGGCATGTGGTGCCCGGCACCATCTACATGGATTACGTCTGCACGGTGGATGCGGACAAGGCCTCCGTCCGCCTGCAGGAGGGCGAGACGGTGGCGCACCGCTGGGTCAGCGAGGCGGAATGGCCTGCGTTCCTGCGGCATGAGAAGGTTATTCCCGCGCAGCTGAAGCGCTACGGGATGACTGTGCCGGACAACTGAATGCATGACAAGCAAAGGGCGGAGCCTTCCTGTGTCGGAAAGCTCCGCCCTTTTGGTGCGGGGTTTGTAAGGGATGGGAGTGCGCGGTGACGACAGGCTGTCAGGAACCTGCCGTTTCCGGCGCGGGCGATCCTCTGCGCGGAAGCTGGTGGCTTTTCGCGGGACGGTGATCGCCCTTTTGAGGGAATGTGCGCATGGACGGCGCGTTCCCTTGCGGACTGCGGAACCTGCCGTTTCCGGCGAGGGCGATTCTCTGCGCGGAAGCTGGTGGCTTTTCGCGGGACGGTGATCGCCCTTTTGAGGGAA
>JBJEYH010000103.1:0-1569 GCA_051886675.1 Aristaeellaceae bacterium
CCCTTCTACATCAAGCTGAACCGGGGCACCCGGCAGGCGGTGGGCTACTTCTATCACAACACCGCCGAGTGCGACTTCAACATGGGCCGGGAGAAGCGGAACTACTGGCACCGCTATTCCACCTACCGCACCGACTCCGGAGACGTGGACCTGTTCCTGATCGCGGGCCCCTCCATCCGGGACATCATCCGGCGCTATACCGACCTGACCGGCAAGTCCGTGATGCTGCCCAAGGCGGCGCTGGGCTACCTCGGCAGCTCCATGTACTATCCCGAGCTTCCCGAAAACAGCGACGACGCGGTGCTGGACTTCATCGACACCACCCGGGAGGAGGACATCCCCGTGGACGGCTTCCAGCTGTCCTCCGGCTACTGCGCCGTGGAGACCAGCGAGGGCATCAAGCGCTGCACCTTCACCTGGAACTACAAGCGGTTCAAGGATCCCGCGGACTGGTTTGCCCAGATGGTGAAGCGGGGCATCCTGGTATCCCCCAACATCAAGCCCGGTATGCTGCTGGTGCATCCCATGCTGGAGGAGATGAAGGAAAAGGGCATGTTCCTGCCCGCCTCCGAGGATAACCCCGGCCAGGACGGCCTGGCGGTGGGCACCTGGTGGGGCGGCCCCGGCCTGTTCGTGGACTACACCAAGGAATCCACCCGGCAGCACTGGAAGCAGTACATCAAGGACGCCCTGCTGCGCTACGGCTGCCGCTCCCTGTGGAACGACAACTGCGAGTACGACAGCATGGTGGACAAGGACGCCAAGGTCTACTTCGAGGGCAAGGGCAGCACCATCGGCGCCATGAAGCCCGTCATGAGCAACCTGATGTGCCAGCTGTCCAACGAGGCGGTGGTGGAGTACGATCCCGACTGCCGTCCCTTCTCGGTGTGCCGCTCCGGCCACGCGGGCATCCAGCGGTACGCCCAGGTCTGGGCCGGGGACAACCTGACCTGCTGGGACACCCTGAAATACAACATCGCCACCATCCTGGGCATGGGCCTGTGCGGCGTTTCCAACCATGGCTGCGACGTGGGCGGCTTCTACGGCGTCTCTCCGGAACCGGAGCTGTTCGTCCGGTGGGTGCAGAACGGCATCTTCCTGCCCCGGTTCTCCATCCACTCCACCAACACCGACAACACCGTCACCGAGCCCTGGATGTTCCGGGACAAGAAGCAATACATCAAGGACGCCATCGACTTCCGCTACAAGCTCAGCCCCACACTGTACTCCCTGATGGTCCGGGCCCACGAGACCGGCCTGCCCATCCTGGAGCCCACCTTCGCGGTGTTCCAGAACGACCCGGACACCTACGATGAGGGCGTGGACTTCCTGTTCGGCGACTCCCTGCTGGTGGCCAACGTGGTGGAGAAGGGCCAGACGGTCCGGCCGGTGTACCTGCCCAGGACCGAAGACAAGCGGGAGCGGTTCTACGACTTCTACACCCGGGAGGAATACGCCCCCGGCCAGACCATCCAGGTGCCGGTGGACATTTCCAGCATTCCGCTGTTCGTCCGCAGCGGCGCCATTATCCCCATGAGCGGCAACCGGCTGCGGAACCTGATGACGGAG
>JBJEYH010000104.1:0-1567 GCA_051886675.1 Aristaeellaceae bacterium
ACGGCGCTGACGCCGTGTATCTGGGCATGGGCGATTTCAACGCCCGCCGGGGCGCGAAAAACTTCACAGACGAGGAATTTAAAAAGGCCGTGCGCTACTGCCGCATCCGCGGCTGCAAGGTATACGTCACCCTAAACACCCTGGTCAATGACCGGGAGATGGAGGCCGCCGTGGAAAACGCGCGGCTTGCCTCTGACGCGGGGGCGGACGGGCTGATCGTTCAGGATCTGGGCCTTGTCAGCGCCATACGCCGGGCTCTGCCGGATATTCCTCTCCATGCCAGCACCCAGATGAGCCTGCATAACCTGGCGGGGGTGGAGGCCGCCGCCGAGATGGGATTGACCCGCGCCGTCCTGGCCCGGGAGCTGAGCCTGGAGCAGATCAGATACATCACCAAGCACGCCTCCATCGAGACCGAGGTCTTTGTCCACGGGGCCCTCTGCTTCTGCCACTCCGGCCAGTGCTATATGTCCAGCCTGATCGGCCGGCGCAGCGGCAACCGGGGCATGTGCGCCCAGCCCTGCCGTATGCAGTACAGCCTGGGCGGCAGGATGGACGATTATCCCCTGTCGTTGAAGGATAACTGCCTTGTAGACCGGCTCCGGGAGCTGGAGGAGGCGGGGGTGGCCTGCCTGAAGATCGAAGGACGCATGAAGCGGCCTGAATATACGGCCATCGTCACCGACATATACGCCAGAGCCCTGAAGGAAAGGCGCAGGCCCAACGCCGAGGAGATGGAGACGCTGGAAAAGACCTTCTCCCGCCAGGGCTTCACCCAGGGTTACTTCAACGGCGATAAAAAAGACATGTTCGGCGTCCGGGGCGAACCGGACAAGGACGCGGAGAAGATCTTCTCCACCGCCCGCAAGGGCTATGCCGAAGGCGAGCTTCGCCGGGTCCCGGTGCACTTTTACACCGTGTGCGAAAAGGGCGAGCGGATCAAGGCCATCGCCTTTGACAACGACGGGAATAAATCCGTGGCCTTCGGCCCCGTGCCCGAGCGGGCCAAGCGCCAGGGCCTGACGGAGTCCTATCTGGTGGAACAGATGTACAAAACCGGCGGCACCCCCTATTACTGCGTGGAGAACAAGGCCAAGGCCGCACCGGGGCTGTTTCTCCCGGCCTCTGAGGTCAACGAGCTCAGGCGCAAGCTGATCTCCGACCTGTCGGAGAAGCGGGCCGCCCCGCCTGAGCGCCGGTCCTTCCGCCTGCCGCCCCCGCCGTCAAACGTCCCCGCCATCGCAGACCCGGTGAAGATCTTCCAGGTCCGCACGGCGGAGCAGCTCTCGCCGGAGTTGGCGGCGCTGAAGCCGGATTACATCTATGCTCCTGCCCTGCTCATGGCGGAAAATTTCACCGTCATGCGGCCTTTTATCGACAACGGCGCCAAGGTGGTGGCCGTTCTGCCCCGCATCATCACCGATGACCAGATGAGAACGGTGTATGAAGCGCTGGAAAAGCTGTTCGATTTCGGCGTGAACGAGGCGCTGGTGGGCAATCTGGGCCATGCGATGCTGGCAAGACAGGCCGGGATGAAGCTCCGGGCTGACTTCGGGATGAACGCCTT
>JBJEYH010000105.1:0-19385 GCA_051886675.1 Aristaeellaceae bacterium
AAGGATCTGGGCGTACAGTTTTCCCACACGCTGGAGGAGCAGATCGGCGGGCAGCTGGAGGCGGGCTTCCGCCTGACGCACGTCTACGAGGACATGAACGGCTCCGGCAACCTGGCCGCCCACGGGATTCCCTGCTACTGGGCCACCAGGGCCGTGAAGGAATAAAACCACTGACAGTTTAGGAGAGATTCATATGACCAGCAAGCAGCGCGCCATGCTCCGCAGCATGGCCAACACCATGGAAACCATCCTCTACATCGGCAAGGACGGGGTTGTCCCCGGGACGATCAAGCAGGCCAGCGACGCCCTGGAGGCGCGGGAGCTGATCAAGTGCGCCGTGCAGCAGGGCTGCCCCCTTTCCGCCCGGGAGGCGGCGACGGAGCTGTGCGCCGCCCTGGAGGCCGAGCCCGTCCAGTGCATCGGCCGCAGGTTTGTCATTTACCGGCCCAGCAAGGAAAATCCCCGCATCGTTCTGGAGTAAGCCGCACATTTTCCTTCACGCCGTCCGGATGCCGATTGCATTCCGGGCGGCTTTGTGCTACACTGCCCCTATCGTTCTGTATACAAAGGAGGATGTCCATGCATCCCTTCACGCTGGAAACCGGCCGGCTCCTGCTGCGGGCCCTGTCCCCGGAGGACGCGGAGGCGGCGTTTGCCTGGTGCGGCGATCCGCAGGTGAACCGCTTCATGCCCTACGCCCTGTACACCCGGGTGGAGGACGTGCGCGCCTGGCTGACCGGCGCCGGCGACGCCCGGTGGGAGTTCGGCTTCGTCCGCAAGAGCGACGGCCTGCTGATGGGCAGCGGCGGCGTCACCCCCGGTGAAAGTCCCGGGGATCCCTGGGAGCTGGGCTACAACCTGCGCCGGGACTGCTGGGGGCAGGGCTATGCCACCGAGGCCGCCCGGGCCATGATCGGCTTTGCCTTCAGCACCTTCGGCGCGCGGGATTTCAGCGCCAATCATGCCAGGGCCAACGCGGCCTCCGGGCATGTGATGCGCCGCTGCGGCATGACCTTCGACCATGAGGGCGAATACGCCCGCTTCGACGGCAGCGAGGTTTTCCCGGCGGATTTCTACCGGCTGCACCTGGATCGTGGGGGCCGGGCGCGGCGATACCGCTTCGTCCCCATGACGGAAGCGCAGCGGCTGGTCTGCATCGCATGGGGGAATCCCCTGCCCGGGGCGGACAGCTTCGCCGCGCTGGACGAGGAGGACGGGCTGACCGGCGCGGTGTGGTATCTGCCGGAAGGCGACGGGCTGGCCATGGGACCCGTCCTTCGCCCGGAGGACAGGGGACAGGGCGCGGGCGAGCAGTTCATCCGGGCCTGCGCGGCCTTCGGGCGGGAGCGCTTCGGGCGGCGACGGCCGGTGATCCTGGATGCGGGCGCGTCCGCCGGCCGGGCGCGTTCGGCCTGCCTGCAGGCGGGGTTCCGTCCGGCGGACGCGGAAAGGCTGGTGCTGGACCCATGACGCAGGTGATGCATCCCTTCCCGCCGGTGGTGGGGCCGGAGAGCCGGATTCTGATCCTGGGCAGCTTCCCCTCGGTGCGCTCCCGGGAGGAGGGCTTCTTCTACGGGCATCCGCGGAACCGCTTCTGGCCCATGCTGGCGGCCATATATGATGAAGAAACGCCGCTGACCATCCCGGCAAGGCAGTCGCTGATCCTCCGCCACGGCCTGGCGCTGTGGGACGTGATCGCCTCCTGCCGGATCGAGGGCTCCGCCGACGCCACCGTCCGGGACGCGGTTCCCGTGGACATCGCCCGGGTGACGGACGTCGCGGACATTGAGCGGGTCGTCTGCAACGGCGCGCTGGCGGGAAAGCTGTACGCGCAGCACCTGCAGCCGCTGCTTCATCTGGAGGCAGCCGTGCTGCCTTCTACCAGCCCCGCCAATGCCGCATGGCGTTTTTCCTGCCTGAAAGACCGCTGGCAGGAGGCCCTGCGCGGGGGGATCCTGTTGTAATCACGAACGGTTTCTGTGTTTAATGTTACAAAGTGTTACGTTTTTCCTAAATCCACTGGAATTCAAAGGAATCGTGAAACGATGCGTCGAATGGCCACAAAAGTTGTCTGTTTCTGTCTGCAGGCAATGCTACACCGATCCACAGGGAGGATATCGAGCGTGAAAAAACTGTTTGCCTTCATTCTTGCTGTAGCCATGGCTGCAGTATGTTTCTTTGGCGCAATGCCTCAGAGCGCCGCTCTTGCCGAAAGTACCTCCACCGCGGTGGACATTGTTCTGCTGATTGACAACAGCAGTTCCATGGATACCAACGACAAGGACGGCTACCGCTTCGACGCCGCCGCCATGATCGTGGCCATGTGCAACATGGACGGCTCCCGCGTGGCGGTGCTGCCCTTTGCGCACAGCACCGTGGAGGATACCCTGACCGACATCAGCACCTCCCACGCCCGCGAGGAGAAGATCCAGAGCATCAACGCCCTGAAGGGACATACCACCGGCGGCACGGACTACGGCGAGGCGCTGTACAAGGCGTACCGCATCTTTGCCAACCGCACCGATGACTCCAACCAGCCCATGATCATCCTCCTGACCGACGGCCAGAACGCTCCCGCTGAGGATGGCCGCAGCAAGTCCTATCCTGTGTATGACGCCGCCACCGGCACCTTCACCACCGGCAAGGCGAAGTCCATCAAGGCTTCGGACGCGGACGGGCTCGTCAACGACATGGAGACTGTCCTGCGCAATGCCTCCATCCCCGTGTACACCGTTGCCCTCTACAACGCCAAGACCGCCCAGAACAGCGAGAAGGCCACTGAAATCAAGTCCTACACCGGCCGCCTGATCGAGCTGGCGTCCCGGACCAACGGTCAGTTCTATCCCATCGAAACCAGCGGCACCCCCCTGTCCAGTGTGCCCAACCTGAGCAATTCCTTCCTGGCCGCCGAGGAATACACGCCCCTGTCCCTGGAGGAGCTGCCCCTGGCCTTCGGCGCCATGTTTGCTGACCGCATCGGCAGCAGCCAGCCCCAGTCCCTCAAGCCCGTGTCCGCCGGCGACGGCAAGTATTACGTCGATATCCCGATCCTCAACAGCTCCGTCAGCGAGGCCAACATCTTCGTGCTGAAGGACGGGCTGAAGGACAACAGCATCGCCCTGCTGGACGGCAACGGCAAGAAGGTCGGCGTACAGCCCTTCAGCAGCGACAATTTCGTGCTGTACAAGCTGACCAAGCCCCAGCCCGTGGGCATCTGGCGGCTTGAGTTCGAGCTGGATGGCAAGGCCGATCCCAACACGGTGCTCAACAACATCACCTTCAACCTCCTCTACAGCTACAACACCCTGGAGCTGCGCACCACCACCCGTGTCAACGCCAATCAGGCCGTGGAGGGCAATGCTGCCATCTCCGCCGCCAAGAAGGATAAACTGTCGCTGGAAGCCTATTTCTTCGACCTGATCGGGAACAAGCCCTCCGATGACGTCAACCTCTATCATCCCGTGTCCACGGAGAAGGACTGGTACGCCATCAAGGCCAGCTGGTCGCTGGAGAGCGTCAACGGCAGCAACGTGGAAACGGTTGCCACCGGCGACATGCAGACCGGCAGCGCCAGCTTTACCGCTGAGCTGGACATCAATCAGGTGGCCCTGGATGCCAATGGCTTCAGCCGTCTGAAGGCGGGCGAATATCAGCTGCGCATCCGCGTGGAGGGCGCCGGCATCTCCCGCGAGCAGATCATCCCCCTGACGCTGAGCAACACCGCGCCCGCGCTGGGCAACAACGCTTCCTCCACCTTCATCGTAAATGTGGACAGCGCCGATGACCCGAGCTCCACCGGGCCCAAGGATGCCACGCTCGACCTGACCACCCTGTTCATGGATGCCGACAACGACAAGCTGTCCTTCTCCATGGCCGACGACACGACCGACGACGCGCTGGAGCTGAGCCTGAACGGCAGCGTTCTGACCTACCGCACGGTCAAGGACAGCCAGATGCGCGATGGCGAGGTGACGGTGGACATCACCGTTTCCGACGGCGACAGCAACGGGACGCGGGTCTTCCCGCTGACCTTCAGCGTGATTTCCGGCCTCAATGAGTTTACCAGGAATTACAGCATGACGCTGTCCTGCACGGACAGCGCAGGCAACGCCTGCTCGGAAGCCAACGCGCTGACCAAGTATCAGCCCTACACCTTCCGGGTGACGCCCAACCCGATCGAGGGCAAGCTGACGATCAACTGGGCCAGCGACGTCAGCGTGGAGCTGGTCGACTGGGAGGCCAATCCTATACCCCTGACCTGGGACGGCAATGCGTACGTCTGCCAGATTACCCCCGAGCATGAGCTCAAGGGCAAGAAGCTGACCTTCTCCGTCAAGTACAATGGCGTCAACGGGGCCTCGCCCGTCTGGTCGATGACCGTGGCCAACCACGCCCCCGGCCAGGTTCAGCTGACCGACGCCCAGAACAACCTGAAAATCCGCCACAATCCCCTCCCCGAGGTACTCTCCTTCCTGGGTGAGCCCTCCAGCATCGAGGACCGCACGCTGGATCTGTCGACCTACTTCAGCGACTCCGACGGCGATGCGCTGACCTACTCCCTCATCGTGGACAACGGCTCGCTGCTGCAGTCCGTTGAGCTGGGCGACGGCAAGTACCAGCTGGATCCCGTCACCGGCGCGGACGGCACGGTGAAGCTGAAGCTTTCCGCGACGGATTCCGACGGCGCGAGCACCGGCGAGCTGACGATCACCTGCGAGGTCGTCAACCTGGTGCGCCGCTGGGCGACGCTGGCAGCGATCGTGGTGCCTTCCTTCATTGCCCTGGTGATTCTGATCTGCATCATCATCTACCTGGCCAAGCCCAAGTTCCCCCTCTCCTACACCCTCCACGCCCGCGAAGGCGTGTCCGCCTACGACTTTGCCACCTTTGATCTGGTGCCTACCCGCAAGAAGATGAGCCTGGCTTCCATCGTCATGGATGAAAACGCCCGCAACGTCGGCATTGATCCGGCCGCGCTGATCGCCATCATCCTGAAGCCCGTGGGCGGCTCCCGCGGCAGCATCGGCATCTACACCAAGCCCAATAATCTCAACGGCGTCAGCGTCACGCTGGAAGGCCAGACCGTCGGCAAGAAGCTCATGGTCTGGATGCCCGGTCAGATGCTGGAGCTGAGCGGCCGCGGCGCGGAATCCGGCCAGTGCATCCGCGTGATCCTGGCTGCCAGCAATGAAATGGTTACCACCGGCGTTTCCGGCAATGGCTCCGGCTTCGACTTCTCCGGCGCCTTCGGCGGCACCGGCAGCTTCGGCGGCGGCTCCGACAGCTTCGGTGGCTCCGGCAGCTTCGGCGGCTCCGGCAGCTTCGGCGGCTCCGGCAGCTTCGGCGGCTCTGACAGCTTCGGCGGCTCCGGCAGCTTCGGCGGCGCTTCCGCGCCCGACGGCTTCGGCGGCTCCGACAATCAGGGCGGCGGCTTCGGCGGCTCCGGCTTCTCCTCTTCCTTTGATCAGGGCAGTTCCTCCGGCAGCTCTTCCGATTTCTGATCCGCCTTTTGTCCATGATGCGCAATTGATCATGAAGGGCAGGGATGTCCATGACCATGGCCAGCACCTATGTGGACCACATCGAATGGAACGACACGCCCGATGAAGTCTTCGAGCGTGTGGAGAAGCTTCCCGTCCCTCTGCTGGTCATCGGTCTGGGCGGCACAGGCATCAGCGCGCTGAAAACCATCCGGCGCAAGTTCGCGCAGAGCTTCCGGCTCTCCGATACCATGAAGCCTGCCTGCACCGCGTATCTGGGCATTGACATAGACAGAACGAGCAGGGATGATCTCAGCTTCGATGAATTCGTGGACATCTTCTGCCCCGACCTCGTTGCCTCCCTGTATCACACTGTCGCAGCTGCGGTGCTGCCCGATGACGAGCTTGCCTGGGTTCACCATTCCCTGTCCACGCTTGGCCAGGGCATCATAGGTTCCGGCGGCAACCGCCAGCTGGTGCGCCTGATGCTCTCCCGTCAGTACCACGCGGTCGCCCACGCGATCACCGCCGCCCTGTCCGGCATTACATCCCAGTGCAGGTGCTTGCCGCCGCGGCTGGAGATCGTCATCGTGAGCGGTGTGTGCGGCGGAACGGGGTCGGGGATCTTCCTGGATATCCCGCAGATCATCCGTCACTGCCTGCTGAACAATCCTGACCTTGCCGACTTCATCCGGAACTTCCAGATCACCGGCTACATCGTGATGCCGGACGTTTCCCTGCACATGACCATGGATCCGGTTCAGAGGCGGCACATGGAAGCCGTCGGCTACGCTGCGCTGAAGGAACTTGATTTCTGGATGAATGTGGGCGAACACCGTACGCCCTATACCATGACGTATCACAACGGGCCTGCCATCAGCTGGACCCAGCGGCCCTATGACCAGTGCATCCTCATCGGCAGATCCTGCAATCCGATGAATGGGCACTCTGACGCCCGGATCGTGTACGAGAGCATCGCGGAGCATCTGCTGCACGTGATGGCCGATGAAGAGCCCTGCGAAAACAGATACATCGGGGATTATTCCTACATCGATCATGAGAGCAATGTGCAGCAGTACTGCAATTTCATGCACAGGCCCCTGCCGGTAGGCTACCACTACCGTGCCATCAGCGTCCGTATCAAACGCCTTCCCTGGCGCAAGATGCTGTACTGCCAGGGGCGTCTGCTGTTCAGCACCTTCATGCCCATGCGCGACGAGCATGGCGAGCTGGTGCCCAATCCCCGGCTGATCCAGGTATGCGAAAGCAGGGAGCATGCGGCCTACATCGTCGGCGACGCCGAGAAGCTCTACATGGATTTCTGCCGGATCGCGACCCTGAAGGACTTCTGCAGCGTCAGCCCCGACGACACCCCCAAGCTGGATGCCATGCGTCAGTGGCCCATCCGTCCCCACGACCAGTACGATCACGGCACGAATCCCTGGCTGTCCTCGATCGTGACGCCTCAGGCCAACCGCGCTGCCGAAGAATACCTGAAGCAGGCCTGGAAGCGCTTCCTGCAGTTCGCCGAGCAGATCATCAACGATCCCAAGCAGGGTCCCTTCAGTCTGCGGATGTACCTGACCGCGGAGAACAACGGCCTGCGTTCCGCGCTGAGCGCCTACATCAAGTTCTGGGACAACAGGGCCAGCCAGTTCGCCAGCGAACGCGGCTCGCTGTTCCAGTCCTGCAGGGACAGCTGGCACGATTTCGAGAAGCCCCCGTTCTTCGGCGGCAAGAAGGCTGTGGAAGCCTATATGACCCATCTGAACCGCTTCTACAACGGGCTGCGCAAGCACGCCTTCATGGTCGCCTACGCCAAGGCCGCCAATCAGCTGCTCAAGCGCGTGGATGAGTTCATCGAGGATGCCCTGCGTCCCCTGTGCCGGGATCTGGACGAGCTGCAGAAGCGCTTCGACGCGCCTCAGCTGCTGACCATGCAGGATGACGAAGACCTGGTGTTCGTGCAGCATCTCGTCCCGTACATCACGGACGTCTTCCTCAAGGAAAACGCCGACAACCGGATCACCCTGGCATTCCTGAACGATCTTTTCACCAGCGTCCTGGCAAGCCGTGTTCCCGACGATCTTCCTGACGGCATGGCCTCTCCCCGCGAGTCCGGCCATTCAGACGACGCTCTGCGCAAACAGATCATGTCCGTGATGCGCAGCATTCTCAACAACTACTGCGCCGACGTCAACCTGATGACCCTTGACGATCTGGTGATGAAGCTCGCCCCGCCCGGGACTGCGCCGAATGCAGTGTGCGCTCAGTTTATCCAGGACTGCCTGCAGGATACCGGGCCGCTGCTGATCCGGGACAATGCTGCGCCGCGCGTCGTCAGCAGATATTTCTCCGTTCCCAGCGATTCGCCCCTGCTCATCCAGCAATGCTCGCTCGCCCGGGAGCACAGCGATCACCTCAAGCGGAGCGCCCTGAGGGATCATATCTGCTGCATCACCACGGAGTACTGTCTGCCCATGCACAGCATTCTGCCGTTGCGTGAACAGGCTATGATCTACCAGGAATGTCTGCTGGGCAACCATTGGACGGAGCGCTTCCACCTTGTCTGGGACGGCAATCCGGGCAGCGATTACACCCGCAACTGGTACAGGCTGCCCTCGCCCTGCCCTCACTACTTCCTCGGTCTCACGCCCGGCCTCCTCGCGGAGAACGACTGGCTGGCCGTTCAGGAGCTGACGGCGCGCTCTGTGGCCTGCGGGCAGATTGTCCTGGATACCGATACACCCATGCCGTCGTTCACGGTGCGCACCTACTGGGCTGATCCTTTCCATCATGACATACTCCCCTGCGACGTCATCAGGCAGCGCGTTCAGGCGCTGGAGACCGGCTCCCCCGCCGATGCCCCGATGTCGCCGGCTGAGCGCCGGGCAGGGCTTCGCGCGTATCTGGGCGAGGCCGATTCAAAGCGTTACAGTCCGGGCTACAGTCCCTCCTGCATGGCGAAAGACCAGGGACTGGCCGCCGCGTACATCGACCCCTTTGACATGGTGTGCAGTATCGACGCTGAAATCAAGGCTGTCGCCCGGGAGAATTACAGCAGGCTGTGCCAGGCGCTGACCGCCGCCATGATTGCGGCCAATCCCCGCCTGCGGCTGATCATTGCCCGGCAGGTTGAGGGCTTTGAGGCGCTGCACGAAGCCCTCGGGCGTTTGGAGAACGTGCGGTCCGCCTACGTCGGAACCTTCGCGGACTGCATGATGTTCGATCTGATCCGCATCGGGGCCGACGGCAGCCATTACCTTGACGAAGCGGGCGAAGCCGTTCCCCTGATTGCCGGGGACCGGCTGGCCGACGACCTGAAGGACGAGGCTTCCCCGCTGGTGAAGGCCCTCGCCTATCTGGCCGATCTGTCCGAAGCCGATCCGGTGCGCCGGCATCTGGATGCGGCAGCGGCCCGCCGCCGGCAGGAAATGGACGGGCAGGAAGCCACCGATACCCTTTCCGCCGAAGCGGTGAAGGCGATCCTCGAGCGGCTGACCGGCCTGCTCGCCATGGCGGACGACCAGCGGAAGCTGGAATGCGACGCGCTGAGCAGACCGGGGGCCGATCAGGCCAGGATCCGCAGCCGCATCGCGCTGCTCGACGCCTGCCAATGCATCTTCACCAGCCAGAGAGCGGGCTGCCTGCTCGCCCTGCAGACGATGGGCTGAAGCCCGTCGCGGATCCTCCGGCGCAGCATCGGCGGCCGCGCGCCGTCGGAACAACGGTTCCGGCAGAGCCTTCCCGGCCTGCGCTTCGGCTCTGCCATCATCCCTCCGCCATTCGCACATCATGTGCAAACTAATATGAAGGACAGGTGATTTCCATGACCATGGTCAACGCCCCAAGCACCCTCATGAACACCATCAATCAGGACGCACTGCTTGATGTTTCGATTGAGCGTGTGAAGAAGCTCCCCACTCCCCTGCTGGTCATTGGACTGGGCGGTACCGGTGTCAATGCTGTGAAAACCATCAAGCGCGTGTTTGCCGAGCGCTATGTGCTTCCCAAGGCTCCGGACGGCCAGTACATTCCCGTGCCCAGCCACACGGCCTACCTGGGCATTGATACGGATGCCGGCGCGCAGGGCGATCTGAGCACCCATGAATTCGTGAACATCACCTACTCCGACATCGCGCTGATCCTCAACCCCACCCAGCGCAACGCCCTGCTGACCCCTGACGAGCACGCCTGGATTCACCGGAGCCTGAACGCCGCGGGCACGGGCCTGGGCGCGGGCGGCAACCGTCAGGCGGCGCGCCTGATGCTCTCCCGCAATTACCAGCTGGTCGCCAACGCCATCACCGCGGCGCTGTCGGGCATTCTGGCCCGCGACATGGGCGACGGCGACAAGCTGGAGCGGCTGGAGGTCGTCATCGTGACGGGCGTGTGCGGCGGCACGGGCGCGGGCATCTTCCTGGATATCCCGCAGATCATCCGCCACTGCATGAAGACCGATCCCGGCCTGGCCTCCCACCGCAACAATTTCCAGATCACCGGCTACATCGTGATGCCCGACGTTTCCCAGCGCGACGTGGACGATCCCATCCAGCGCAAGCGCCTGAAGGCCAACGGCTTCGCGTCCCTGAAGGAGCTGGACTTCTGGATGGGCGTGGGCGATCACCATACGCCCTACACCGCCAAGTATTACGGCGGAACCTCCATCAGCTGGAGCATGCCGCCCTACAGCAAGTGCATTCTCATCAGCGGCGGCAACGCCAAGGCGGTTTACTCCGACGCCTCCGAGGTGGTGCGCGAGATCATCGCCGAGAATCTGCTGCACTACCTGGCCGATGAGCTGCCCAGCGAGAATTCCAAGGGCGTCAAGCAGTTCACCTACATCAGCCAGGAGGACAACATCGACAACGACCTGGCCAACATGAACAAGCCGCTGCCGGTGGGCTACCGCTACCGGGCCATCAGCGCCTATACCAAGCGCATTCCCAAGCGCAAGGTGCTGTATTACGAGGGGCGTCTGCTCTTCAACACCTTCATGCCCATGCGCGACGAGCATGGCGAGCTGGTGCCCAATCCCCAGCTGATCCAGGAATGCAAAAGCAGGGAGCATGCGGCCTACATCGTCGGCGACGCCGAGAAGCTCTACATGGATTTCTGCCGGATCGCGACCCTGAAGGACTTCTGCAGCGTCAGCCCCGACGACACCCCCAAGCTGGATGCCATGCGTCAGTGGCCCATCCGTCCCCACGACCAGTACGATCACGGCACGAATCCCTGGCTGTCCTCGATCGTGACGCCTCAGGCCAACCGCGCTGCCGAAGAATACCTGAAGCAGGCCTGGAAGCGCTTCCTGCAGTTCGCCGAGCAGATCATCAACGATCCCAAGCAGGGTCCCTTCAGTCTGCGGATGTACCTGACCGCGGAGAACAACGGCCTGCGTTCCGCGCTGAGCGCCTACATCAAGTTCTGGGACAACAGGGCCAGCCAGTTCGCCAGCGAACGCGGCTCGCTGTTCCAGTCCTGCAGGGACAGCTGGCACGATTTCGAGAAGCCCCCGTTCTTCGGCGGCAAGAAGGCTGTGGAAGCCTATATGACCCATCTGAACCGCTTCTACAACGGGCTGCGCAAGCACGCCTTCATGGTCGCCTACGCCAAGGCCGCCAATCAGCTGCTCAAGCGCGTGGATGAGTTCATCGAGGATGCCCTGCGTCCCCTGTGCCGGGATCTGGACGAGCTGCAGAAGCGCTTCGACGCGCCTCAGCTGCTGACCGTGCAGGATGACTCCGACCTGGTCCATCTCACCCAGATGACCGACAACATCGACCTGGTCTTCAGGACGAAGAACGAGGAAGGCCAGATCACCCAGGATTTCCTGACGAATCTGTTCGCCTGCGCCACGGCCTCCCAGCTGAGCGCCAACAGCACCACCTCGGGCGTTGTCTTCACCTACAAGCTCAACGGCCAGAACAACGTCCTCACCGAGATGCGCAACGCCCTCAACCGCAACTGCCCCGACATCAACGGCCAGTCCCTGGACGCGCTGATGCAGCAGATCATCGGCACCGACATCGAGCAGCAGAACCGCTACATGGACAACCTGGCCAACTCCTTCCTCAACGGCACGCAGCCCCTGCTGATCATGGATAGCAGCACGCCGCACATCACCTTCAGCTACCTGTCCATCCCGGACGATTCGCCCAAGCATTTCCAGCATTACAAGAATACCCTGGGCCGGAACGTCCAGCCCAAGCAGAGCTCCCTGCGCGACCACATCTACTGCCTGACTGCCTGGGACGGCCTGCCCATGCACAGCTACAGCCTGATGGGCGAGCTGGAGGCCGCCTACTACGAGTGCCTGCCCGATCCGGAGAAGTCCAAGCGCTTCCACCTGGTCTGGAACGGCGATCCCAACAGCGACTACACCCACAACTGGTGCAAGCTGCCCTCGCCCTGCCCGTACTACTTCTTCTCCGCCACGGCCGATCCCATCTGCATGAACGACTGGAAGGCCGTGCAGGAGCTGACGGCCCGCGCCCTGGCCTGCGGACAGCTCAGCATCAACACCAGGGACTTCATTCCCACCTTCAAGGTGCGCACCTTCTGGGCGGATGTCCGCAAGACGGTGCCGCTGCTCAGCGACAGCATCTGCCAGCGTACGCAGGATATCACGGACATGAAGATCAACCCCGCCACCGGCGCCGCGCCCAAGCCTGACGAGCGTCTGGCCATGTACCAGGCCTATCTGGCGGAAACCAGCGAGGAGATCTACAGCCCGGGCCGCAGCCCTGCCTGCATGGCCGCCGACCAGGGGCTGGAGGGCGCGCCCATCGACCCCTACGATCCCGACATCGCCCTCAACAACGTCGTGAATGCCGTCGCCACGGAGAATCACCGCAAGCTGTGCCAGGCGCTGACCGCCGCGGTGATCGCCTCCAACCCGCGTCTGCGGCTGACCATCACCCAGCAGCTGGAGGGCTTCGAGACGCTGCACAAGGCCATCGCCAGCATCGAGAACCGCCGCAACCTGTGGGAGCCCCGTATCGCCTACGTGGAGACCTTCGGCCGCTGCATGATGTACAAGCTGATCCGCTTCACGCCCAGCAACATCTTCTACCGCAACGAGATGGACGAGTCGGCTGCGCTGATCTCCGAGCCCCTGCTGGCCGACGACCTGAAGGGCGAGATTTCCCCGCTGGTGAAGACGGCCGCCTACCTGGCCGATCTGCCCGAGGCCAACCCGGTGCGCCAGTATCTGGAGTTCGCCGTGACCCAGCGCCAGCAGCAGATGACCGCCCAGGAAATGGACGGCACCCTCACCGCCGAGACGATGAAGGGTATCGTCGAGTATCTGACCACGCTGATCGCCATGGCGGAAGGCCAGCGGAGGCTCAAGAGCGCCGAGCTGACCAAGATGGGCGCAGACATCGACAGCCTGAGCAAGAGCATTGCGCTGCTTGATGCGTACAAGGCATTCCTCACCAACCAGAAGGAAAGCTACACGTTTGCCCTGCAGATGATGGGCTAAAACTGGAAGCGCATCGCCCGGTGGCGGACGCCACTGCCGCCGGGTGATGCGCGTTATCCGATCAGAGCAGGAGGTTACTCCGTCCTATGCCATTCATGCCACAATACTACAACGTCGTGATTCTCTACGGCAACGAAGCCATCGACCACTTCGACAGTCTGCTGCAGTACTGGAAGCCGTTCTTCACCACCGCCATGTGGAAAAAGTTCATGTTCATCAGCGTATCCTGCGATGGGCATCAGCCGCGGCTGCACAATGCGCCCCGGCTGGCCGGCTTTTCGATGACGATCGATCCGGAGAACCGCCAGACCTGGACGCTCAAGGGCACCACGCTGGACCTCCTGCAGGCTGAGCTGCAGCATCACAAGGTCATGGTGCACTGCATCTGCGCCGACTACGCCGCAACCCCCACCATGCCTGCGCAGGTGCCTGTCTACCTGATTCGCTCCATCTATCAGCGGCTGAGCATCACCAACGCCACCTGCGCGCTGTTCATGATGCTGCACGGTCATCCCGACGCCGTGGAGGCGCAGCGGGCGCTTGTGAGCGAGATCGTCGACGCCCAGCAGCTTTATCAGGGCACCTTTGAGGTGGTGCCCTATCTGATATGCCCGACGGACAGCACGAACGCGCTCTACAGCGACAGCATGCTGTGGCGATGCATCATGTGCGAGATGCTTGTGCTCAGCAGCGGCCATCGTGTTCTGGACACGAACGCCGTCTATACCCTTGGTTACACCAGCCTGAATGCCGATGACAGCGAACTGACGCTGCTGCGCGAACAGGCTGTTTGCGATATTATTGCAAGACAATGGAGCGAACCCATTTCCCACGAATACGCCTGGTGGCTGCTGACCCAGTTCAAGTCCCCCAACTTCTCGGCCGCATCGATGGAAACCCAGGTGCAGAACTGGCTGCTGAACCTGGCCAAGGACTATCTGCCCCCGCTGGAATGGCGCAGCACCGGCATGAACCTGTGCATCCTCCAGCACATCGAAAGCGCCGATCAGATCGGGCGGCTGTACCCAGCCATCATGACCTATATCCGGGTCAACCGCGCCTACAGCAAGCAGCGCGCCTGCGAGGCAATGCGGCAGCATGTCGCCAGCCGGATGGAAGCCCTGCTGCACGTCATGAACCTGGCCCAGTTCCCCACCGATTTCCTGACGCTCTTTTTCAACACGCTGGACAAGGTGGCCGGCTACCGCATCGAGGAACCGGAGTATTTCAGCTTCCCGCAGAAGAAAAGGCTCCAGTCCATGGACAGCTATCTGCAGCAGTGCTTCGAGAGCGTCCAGCCCAATGCCCTGCGGCTGGAGCAGCAGCGCTTCGCCGTCTATCTGGCCCAGCAGCTGCAGCAGGAAATGAAGCCGCTCAAGACTTTCCTGCAGACTGTATCCAGCGCGGCGGAGGGGTTTCAGAACGTGCTGGGCAAGCAGATGGAAGAGCTGTCCGGCGTGCTGAACATCGAGCATCTGAAGGCCAAGTATCCGCCCTACATCCAGCATCTGGATAACATGCTGCTGGCCCGGGAGCGTGAGATTTTCAACGCGGATTGGTTCGCCTCCCAGCCCAGCCTGATTACCCCCGCAGGCGTCCAGGACCCCGACGCCCTGCGCAGCATGATCGTAGCCGGCGGGGAGCATCTGCATCAGCAGCTGGGCGTTGGCTATGACAAAGGCTTCATCACCGCCCTGAAAGCCATGCTGAGCGATACCGCCATGCTGCACTTCCTGGACGACAACCTGGTGGTCAGGGCGCCGCTGCTGCACTTCATCGGCGTCAACGCCGACCCCATTCAGAACGTCCGCCTGGCCGACTCCGAGATGCATGGCGTGATCGACGCCGATTTCTTCATTGACAACGACAACATCGAGCAGATTCAGCTTTACCGCTGCCAGTATCCGCTGTCATGGTTTGTGGGATCGCATCCCGCCGCGCAGCAGAACATCTACCTCGGTCAGAACGCGGTTGCGCCAGCCCCGGGCATCGACGGCCAGGACAGCAGCATCACGCCCTGGGACATGGTCATGACCCCGTCTCCGGCAGTTCCCCCTGCCAGCACGCCGACGCCCGCCCTTGCCCAGCCCAGGGACGAGAATCCCCATCACATCGCGCTCATTCCGGACGGGAGCCGTTACCGGCTGGTGTGGGACTGGGTGGACGGCATGGAAACCGCCGTTGTGTACATCAACAACCAGCACTCCTTCCCCCACGATATCAGCAAGGATTTCCCCGACGTGACCGATCTGCTCGTGCCCGGCCGCAATGAAATCCGCATCTTCCGCGGCGGCGTCCTCTACGCCCGCTACAACGTCCTGGGCAAGCAGATTCCCGTCCCCTACACCTTCCTGACGGGCAGCAACGGCACGGTAACCCTGAAGATTGCCAGCTTCTCCTGCGCCAACAAGGATGATATGCTCTTCCTGCGCTGCATCAGGGGCAACGGCACGGTGACCCTGTATCCGATCTACGGCAGCAACGAGCCGGAGCCCATGCTGCTCAAGGGCCTCGTACTCCCCGGGAAGATCGACGTTGTTCCCTCCCCCAACAATCCCTTCCCCCGGCTGATGCCCCAGCGGCATTAAGCCCTGACGGACAGAGAAAAGGAGAATGTTGACATGGAATACATTTGCCCTTACTGCGGTGGCCCTGTGACCAAGGACAGCATCCTGTTTGTCAGCGATGATACGCCCTTTTATCAGGATAGCGTCCGCTTCGACTTCCTGAAGAAGTGCTGCGACGACTGGCCCTTCATCCATGACGGGAAGTTCACCGGCCTGTACTTCCATCCCGGCGACGTGAAGATCGTCAAGGAAAACGACGGCATGCCCACCACGGTGGAGGTGTCCCTGCAGGACGGCCTGACCCCCAGGGAGCTGACCCAGGCGGAGCGTGTCAGCTATATTCCGGAGGAAAAGCCCACCTCCCTGATGCCCATCAAGCTGAGCACCCGCGCCTGCCCGCACTGCCACTGCCGTCTGCCGGGGAGCTTCGGCGTTGTGGAAACCCACTACGTCACCATGCTGGGCGGCCGCGCCGCCGGCAAGACCGCCTTCCTGATTTCCCTGATCCATCAGCTGAACACCCAGCTGAGCATGCGCGGCCTGGGCACCATCGAGCTGGAGAAGGAGAGCCAGACCTACTACGAATATCTGAACAAATACTATCAGGATCACAAGGGCATCACCCCGCCTACCCCCAAGGACAACAACCTGTTCCCCTTCGTGTTCAACTACGTCAATCTGTCAAGCCAGCCGGTGAAGGAATGCTGCATCGTCATTTACGACATCGCCGGCGAGGGCACGATGGTGCCGGATTATCTGCTGCAGCACCTGGGCATCCGCCAGGCCAAGACCGTGATGATGATCCTGGACGTCAACATGACCTGCCACGGCGCCTTCTTCGATGCCTGTCAGCACAAGATCTTGCAGCAGACCGGCGGCAATACCATGCCCCTGGACGATCAGCCCTCGACGGACCTGCAGCACGATTACTTCGCCGATACCGTGGAGCAGTTCCTGGCAAATGCCGTTGTCCGGCACAGCCATCTGGGCATCCTCAACCAGGTGGAGCACATCATCGCCATCACCACCAAGATTGACCAGGCGCTGACCACCAAACCCAACATGTTCCAGGGCAACTGCCTCCTGCCCCAGGATCTGGGCAATGCCCATCAGGGCGGGCTGGACCTTGGCGTGCTGGATCATCTGCAGCGGGATATCAACATCTTCTACGCCAATGCGTACAGCCACATCAAGTCCTACTCCCTCACCAATGTGATTCAGAACGCCTTCACCCAGGGCGGCAACACGGTGGATGTCCGGTCTGTGGCGGTGAGTACCTATACCCGCCGCATGACCGGCGATCCCAAGGCGATCATCTTCGAGAACGGCTACAAGCCCCAGTATGCCAAGCACCGCATTATCGAGCCCTTCCTGCTGCTGCTGTATCAGGCCGGCATGATCCCCGCGATCCAGTCCTCCGGGCCGTCCGAGAACGACAATGGGGGCACCAATGGCAAGGACAAGAAGAACATGGACAAGAAGAACAAGGACAAGAAGAACAAGCCTGCCAAAAAGGGCTTCATGCACCTGTTTTAAGCCAATCGCTTTCTTTCACATGCAAGGAGTGACCGCAGATGAAAGCTGAACATCGCGTGATGGGCAACTTTCCTTCCCGTGGCTACGGCGTATCCCTTTCCTCGCCCGGTTTCAACGCTGTACAAAGGATTGTCTCCGGCCCCAACGCCCGCCTTTCCCTGAACGACGCGGGTATTGGGCATGTTCAGGAATCCACGGTGCAGGTTGTCGAGGCTTACCATGCCATTGAGCTGCATCCGGTGACCTATGGCACGCTGGCGGCATTCCGTTCCGCGACGGTGGCCATCAAGGGCGCCCGCTCCTGCAGCTATACCGACATCGTCATGCCCTCGGGCGAGGACGTACCCGCCCTGGCCAGCATGAACGATTTTACGTCGGAGCTGCTGCGCTTCAATGGCTTCATACTGGTGAACGATTTCTGGTCGATTGACAAGAATGCGGCGGCGCTGCCCAGCAGCGAATGGACGGAAGACGAAGCGTCCGTGCTGGCGCTTCCCCGCCATGTGCCCATGACGGAGGGATTCCAGCGTTCGCTGCTGGCGCATTACTGGCGCTGCGCAACGCTGCAGTTCTTCGGCCCATGGAAGAATCTCAACAACAACGAGCTGGAGTACGTCACGGATCCTGTGCTGGCGCCCATGTGCGCCCGGTACAAGAAGAACATCACCCTCTGCTTCGGCGATGAGAACGACTGCGAACAAATCACCGCCCTGGCGCGGGCCTTCCTGTGGCAGGAGCTGCTGACGAAGCTTCCGCCCGCGGTGCAGAACATCGCGTCCATGTCCGCGGCGGTGCCCCAGCATCTGACCGCCAGCATGTACGGCGACGCCGCCCTGTGCGTGGTGTATCCCGTGGGGCAGGGCGAGATCAACTTCCTGCCTGCGCAGAACACCTATCTGCGGATCGACGCGGCCGAGGCGCAGCTGATCGACGCCGTGCTGGCGGATCGGCAGATGCCCTGGATGGACACACTGGCGGAAGCCTTCACGCATGTTCAGAAGCCGGCGGCGGAGCCTGCGGAATTCAGCCGGCTGAAGGCCGACTACGACGTGTGTCTGATGGTATGGCAGCTTCAGCATGCCAATGAGCAGAATCCCCGGGATCTGCTGCGGTACTGGTATGCCCTGCGGCAGCATCTGCGTCTGCGGCACAATCTGTCCGACGCCGATATCGACACGGTGCTGGCGTCGCTGGAGAAGGGTCTTCTTGAGAAGCTGACCAAGGATAACGGCGAAGCCCTTGCCGCGGCGCTCTCCGGCGAGGACAAAACCTCCGTCAACCGGACGCTGCTGTCCTTCCTGTGGGATCGGACGCTTCATTGCCCGGATGAGCAGCATCACCAGTTCGCCGAGCTGACAGCCGTCTGCCAGCAGCCCAACGCGTCGGCGTTCTTCACCATGTTCGCCGTCAGCCAGGATCCCCAGGCCGATCCCAATTCGGACATGTACAAGCGGGAAGCGCTGCTGATGCGCAACATTCTCTGCCGGTATTATGTGAAGGACGGGCTTCCCGCGCTGCTGGCCGAGGCGCTCAAGAACGACAAGGCGCTCTACACCGGCAACGAGCACGTGCGTGACGCGCTGCATGAATACTTCATCCAGCTGATCGGCGAGCATCCCGACTTGCAGGCCCGGCTTCTGCCCCTGACCACCATCTATCTCCCGTGGGCGGATGCCGTTGGCAGGGTCATCGCGTACATGAAGGCGCAGGAGCAGCTGCCCTCCCAGGAGGATCAGTGCTACCTGCGGGATTACTTCTGCAGCGACTGCCTGGTGCAGCTGAATCAGTACTACATCGACCTGTTCAGCCGTATCCCGCTCGCGCAGGTGACGCAGCTGATGACTTTTCTCCGTCAGGACGCCACGCAGGCCATCTGCGAGTATCTGCAGAAGGATTATTCCACCGATCTGGATACGTCACCGCTGACGCCGCTGCTCTGCCATAAGCTGCTCTATCAGCCGGACAAGGTGCGCGACGCCCTGTACGCGTACGTGATGCATGGCATGCAGCTTCACCGGGACACGTGGCCGGATACATGGATTGCCCCGTTCATGGAGCGCCTCAAGGAGGCGCACCGCATCGCGCGTCAGGAATTCCAGAAGATCGGCATGTCCTACGAGCAGTTGTCCGACATGATGACCTGGTTCGGAAAGGAATCCGCCCGCTGGCTGATCCAGCTCTACACCGATTATCCCCGTCCCCCCGAGTCCCAGCATGTTTTCCCCAGCCTGTGCTATGTCCTGGACATTCCGCCGGAAGACGAGCCCCAGCCCGCTGCTGAGCCCCAGCCCGCTGCTGAGCCCCAGCCCGCTGCTG
>JBJEYH010000105.1:19485-29659 GCA_051886675.1 Aristaeellaceae bacterium
CTGAGCCCCAGCCCGCTGCTGAGCCCCAGCCCGCTGCCGAGCCCCAGCCCGCTGCTGAGCCCCAGCCCGCTGCTGAGCCCCAGCCCGCTGCCGAGCCCCAGCCCGCTGCCGAGCCCCTGCCCGCTGCTGAGCCCCAGCCCGCTGCCGAGCCCCTGCCCGCTGCCGAGCCCCAGCCCGCTGCCGAGCCCCTGCCCGCTGCCGAGTCCAAGCCGCGCGTTTTGCTGCGGCCGGAGACTGTGCTGAAGCTGTACAACCGTCTGCTGCAAGCAGGGATTCTGGAACTGGACGCGCAGCTGAACATTCTGCTGAACAATGAGCGCGTGCAGCAGCTGTCTCTGGCGGACTATCCCCTTGTGGAGGCTTACGCCCGGCGACTTGTGCAGGACAGGCTGATCGAAGCCTGGCAGCATACCGATGTGCATGAGGGGCTGAAGCAGCAGCAGGATCTGATCCGATTCACGAAGATCACCGACAGGGATCTGGGGGACGACGTCCTGGATGCCGCGCAGGAGACTGTGAGGCGCAACTGCGAGTATCTGACCAGCGCCCCGGCATGGCTTGATTATGGCTTTAACCACTACGGCAGCTGTCTGCAGCAGATCTGCGCGCAGCTGCCCCGGGAGTCCGGCGTCCTGTCGGACAGGTTCACCAGCACCGTGTGCGAATGCTTCATTCAGGCGCTGCCCATGATGTTCAACACCCTGAATACCCTGAAGGATGCGGAGGGGCTTGCCGAGATTCTCCGCAGGCTCAGCGGCGGCATGGGCAGGCACGGTACGGTTTCCCCGGATATCAAGTATCTGTCGCTGCTGGCTGACCTGTACCGGTGGCTTCAGCAGCCCGCGGAACTGGAATCCAGGTCGGCGACAGGACCGTTCGCATCCCAGCCGGTTCCGGAGCTGCCGGTATCCCAGCAGCTTGAGCTGCCCTATGTCAAGTTCCGGGAGCTGCTGAGCTATCATCCGGGCGAGCAGGTCTGTGAAGCGTGCCGCAATACGCCCACGCCCATGGATTCCCCCGTTCCCTATCCCGTGCATGTGTGGCAGGCGCTGATGACGTCCATCCATCCCCAGGGGATCGACTGGAACACCTTCATCATCAAGCTTCAGCCCGCCGCGAACTCCCAGCGCGCCAAGCCCCTGGCGGATGAAAGCATGCCCCTGCTGGGCACCATCTGCGCCAGTCTCGCGGTGCTGTACAACTACCATAGCATCCTGAACTCCGGCGGTGTGGCCGTCAACCTCTGCGCCGACTTTGCCGCCTGGCTCCGCAGCAGCAGCGACTACATGGCCTACACGGCTGAAATCAGCAAGAATCCCGCCAGGGTGTTTGTGGGCGGTACGCTGTCCGAACCGCTGAAGCTGTGGCTTTCCCAACCGAGCAATGAAAGGAGCGTTTTTCATGACTCGTTCTGATCCCAACTGGTTTGCCGCAGGCTGCGCCCTTGTGTACCTGCTGCTCTTCCTGTTCCTGCCCTTCTACTCGTTCTACGGCGCACTGTCCCTCAATGGCATCACGCTCCTGTCCCTGAGTCCCGTGTGCGCGCTGGTGCTGGTGGCGGGCATCGCCATGATTCTCGCTGCCCTGCTGACCGACTACCGCATCAGCATCGGCGTTGGGTGCGTGGCGCTGATTGTGACCCTGTGCTTCGGCGTGATGGGCAACAGCGTTCTCTCCAGCAACGCGCTGGTCAGCCTGGCGGGCAGCCTGCTGGCCGATAGCGGCTATGGCAACATCACCCGGATGATTACCATTCCCATGGGCGTTGGCAGCTACCTGTGCATGGGGCTGTGCATCGGCTATATCGTGCTGGAGATTGTGCTGCGGCCCCGCCGCCGTCACAACGTGATCCGTCCGGATGATTTCGGCCAGGACAAAGGCTTCGTCGAATTCTGACCCGCATGTCAGCCATACCCCCGCAAAGGAGTTGCCATTATGCGTAAACGACTGATCCGTTCCGTGGTGACGGTGCTGACGGCATGCATGCTGCTGATCACCCCGGCCCTGTCCCTGGGCGAGGCCGCCGCGCCCGGAGATGACAGCGGAACCCTGCTGATCGCCTTCGGCATGACGCGGGATTATTCCGCCATCCAGCAGGACTATCTTGTTCTGGCCCGTCTGCTGGCCGCGCAGGCCCTGGAGGCCGGCGACAACGTCAAGCTGGTACGGCTGAACAATCCGGGTAAGCCGTGGGATCTGGCGTCCGGGGTTCCGCTGAGCGAGAACCTGCAGGACATGGCCAAGCAAATGCGCATGGATAACCGCTCGGATGCGTCCAACCTGATGCTGATGAAATCCTTCAGCGACAAGCTCGACACGCTTGCGTCCAAATGCAGCGGATCCGTTGACTTCTGGCTGTTCAGCCCTGACGCGCGGCTGCATGCCGCGTACAACGCTGACGAGGAGAAGTTCAACAGCGACAAGGCTCCTTCGATCCTCAAGAACCTGACGAAGGTACTGGCCGAATACCCCGACCTGACGCTGCATCTGGTCTGGCGGGCGGAGGACAGTCTGCCCGAAACCGAGCGTTTCCTGGACGATGTGCTGAAGGAGCAGCTGCCGGCGGCGGATGCTGAACGGCTGATCATCCACGTGCTGCCGGACACGGACGGGAACATGGCGTATGGTGTCAGCCTCTTCCGGAGCGCCAGCGCGCTGAACGTGTCCCTGCCCGCCGAAGCCAGTGACAACGGCCGCTATCATTTCGTCCCCAACGGCCAGGACACGCTGCTGCAGCTGACCGGCGTGACCGACGCTCTGCAGGCGTCCTGGAAGGCTGACGCCGACGTGCCCGAGCTGGCCTTGCCGGAAGTCTCCGAGAGCCCCGTCGTTCCCGATGGGACAGACGACGCGATCATCGTGGACGATGCGACCGACAAGCCGTCGATATCCGTGACGGATGAAAGCCTTGCAGCAGACGCCGGGCTGCTGCCCGAGGGCGTCACCGTGATTTCCGCGGACACTTACGTCGACAGCACCGCGTGGATCCTGATCAGCGGCGACTGCCCCGCCGGAACCCTGACGCTGACGGACAGCCTGGATTTCGAGGTTCAGGCTTTCACGCACATCGATGACGTGACGCTGAGCGTGAAAGCCGCCGACGGCTCCGACCTGGATCCCTACGAGCCGCTGACGTGGAACCGTGAGGACAACCAGCTGCTGCTGTCCGCCGATATTCCCGAATTCATCGCGGAACAGGCGGTCATCAGCCTGAACGGCATGACCCTGTCCGCCGAGCCGCAGCCCTATAAGGATGGCGTGGCCAGCTGGAAGGTGACCATTCCCGCGCAAAGCGTTGGCGCGCAGGAGCTGACGCTGTCCATGAGCTTCGACAGCGACGGCCTGTTCACGCTGGAATCGGAGCCTGTTGCCATCAATGTGGAAAACCGTCTGCCGGAGATCAACGAGGATGCGCTGGAAAGCAATCCCTTCTATGAATCCGGCTCGCTGATTCGGGGGGAGAACGGGCTGAGCATGACCTTCGTCACCTATTCCGGCGTGCCCGGCGGCACCGACGAGGGCCCGTCCATCACGCTGGATCTTGACAGCCTGTTTACTGATCCTGACGGCGATGAGCTATCGTTTTCAATCCTCCCCAACCACATTACTGACAAATACTATTCCTACTGTTTCGATGAGAGCAGCTGTCAGATTTACTTCACCCCGAAACAAGGTCATTCCGCAGCCATCGCAGAGAAGATCATTCCTTTATATTTGTGTGATGGGTATGGCAACGAGTTAACCTGCCAATTGACCTTCCAGCAGACGCCCGTTGCCAACGTGCTGAATTACTGGACGCTGGTTCAGGATCCGGATTCGCCCCAGCTGAAGTACGGCGAGGAAACCAGTCTGGCCTACACGCTGTCCGCGGAGGACGCAGCCTTCTATGACACGCTCGTCAGGCAGTACGCCTCCGCCGGCAAAACCCTTCCCTCGCTGCAGGAAGCCCTGGGTCTCGTTGTCCAGCTGAAGCAGAGCAACAACGACGTTCTGGCTACCGGGTGCGTCGACTCCTTCGTCCGGCAGGATGATGGTTCCTTCCGGTGGAATGTGACAATCAAAAGCTTCACCCAGGAGCTGCAGGATGTACGTCTGGCGCCGTCCGTGACCCTGAACGGCGAGAAGCTGTCCCTGAATATCCGTTTCTCCACCAATGCCCTGTCCCTGACCAATGATCCGCCCGCCTATGCTTCCGCGGCCCACGAGGGCGACTCGAAGCTGCGCCTTTCCATCAGCGGCGCGCCCGGCAACAGGAAGCCGCTTGAGGTTGAGCTTTTCCAGGGCGATCAGCAGGAGGGAGCACCCTTCGTTCCTGCCGAATTCTTCACGGACGATCACGGGATGCTCCGTTGCAGCCTGAAGGTTACCGGCCCTGTGGCGCCGACGCTCACGGATGCTGACGGGCAGGACGTGCCGGTAAGCAGCACGGAGGATTCTTCCTGGCGCTGGGATCTGGAGCAGATCGAGCAGGCCTACACCCTGCGCCTGCAGGATACCGGCGACTACACGGTCACGCTGTGGGCCCGCGACGATATCGCCGACCGCCCGTCGGAGGAGCTGCCGTCGTTCACCTGGAGCATCCATGTGTCCTCCAGCTTTACGCGGAACGTCATCATCGCGGTGGTGGTCGCCGTGGTGGTCATCGCCCTCATCGTGGTGCTGCTGATTCTCTGGCAGCGTTCCCGTCCCTCGTTCAACGCGCAAAGCGGACTGGCCGTCTGCCTTTCCCCCTATGAATACGGCAGCGTCTCCCTGGGCCCCTGCGGAAAGAGCAGCACCACCCTGGCCCGCGTGATGATCAGCTGTCAGCTGTACCCGCCGCGCGGCATCACCATGGATGCGCTCAACGACATCGTGCTTTCCCCCGCCAAGGGGCACAGGCTTCAGGTGCAGGTGGGCCGCCGCGCCGCTGAACAGCTTCGCCTGTCTTCCGCCGAAACCTACTCGCTGGAGAAGGGTAAAGCCGTTACGCTGGCCAACCGCATCCAGCTTATGTACTACGATGCGTCCCCCGATCAGTATGCCAGGTTCTGATTCATCATTTCCTTCAAGGAGGCGGCACCATGGACAGCTTCGACAATTGGGGTTCCTCGTCCGATTTCTCCAGCAACCCGTCCTTTGAGGACGAATTCTCGCCCTCTCCGAACAACCAGCCCGCCCCTGTCAGTTCGGGCGGCTGGCACTGGCCGCAGACGCTGCTTTCCCTGCTGATTGTGTCGGGCATATCCTTCCTGTTCGCCTACCTGACGCGGGAAGTGACCAATCGGAACATCCTGCTCATCGGCCTGTCCTTCATGGTGCCGCTGGCCGCCATGCTCTTTGCCGCGCTGCTGGTGGAAAATTCCACCCGCGCCATGACCCCCTACTACAGCCGCAAGGCGCAGGTGCTGGTGGCGGTGCTTGGCTCCCTGGCCACCTTCGTGGTGGGCTGCCTGAGCGACGCGATCTACCTCGCGCCCCTGGAGCCCGTCTACGAGACGGTGACGGTCACCACCAACCAGTGCAACTTCATCTTCCTGATCGACAAGAGCAGCTCCATGGGCGGCACGTGGAATCAGGAGAGCGTGCAGGCTGTCGACGACATTCTGGACGATCTGCCCGACGATGTGTATGTGGGCCTTGTCCTCTTCACCCATCAGCTCCCGGAGAACGGCACCGTTTTCATGGCGCCGATGACCTCAAGCCACCGCGCCACGCTGAAAAATACCATCCAGCAGCCAACCAGCGGCGGAACCAACTTTGATCTCCCGCTGAAGATGGCGCTGACGCTCTACGACCAGGCGAACCTGCAGAACAGCTATCCCACGCGCGTTGTGATGGTGACGGACGGCGAGAGCAAGGTCGAAACGGCGGACTCTCTGATTCCTCAGTTCCAGGACAAGGGGCTGAGCGTATCCTGCATCCAGCTGTCCTCGACCATGCCGGACATGCTGAAGCAGATCATCAACGCCACTGGCGGTTCCGCCCACAGCATCAACGACTACTCCCAGCTGACCACCACCCTGCAGCAGGTCACCCAGCAGGTCAATCAGCTGCAGTATGAGATCGACCAGGATCTGCTGCGCTCCCGCAGCCCCCGGGCCAAGGTCATCACGCTGATCATGATGCTCCTGGAGGGCCTGTGCATCGGCATTTCCCTGTGGCTGATGCTCAGCGTGAAGGGACAGTTCCGCTTCCAGGTGATCCTGTCCCCGCTGATGGCGCTGGCCGCCTTTGCGATGCTGAAGTTCGCGCCCCTGTCCATTTTCAATGACCAGCAGTGGCTGCTGGAGGGCGCTGCCTTCACGCTGCTGGGCGTCGTGTTCATGCGGCGCAACCGTTCCACCCGCCATGTCGTCACGCCGGGCAAGCCCGGAGCAGGCGGCGCTCCGTCCGACAATCCGTTTGATTTCTGACAGGAGGATATCCGATGGCCGACTGGGACTCCTGGAATTCCTCAGGCAACGCATCCGGGTCTTCCTCCGATCCCTGGGGTGGCTCCTCCTTCTCGGGGCAGAGCGGATCCTCCTTCTCCGGATCGGGCGACTCCCCGTTTTCCGGGCAGGGCGGATCCTCCTTCTCCGGATCGGGCAACTCCCCGTTTTCCGGGCAGGGCGGATCCTCCTTCTCCGGCGGGGGGGATGACTGGTCCTCGCCGTCCTCCTTCCAGGGGGACAGCGCGTCCTCCAGCTTTGGCAGCTTCTCCTCCGGGAATGGACAGCCGCCCCGGAAGCCCGGACGTTCCCGGGTTTCCCGCATCGCGATGGGCTGCAGCGCAGCGGTCATCATCCTGGCGGTCGTCATCGTGCTGGTGCTGGCGGCCCGTCCGGCGGTCAACACCCTGCCCGGCAGGATCACCTATTCCTCCACCAGCCAGGAGGACGGCACCATCATACTGCATATGCGCTACGAGGTCACCGGGCTGGATGACCGTCTGTTCTACATGGCGGGCTTTGCCCTTGCGCCGGAGGGCGAGGGGCTGCAAGCCGCCACCGATCCCGTCTATGTGAACAGGAAGCAGTCCGCCGTGGTGGAAAGCGACGTCGTGCTTTCGCGGCCGGGCCGGTATCAGGCGGCGTTCTACCTGATCGATCCGCTGCAGTCCCTGCCGCAGATCACCGCCATGCAGACGCTGGACATCACCTGGGACGGTCAGGCCACGACGCCTCCCTCCACCCAGGATCCCTGGCTGGTCGTGATCACGCCCACGCCATCGCCTTCGCCGACCCCTACGCCTTCGCCGTCTCCCTCGCCTTCGCCCTCGCCCACGCCATCGCCCACGCCCTCGCTGAAGCCGGAGGTCGTCGTCACCCCGACGCCCTCGCCCACCCCGCTGCCCACCGCGCCCACCAGCGATCTGTGGTCGCTGTATGACGCGGACACCCGCTACTACTACTTCCAGCTCACCACCCGGGAAAAGCAGCTGTACAGCATCATCTACGATGGCGTTGCCGCCTTCGATGATAACATCGCCTTCCCTGAGCCCTTCACGAGGGATGAGTATGATCGGGTTGTGGACGTGCTCATTTTCGATACGCCTGAGCTGTTCATGCAGGGAAATCAGAATGGCGGCCCGACAAGCTACTATTCCTACAACAGCCAGGGGATCACCGCCCATCTTCCGGGCTATGCCATGGACAAGGCCCAGTACGAGCTGGAGCTGAAGAGCACCATGCAGACCATCCGCAGCATGCAGCAGCTGCCCGGCTTCGGCTCCAGCGACTACAGCAGGGAGCTGACCATCTACCGCTACATCATCGATCACTGCTACTACGACAAGGAGCTCCCCTTCTGCAGCGCTGCCAACAGCGTGTGGTACTACCATTACGCCAAGTGCTCCGGCTACGCCCGCTCGCTGAACCTGGCGCTTCGCTACTACGGTATCCCCTGCTGCGAGATCTACGGTGATACGTACGACAACGGCGTTATCTCCCCCACCGGGCATCTGTGGTCGGCCGTGCTGCTGGACGGCGAATGGTATGAGACGGATGTCACCTGGGATGATCCTTCGGGCCTGGTCATCGACGTGCTGGACGGGTGGGTCGATTACCTGCCCTACATGAACATCGATCATACCAAGATGTTCAGCGCGCGATCCTACCGGAGCGATTTCACCCTGACCCCGCCCTATGCCACCGGCTACAAGTACATGTACTACAACCAGGAGGGCTGCTCGGTAGCCGCCGGCAGCGATGTGACAAGCGCCATCCATGCCGCCATCACCCAGGCGTATCAGCGGGGCGAGGACGTGGCTGCCATCTCCTTCGACAGCGCCCGTGACTACAGCACCGCGATGATGTCCTTCCAGAACATCTGCAACAACTGGCGCAGCGGCGGCAAGCGGCTGAAATCCTACCGCTACTACTATACCCCGGAAACCAACGTCATCTACCTTTTCGATCTCACGTACCGCTAAACCCATCAGGCCCCGGACGCCATCTGGCATCCGGGGCTTTTGCTTTGTCACGCGGGCGGCAGGAGATTCACCCGCACCTCCCAGGTCAGGGACGGGTACAGCCCCGGCCAGTCCAGCCCGTGCCAGGCCTCCATGTCCGGAAAGTGCCGGATCGCCTGCCCCCCAAGGCCCAGCGCGTCGCAGCCGGCGTCCGCAAGCCGGGCGATGACCTGCCGCGCGTCATCCTGCACGGCCTGGCCCAGCGCGTCATCGGGCAGGGACGCCGCGGTATAGCGCAGGGTCATCGCGCAGGTGACATGATTGCCGTCCAGGCGAATCCGGCTGCCCGCGTCGGACAGCGTGACCGTTCCCTGCCTGAGGATGACCGTGGCCTTCCGCAGCCGTCCCTGCAGGAGCATCAGCAGCTGCGTTTCCGAGGATGTCAGGCTCCCCCGCACCCTGCCGGAGGCATCCGCCAGCCAGCAGCCCGACAGGAGCATCTCTCCCGCCCCCTGAACAGGCATGTCCGCGGCGTCCCCGCCCTCCTGCTCCGTCAGCGACGCCGCCGGAAGCGCCGCGCACTGCCGCTCGCCCATGCGCATGAGCGCGGACAGCGACGCTTCCGGAATCACGCCCAGCCGCTGGTGGGTATCCAGCACAATGTCCAGGGACTTGCTCAGCCGGGTGCCCGTCAGCGGCGACAGCGCGTCCATGAAGGCCGCCATGTCCGCCTCCGTCACACACACCTGCGCCTGCAGCCGCATGCCCGGCATATCCGCCAGCTCCGTGAGCGCGGCGGGAAAGGCGGCTGATTCCGCCAGCGCCCGGTCAAACACCAGCAGCCGCACCTGTCCGTAGTGCATGCGCATGGGCGCCGCCGCGTCCAGCAGGGACATCGCCTCCGTCAGCGTGCGTCCCCGGGCCGTCAGCGTCACATATCCGCCCTCCTGCTGATAGTCAGGGATCCGGGCGTTCGCAATCCAGTCGTCGCCCTGGCAGGACAACCCCACCGCCACGGCAAAGGAGCGCTCCTCCGCCGGAAGCGCCGAGCAGGCCGCGCACAGGATCCCCGTCAGGGCCAGGAGCATCAATCGCCTGAACATGCTTTCCTCCGGCATACCGCCACGATCACCAGAACTGCCAGCACCCCCGGCAGCCATCGAAGCATCGCGCCCAGCGTCCGCCACAGGCCGCCCACAGGCAGGGCCTGCGTCGCCGCCAGCGCGGCCGCCAGCAGCCCCGGCAGCCAGGACACCTCCCGCCCCCAGGGCGACAGCGCGTACCCTGCCACCAGCTGCACCGACGTTGCCACCGCCAGGAACAGCGCCAGCATCCCCAGAGCATGGGCCATGGTGCGCAGCGCGGGAGGCAGATGCAGGGCCGGCTGCAGCAGCCGCTCCGCCAGCGCAGCGGGACGGATCAGCACCTCGCAGGGGTTTACCAGGCACACCATAAGCCCGCATGTGCAGACCATCAGCACAGGCATCAGCAGCGGACGCAGCCTGCCGGGCCGGGCAGGCTCCGCCATGGCCAGCAGCGTCAGCGGCCAGCCCATGGAAAGTCCCGCCCGGAGCGCGGCCAGCACCGCGTCCTCTCCCGGGCCCAGCACCGGATGCAGCCCATCCACCCGGGCCATGGTCAGCATCACCCCGGCGATCCCCGCCGCCAGCGCAAGCATGGGCCAGCGCATCAGGTGGATCCCCCAGGCCAGGCCGTCCCGGTGCAGGCAGAACAGCAGCGCCAGGAGCGTCAGCAGGGCCATGGTGATCTGCGTGCCCTCCGTGCCGATGCCCTCGGTGA
>JBJEYH010000106.1:0-1557 GCA_051886675.1 Aristaeellaceae bacterium
TGTGGATGAAAGCGCTGGATTATGCGCGTTGTATACGCGTCTGCTGAAGCCACACGGCAGCCAACTCCATCTGTTCCCAAGGCATCTCTCTGGCATGCTCTCCAAAGTGACCATAGCAGGAAACCTTGCTGTATATCGGTTCGCGCAGTTCAAAGCGGCGGATAATCGCTGTCGGACGCATGTCTACGCTGTCAAGAATCAGCCTGCGAATCTCCTGGGTGGGAATGGATTCTGTGCCAAAGGTATCCACCAGCAGCGAGACGGGCTGCGCCACGCCGATGGCATAGCTGAGCTGCACCTCACAACGGTCTGAAAAGCCCGCAGCAACGACATTCTTGGCCAGATAACGCGCCATGTAGGCTGCGCTGCGGTCCACCTTGGTCGGATCCTTGCCGGAGAACGCACCACCGCCGTGGCGCGCATAGCCGCCGTAGGTATCCACAATCAGCTTGCGGCCTGTCAATCCGCTGTCACCCGCCGGGCCTCCGATCAAAAAGCGGCCGGTCGGATTGATCAGCATGTGCGTCCGATCGTCCAGCAGATTGGCCGGCAGCGCCTTGAGGATCACCTCGTCGATCACCTGCGCACGCAGCTCTGCTTCGGAAATGCTGTCCGTGTGCTGGGTGGAGACCACCACCGTGTCGATGCGCGTGGGGATGCCATCCTCATACTGAACGGTCACCTGCGCCTTTCCGTCCGGCAGAAGCTCTGGGATGATGCGCATCTCGCGCACATCGGCGAGCCGGCGCGTGAGCGCATGGGCCAGCTCGATGGGCAGCGGCATGAGGCTTTCCGTCTCCCGGCAGGCATAGCCGAACATCATGCCCTGATCGCCGGCACCGCTTTCCTCCTCGTTTTCACGCTGCACGCCCATGTTGATATCGGGTGACTGCTCATGCAGGTCAACCACAATCCGGCAGGTGTCGGCGTCAAAGCCATGGCCGGGCGTTGTGTATCCAATGGCGCGGATCGTCTCACGCGCAACTGCTTCATAATCCACATGGGCACACGTCGTGATCTCGCCGAAGATGTGAACGGAATCGGTGATGGCCGTCACTTCACAGGCGACATGGGCATACGGGTCGGCGGCAAGCACTGCGTCGAGAATCGCGTCGGCAATCTGGTCGCAGACCTTGTCGGGATGACCCTGTGTAACGCTTTCGGACGTGAAATAGGTGGTCATAGCTCAGCCCTCCTTGCCGCAGGCAGAGGCGCAGTCTGCGCAGCTGTGGCTGCATGCCCACAGGCGCTCTGCGGTCGGCGTCCAGTTTTTCGCGTAATCGTCGCACTTCCCGCACAGATGGTCAGCGGATTCAGGCGACTGCGGGTCGGTCGAATGCGCGCCGGTCTTTTCGACGATCTCCCGCAGCATCTCCGGGTTTTCCAGCATCGGGCAGGGGCGCAACATGTTGTCGTTGAACGGCTGCCCGTCGTGATAGGCCATGAAGATTGGGGAGCGCAGCGCGTCGAGCAAGCTGACCTCACGGATGTTCGCATTGGAATAGTGGATGAACACGCAGGGATCGACGTCGCCGTTGGCATTGATGTGCAGATAGC
>JBJEYH010000107.1:0-6723 GCA_051886675.1 Aristaeellaceae bacterium
TAGGCCGTATAGGGCTTGTTGCAGGTGGACCAGTAGCGGAGCGTCACATCGGTATCCAGCGGATAGATGCTCGCGGCGTCCTCCGCAAGACCCGATACCGGCAGCGCGGCGAGCATGGCCAGCGCCAGCAGCATGGAAAGCAGACGTTTCATCATGGTGTGATTCCTCCATTTCCGTTTGGCATCGTGTGCCGTCTGTCTTTATTGTAGAGAGAATCCGCCCGAAACGAAATTGGCAGAATTGTGGATTCATGGTAAAAAACAACTTTTTCGCCGGGAGGGGGCAAAGCCCGGGGAGCAGCGCGCGCCCACAGCCGAAGCTGTGCCGGTCGTCGTCCTGGATGCGTTCTCGCGCCATGGCATCCCGGAGCCTGCCCCGAACAGAGCGCCTGCTTTGCGGCCGCGCCTTCCATGATCTCCTGCCGGATGGGCGGCGCGGGAAAACGACGCGCTGGATATCCGGATCACCCCTTGATGCCTGCTGGCGCCCGATTCCCTTCCGCGCGGCATATGCCCCCCGCCAATTCCGTGACGGCAGGGATCCCCCGGAACCTGCGCCTTCCGCCGATTCCGACCGGATCATGCAGGGGGCAAAAAAAGCTCCCGGATCCGGGACAGAACGCAATTCCCCGCGTTCCGCCCCGCAATCCGGGAGATGAAGGCTGCTCATGAATCCAGGGCATGGCTTGCCGGCATATCAGGGCCTTCGAGGCAGCGCCGTCATCCTTCGCGCTTTCCCCACAGGATGTAGCTGCCCGGCCTGTACATGCGCGCCTCGCCGTCAATGACGACCTCACCCGGCACCGGCAGCGTGATTTCATAGCGGATCCGCCCGTCCGCGCGGGCCCACCGGCTCGATACGCGTCCGTGCGGCGTATCGATGGAGGCCTCCAGCCAGGCCAGCGCATCCGTGGGCTCCGGCGCGACCGTCACGCGCGCAAAGCCCGGCCCGGCAGGCCGAATGCCCGCTGCCCGCTCATAGACCCAGTCGATCACGGAGCCGCAGGCATAGTGGTTGAAGCTGTTCATATCCTTCGGCCAGAACGTCCCGCCCTCGAGGATGCCGTCCCAGTGCCCCCGCACGGTCGTCGCGCCCTTGCCCACGGCATAGAGCCAGGAGGGATACGCTTCCCGCAGCAGCCTGTACGCGAAATCGGTATGCCCGTGTGCCGAGAGCACGTGCAGCAGGTACGGTGTGCCGGCGAAGCCCGTCTCCATGCGGCCCGCCTGCCGGATCAGCTGGCAGAGCCGGTCAGCGGCGGCCGTCTCGTCTTCGGCGAGGCAGAAGTGCAGCGCCAGCACGCACTCCGTCTGCGTGAGGTACTCCGGATAGGCCCGATGAAAGGCGGAGACGATGCGCGCATGCAGCGCCTCGTAATCCCCCGTACCCTCGCCCGGCACGCGTCCGGCCCTGATAACCGGTTCCGTGGAATACGCGTAGAACGCCGAAGCGATGAAGTCCTCCCGCGAGGAGCCCTTGAAGCTGCCCTGCGGTGCGTCGAGCCCCAGCCAGTCGCCGTAATGCTCGTCGCCCGCCCACAGGCCGGGCGTGGTCGTCGACCGCGTGATGTAGTCCACCCACGCGCGCATGGAGGCGTACTGTTCCGCGAGGATCTCCCTTTTCCCGTAGGTCATGTACAGCTGCCAGGGGATGACCGTCGCCGCGTCGCCCATGCGGCGGAGCCATACGCGCTGTGAAAGGTTTCCGGGATCACGTGGGGCACCTTCCCGCCCCGCGCGAGCTGCTCCGCGGCCAGGTCGCGCAGCCACTTGCGCAGGAACCGGTACAGGAGGCCGCCTTTCAGAAGACCTGCGCGTCGCCGGTCAAGCCCAGGCGTTCGTCCCGCTGCGGGCAGTCGGTGGGCAGGTCGAGGAAATTGCCGCGCTGCCCCCAGAACACATTGGAGAAAAACTGATTCAGCTTCGGGTTCGAGCAGGCGACATGGCCCGTGCGGCGGATGTCGGAACAGACCGCGATCGCCGTGAACTGCTCCGGGCGGATCTCCCCGGCGGTCTGCGGCCATTTCGTCAGGCGGATCATCCGAAAGCCGAAGAACGTCAGGCGCGGAGGATAGACGTTGAGCCCTTCCCGGCAGGTGCAGCGGATTTCCGCCTTCGCCGAGCGGTAGTTTTCGTTGTGGAAATTGCCGTCCCTGCCGAGCATCCCGGCGTGCTGGATGAGCACCTCGTCCCCCTGCTTCGCCGCGACGGAGCATTCCACATAGCCCGTGACCTCCTGGCCGAAGTCCACCACCACGTCCCCCTGCGGGGTGGTGAAGACCCGCTGCGCCTGCACGCGCGCCTGCTCACGAACCTCCTCGCCCTCCTGGGGGATCAGCGCGCCGCAGGGGTAGTCCGGCAGCTGCGCGGGAACGGGCGCGGGCGGAACGAACGTCGCGTCGAACGTTTCGCCGTCGTGGATCTCGCTCTTGCGGATGGCGCTCTCGCGGCACAGCCAGGATTCGTCCGTGCCGATGACCGCCTATGCCACGCACAGCCACGCCAGCAGCGCGCGCGGGCGGCGCAGGCTCATGCTTTGCATTTCCCTGTTGAAGCCGATGGGCGAGGAGAACCAGCCGCAGCCCACCAGCACGGACAGCCCGTTGTTTTCCTGGAGCATCGCCGTCACGTCATAGCGCTGAACCTGTATGCGATGCTCATAGGACGTCCAGCCCGGCGCGAGCACGAACTGCCCGACGCGGCTTCCGTTCAGCTACGCCTCGTACACGCCCGGCGCCGTGATCGCGAGCGTCGCGCGGCGAACCTGCTTCTCCGTCCTGAACGACCCGATAAAGACCGGCGCCGCATCCACGTCCTGAATGGGCGCGGCAATCCATTGCCCACGGATATCCGTGATCCTTGCTCCTTCCCCAATGCATGCTGCTCCGCCGGGAACGCCGCCTGCGCCGCACGTGCAGCAGGCAGGCATCTTCGCCGCATGCCGCGCGGATGGGGCCTGCGGTCAGCGGGGCGAAGCGATCGTCTGCCCCCTGCGCCATGGCCCCCGGGCCATAGGCGGGCGCTGCGGGACAGCGGCTATGCCATGCGTCCTGTGGTTGTCCATGGGTTCAGCCCGGGAGCCGCGCCAGATGCGCCATGCCGCAAGACAGTACGGCCAGGGAAGAAGCTCTCCTGTCGTTGTCCGGCGGAGCGTTTGCTGATATCGCCGGTGCAGTCGCGCAGATCCGCCTGCCGGACCGTGGACGGCGCGGGCATCCTTCCTGGCGCGCACCGGCGGGTAGAGCAGCTGCGGCGCAGCGGCATACAGCGGCGCTTCCATCAGAAGCCCCTCTCCCGGCGCATGGAGTCCAGCCGGAGGATCAGGCCCCCGAAGCTGACGGGCATGGAGGCTTTCCGGCCTGACCGAAAGCTGCTCCGCGGCAAAGATGCCGCTGGGCAGCTGGCAGGGGACGTTCTCCGCGATGTCCGCCGGATGCCACAGGAGCATGTCCGTATGCACAGCCCTGCCGCCGCAGGTCAGGCGCAGATCAATGGTGCAACGCGGTTGGTGATGGTCGCGTCCGGGCAGCCGCTGACGCGGAGCATGCTGCCGCACGCCCGCATGCAGGGCCCGACGTACCGCTGCCGGAACTCAATCAGCATGCCCGGGCGGATGAAGCGCAGGGCCTTCATGACGCCGGTCATCAGGGGGCGAACAGCCTGCTCCAGCAGCGGAATACCCATGCCCTGTGCCGCGATTTCACGCATCGCGATCAGCCTTCTTCACCGTGAAGCTGCTGTCCAGACGATAGGCGCAGTACAGGTCGTCCGTCACCACCATGAAATACAGCTCCGTCAGGCTCTCCGGATCGCCGACCTCCACCCGCAGCTGATATTCGCCGGGCCCGGCGGGCAGCGCGGCGCATTTGCGCGCATCCGCCCGGTGATAGGCCGGGATCACTGCCGTGCGCTCCGGGCAGTCGATGATGACCTGGCCGTCCAGCAGCACCGTCAAAGGATTCGCGCAGGCGAATTTCAGCGTCGCCGCGCCCGCATCCCGCAGCGTCAGGGTGGTTTCCAGAATGAGCTTCCCCGGCTGGGGCGGCAGCTGCGCGGCGGTGATCCGGTTTTCCTCCAGGTGAAGAACGCCCTGCGCCGTGTCCGTTGTCCACTGCCAGTCCATCGTGCCCCACACGGACAGCGGAACGCTCTCGCTGTCCCAGTAAACGCCGTTCAGGAAACGCGCGATCTCCAGCCTGCCGCGCACCAGCGGCACCTCCTGCGCAGGGGCGGTCATGGTCAGCGCGGCGGTCTGCGTTTCGCCGGGGGCAAGCGTCACGTCGGCGGCCGTACAGGCAAAGCCCTCCGCGTGCGGAAGGAGCCTCAGCGTCTGCGGAATATCCTGCAGGTTGCGGATTTCGGCCCGCACCGTTTTGCTCTCGCCCCGGGCGAAGACGGGGCTGCGGTACAGCCGAACCTCCAGGTCATGCTGCATGAAGGCCCGCTGCGGCAGCCTGTACGCCTCCGCCCGGCTCAGGTAGGGAATCCGCCAGGCGGACGCGTCCGGCTGCATTTTCCGCTGCGCCGCCACCAGCTTCCGGGCCGCGAGGGAGCGTTCCGTCAGCTCCGCGATGGTCGCCGGGGCCCTGAAGCCCGTGATGGGGCGGCTGGTGATGATCCGCTCGCCCAGCGGCTCCGTCCAGCAGGCGTCCAGATAGGCCGTGCCGTACAGGATGCCCAGCAGCGAGCCCAGCGTCGCGACCGTGCAGTCGGTGTCGTAGCCGCAGTTGACGGTCGTCAGCATCTGCCGGGTGAAGCCCTCCTCATACAGCCAGCCGATGAGCGTAAAGGCGATGTTCACCGGCGCGTAGGTGAAGTTGTCCCCGGCGAAGCGGTCGATGATGGCCTGCCGCGCCGCCACCCACGGCATGCCGCGCTGCCAGCAGGAGAGCAGCAGCTCCACCGCCTGGCGAACGGCGCAGCCCTCCGGCAGACAGGACAGGGCGCTGCGAATCAGCGTCAGCTTGTCCCGCTCCGTGAAGGCCAGGCTCTCCAGCACGGCGAAGAAGATTTCGCCGTACACGCCCTCGCCGCCGGCGTGATCAACGCTGGCGTCCTGATAGGCGTAATATGCCGCCAGCTCCGGCATGCCCGCGCAGATCACCGCCCAGATTTCCGAACGGATGGGGGAGCCCATGCAGTCCGTGAAGAAATTGTTGAAGCAGCCGGACAGCGGCGCGCCCAGCCCCCGGCGCATGTTGGTCAGCGCATGGCCGTACTCGTCGTATACAGAATTCGGACGCTCTTGTCGAGAGCAAGGAGTTGAAGTGCTTTCATGGTATTTCTTTCACCTGTGCGCCCCTTTATCAGGGAGGCGATAGTAGGAGAAGTAGGAACCGCAGATGGAAACATGCTTGACCCCGCACTCCTTGGCCAGCTTCAGCAGCCGGTTGATGGGGTCGATGTTGTACTTCTTGTACAGGTTGTAGATGGGGGCAGGACCTTCCACCCGCTCGTCCACACCGGCGGCAAACACAAAGCCCTCACAGCCGGTCAGATGGGCGCATAGTTCATCGTCGCTCATCTCCAGATAGTTGCCGAACTCGATTTTCATTTCCGGGGGCAGCACCGCGCCCTCCGGCAGAGGAGGCAGGGCGATGGAGGTCACCTCATGTCCCCGTTCAATCAATACCTTGGCGGCTTCACTGCCCAGCAGACCTGTTCCGCCGATCATGAATACTTTCATCGTGCGTATCCTTTCCTTTATAAAAATTTGATATTCTGAAGAATCGCGTTTCCGTTTCCACAGAAAGTGAGATAAACCGGATATTCCCCGGACAGGCAGAGGGAGACTTCCTTCCCGGAAACTGCGGGCATTTCCGCTGTCGGTTTTCCTCCAAGCGATGTGGATACCTGCACAAACCCGTGAAAATCTCCCGTCAGCTCAAGACTGAGCTTTTCTCCGCCCCGAAACCGAAACCATCGATAGCCGATAACGGTACCGTCCGTAATATCCGCGATGACCGCGCGAGCATTCCGGTAAGTGATACAGGGCAGTTCCTTACCCTGCTGCATCAGGAACCTCCCAGGTGAATTGATGAAACCCTGCTGCAATCACGTCATGATCCCCGCTGGGCAACATCACCTCCGCCGTGGTGTTGCAGGGAATACGGACGGTAAGCGTATAACTGTCCCCGTTCCTTTCCCAGCCGCTTTCCACCAGACCGTATACGCTCTGGTAGCTTGCCCTGGCGTGGGTGAAGTGCCCGCCGGGGCGGGGCGCGATGGTGAAATGGTTCTCCCCATCCACCCGGATGCCGCACATGGTCTTGAACAGCCACTCGCAGACCGCGCCCTTGGAGTAGTGGTTCAGCGAGGCGATACCGCCCTGGGCCTTCGTTCCCTCCCAGGATTCCCAGATGGTGGTGGCGCCGTTCTTCGGCATGAACAGCCACCCGGGCATTTCCTCGTTTTCCAGCAGGCGGTAGGCGTATTCGATGTCCATGCCCGCCAGCACGTCCAGAATGAAGGGCGTGGACAGGAACCCTGTGCCCAGCCGCCAGCCGTAGTTTTCCATGGCTTTCACAAGCCGCTTCCGGGCATAGTCCGTCTGCTTTTCGTCCAGAAGGTGCATATACAGCGGCCGCACCAGCTTGGCCTGCCGGTCGGTGTCCAGGGTGTAACCCGGCAGGGAAATCAGCTGGCGGTAGGCTTCCTTGCAACCGTCCCGGTACTCGGCAAACAGCGCCTTGTCCTCCGGCTTGCCCAGATAGTCCGCGATTTC
>JBJEYH010000108.1:0-1552 GCA_051886675.1 Aristaeellaceae bacterium
GCGGTCTGCGCGTCCAGCTCCGTCTGCGCCAGGGACAGCGCGGCGGTCTGCTCGTCCAGGGTGGTCTGCTGGGTGGCCAGGAGGATGGTCTGCTCATCCAGGGTGGCCTGCTGCGCCTCCAGCTCCGCCTGCTTGGTCTCCAGCATGGTGAAGTACTGGTGCAGGCTGATGGACAGAATCAGCACGAACACCAGCAGCAGCGCGGCCATCATGTCCGAGTAGCTGATCCAGCTGGCGCCGCCCCCCGAGGAGCCCCGCCCTGCCCGGCGGTTGTGTACCCGCTGACGTGCCATGGTCAGCCCTCCTTCCGGTCATCGTACCCGACGGCCTGGGTGAGGGTCCTTTCCATGCTGGCCAGCAGCCGCTGAATCTCGCTGGCCTGGGCGGCGGTCATTCCGCTGACGCCGCTCCTGTCCAGCGCGCCGATGCGCTCCGTCAGGGCGTTCACCATGCTGTTCATGCTCTGCTCAAACATGCCCAGCGAACGGGAGAGGGCTTCCACCACGTTCTCCACGAAGCTGCCGTAGCTGCGGGAAAGCTGCTCGCCGGAGGTCTCCATGGCCTGCCCCATCTGGGCCAGACGGGCGGCGTTGTCCTCGCTGGACTGCTGCAGGCTGTCCACGGCGTCCCGGCTCTGCTGGGTGAAGGAGGCCTGTGCCCGCGTCAGCTCGTCCTGATAGGCGCGCAGGGCGTTCAGGGCCTCCTGCTGGCGGGTGACGGCCTGCTGCAGGGTGCCCAGCAGTTCCGCCGAGGTCTGCTCGAAGCCCTCGTCCCGGCGGCGGGCCTCGCTCAGCTCCTGAATGTAGCGCTCGAAGTGGGTGATCACGTCCTGGCTCACGCCCTGCAGCCGGCCCACGTCCTGGGCGATGGCGGTGGCCGAGCGCAGGGTCTGCTCCACCTGCTCCATGGTCACCCGCTGATGCTGGTTGATGTCCGTCAGCGTCTGGCCCAGGTTCAGCAGCTGGCTGCCCAGGGCGTCGTTCATCTGCTGGACGAAGTTGTTCACAATCCGGCCCACGCCGTCCACCTGGGCCCGGGTGGCCCCGATGAGGAAGTTGTCCATGCTCTTGGCCACGGGCTGCATGGCCCGGGTCATGGACAGCTCAATGGAGCCGGCAATCTGCTGGGGAAGGCCGTCGGCCAGGGTGGAGAGCATGTGGTTGGCGTCCTGGTTCTGGCAGATCAGCTGCACGTCGTTGTCCAGGGGGCGCTGCATGGCCAGCTGGGTGAAGGATTCCACGAAGTCGTCCACCGCCCGGTAGCTGGAGCCCTGGGCGATGCGGTTGAGCATGTTGAACACCAGCGAGCAGCTGATGCCCGCCACCGACGTGCCGAAGGCGAACTGCATGCCCGTCAGCAGCGTGGGGATGCCCGCGATGATGTTGGCTGAGTCGGAAAAGTCCAGTCCGCCCAGGCCGCGCATCATGCCCATGAAGGTGCCCAGGATGCCCAGGGAGGTCAGCAGGTTGGGGATCAGCTCGGCCAGCTGGGCGTTGCCGGGGCCGTGGGTGACGGTATCGTCGTTGATGTAGTCCTCCACGTTGCAGGGCAG
>JBJEYH010000109.1:0-1550 GCA_051886675.1 Aristaeellaceae bacterium
ATGCTGCGGGAGGTGACCATCCGCAACATGCTGATGATGTCCACCTGCTACGACCGGGCCATGTACAGTCCCCTGGGCGACCGGGACTGGACGCAGCCCTTCTTCCGCGGGGAGCCCACCCATCCCGCCGGGACGCTCTTCCACTATGACACCTCCGCCTCCCAGGTTCTGTGCGCGCTGGCGGAGAAGCTGGCGGGCGGGGAGATCCTCAGCTTTCTGGAGAGGCGGCTGTTCGGCTTTCTCGGCATGAACGGCCCGAAGCGCTGGCTGAAGGATGGCGCGGGCGTCAGCCAGGGCGGCACGGGTCTGCTGATGACGCTGCGGGATTTTTCCCGTCTGGCGGACTTCTGCATGAGCGACGGGCAGGGCCTTGTGCCGCAGGACTACCTGCGGGATGCCACCAGCCGTCTGATTGCCACGGATGAACGCGCCGCTCCCGAGGAACGCTATGGCTACGGCTATCAGTTCTGGCGGATGCGGCGGGGGTTCAGCATGTACGGCATGGGCGGGCAGATGGCCCTGTGCCTGCCGGAGGAAGGGCTGTCCCTTTGCACCACGGGGAACACCATGCTCTCCGGCGTGGGCGTGCAGCCCATCTACGACGGATTCTTCCGGCATCTGGCGGGGATCGGCAGCCTGCCCTCCGACCCCGGCGACGCCCGGGAGCTTTCCGCCCGGCTGGCGGCCCTGGCCCTGCCGCCTGTCGCGCCGGCCGATCGGCAGGAGGTGATCCGGCGGATCCGCTTCGCCCGGACGGAGCTGCCCTTCACCGCGCTGACCATCCGGCCCGAGGCGGTGGTGTTCGCCATGGCGTCCGGGGACGCGGCGCTGCCCTACGGGGTGGGCGGCTGGGCGGATGGCGTGTTCCCCGGAACCGGCGAGCGGTGCGTCGCCTCCGGCGCCTGGACGGAGAAGGATCGCTTCGTCCTCCGGTGCGAGGTGAAGGACAGCTTCATCTGCAGCATGGAGATGATCGTGTCCTTCCGCGGGGATCGGGGCGCGGTGCGCGTAAGCGGCGCGCTGTGGGAGCTGACCCCCGGCTGGAACGGTCTTGCCTGGGGCGCGGCGGACGCTTGCGCGCCGGGGCCGGATGGGCTATAATAGAACACGGTACCCACACCAATGCGAAAGCGAGCGGATCGTTATGAGCAAGTACATGGACAGGGCCCGGGAGCTGCGGGCCATCGTCACCCCCCATTACAACTGCGCCCAGGCCGTGCTGCTGCCCTTCGCCCCGGACGCGGGCGTCAGCGAGGAGCAGGCATACAAGCTGGCGGCCAACTTCGGCGCGGGCATGAAGATGGCCTCCGTCTGCGGGGCGATCACCGGCGGGCTGATGGCCCTGGGCCTGTGGGGCCTGGAGGATCCCCGGACCATCGGCGAATACTACCGCCGCCTGAAGGCCAACCACGACGGGCTTCTGGACTGCGCGTCCCTGCTGCGGGTGAACAGGGAGCAGGGCCGGGAGAAGAAGCCCCACTGCGACGACATGGTCTTCGAGTGCGTGGCGCTGGTGGAAGCGCTGCTGAGGGAAAACGGCAAAATCTGAC
>JBJEYH010000110.1:0-6671 GCA_051886675.1 Aristaeellaceae bacterium
ACGACCCGGTAAGGAGCGTTCGACAACCATGATACTGTCCATGCGCATGCACAACATCGCCCTCATCGAGGACCTGACCCTGGAGTTTGCCGACGGCCTTCATGTGCTGACCGGCGAAACCGGCGCGGGCAAGTCCATCATTGTGGATGCGGTGAACCTGGTGCTGGGCGGCCGGGCCGACCGGGAGCTGATCCGCACGGGGACGGACAAGGCCTGGGTGGAAGCCGTGTTCGACGTGCCGGGCAACGCGCAGGTGCAGGCGTTCCTGGCGGGCCAGTCCATCGACGCGGAGGGGACGCTCTGCACCCTCTACCGGGAGATCAGCCGCAGCGGGCGCAATCTGTGCCGGGTGTGCGGGGTGGTGGTGCCGGTGGGCGTGATGAAGGAGCTGGCGTCGCTGCTCATGGACGTGCATGGCCAGCATGAGACCCAGTTCCTGATGGATCCGCGGTATCATCTGCGCTTCCTGGACGAGTCGGGGGACGAAGGGCATCAGGCGCTGCTGCGTCAGGTGGAGGAGGCGTATCAGGCCTTCATCCAGAACCATCGCCGCTACGCCCGGCTGGTCAGGGAAAACGAGCAGAAGCAGTACCGGATGGAATCGCTGAAGAAATCCCTGGAGGAGCTGAAGAAGGCCAGGCTCCGGGCGGGCGAGGAGGAAGCGCTGACGGCGGAAAAGGAGCGCTTCCGCCATGCCGAGAAGATCGCCACCGCCGTGCAGACGGCCTATGGCGTGCTGTCCGCCGGCGGGGAGGGGGAGCCGCTGCTCACCCGCCTGAAGGAGGCCCTGACCGCCCTGCAGAGTCTGGACGGCCTGGGGGAGAAGTATCATTCCCTGGCCTCCCGGTGCGAATCGGCCTATTATGAATTGGAAGAAATCAGCTACGAGCTGGCGGACATGATGGAAAGCGGGGAATTCGATCCCCGCCGGGCCGAGCAGGTGGAGACCCGCCTGGACCTGATCCGCCGCATGGAGCGCAAGTATGGCGAGAACATTCCCGCCGTGCTGGCCAGCCAGGAGCAGATGCAGGAGGAGTACGACAACTTCGCCAGCATGGATCAGCAGGTGGCGGCCATGGGGCAGGAGCACAGGCGGCTGCTGGCGGCCTACCGGACCCTGGCGCGGCAGCTGACGGCCTCCCGACAGGCGCTGGCCGAGGTCTTCGAAAGGCGGATGATGGCGCAGCTGGCGGATCTGGGCATGGAGAAGACCGTGTTCCGGGCAGCCTTCGCGCCCCGGCCCGAGGGGAAGCAGCCCATGCCCCAGCCCACCGGCGACGACGCGGTGGAGTTCATGATCTCGCCCAATCCCGGCGAGCCCCTCAAGCCCCTGTCGAAGATCGCCTCCGGCGGCGAGCTGTCCCGGCTGATGCTGGCCATCAAGTCCCTTGAGGCGGAGAAGGTCGGCGTGGGCTGCATGGTCTTCGATGAGATCGACACGGGCATCAGCGGGCGGATGGCCCAGGTGGTGGCCGAGAAGATGGCGCTCATCGCCCGCAGGCGGCAGGTGCTGTGCGTGACCCATCTGCCGCAGATCGCCGCCATGGCGGAGCATCAGTTCCTGGTGGAGAAGCATTCCGACGGTGAGCGCACCAACACCACCGTCGCCTGCCTGACGCCCGAGCAGCGCGTGGCCGAGGTGGCCCGGATGCTGGGCGGCGCCGACGGCAGCGAGGCCTCCGCCTTCAGCCACGCGGCGCATATGCTGGCCCAGGCGCGCGCTCTGCGTTCAGAGGCGTGACGATATTGATAAAAATTCGACAAAAATACCGGCAGAAAGCGAAAATCCTCTGTACGAAGCCCCTGCACCTGTGCTATAATGGGTCAGTCGGACTTTCGGCGGGGGAATATCCGCGGCAGGGCCGGCAGCATAGCCGCCGTTACGGCGGCACGGACGGGCTTTCCCGGGTGAGCGGGCCGCTCACGGGAGGAAAGCGCGTTTCCGTATGTTCAGGCAGAGGGTCTGCCGGATTCATTCCGTTCATGCGCGGGGCATCGCCAATGGCGGCGGGCTCCGGCTGCATAGCCATATCTTGGAAGGGGGATCTTTGTCCGTGTTTGGATCTCGTCTGTTTCCCGGCGGCGTACATCCGCACGAGGGTGTGAGCGGCAAGCGCGTCAATGGCGGCAACGCCATCAGGGAGCTGCCCGCGCCGCCCCGTCTGGTCATTCCGCTGCAGCAGCATATCGGCGCGCCGGCCAGGGCCGTGGTCAGCAAGGGCGACCGCGTTCTGGTGGGTCAGGTCATCGGCGAGGCCGGCGGGTTTGTGTCCGCGCCGGTGCATTCCTCGGTGTCGGGCACCGTGGTGGACGTGACGCCCTGCCTGCAGGCCAACGGCACGGAGGTCATGGCCGTCATCATCGACAACGATTATCAGGATGAATGGGTGGAGCTGCATCCCGCCGAGCATCCCGAAACCCTGTCCGCCGCCGAGCTGCAGAAGATCATCCGCGATGCGGGCATCGTGGGCATGGGCGGCGCGACCTTCCCCACGGCGGTGAAGCTGACGCCCCCCAAGGGCAAGACCATCGAGAAGCTGATCATCAACGGCGCGGAGTGCGAGCCCTATCTGACGGCGGATCACCGCCTGATGCTGGAGAAGGCCGCGGAGATCATCGACGGCGTGCGGCTGATCATGCTGGCGCTGGACATCCGCGAGGCCATCATCGGCGTGGAGGACAACAAGCCCGACGCCATCGCCATGCTGACCAGGGCCGCCGAGGGCGCCGACGGCGTGACCGTACGGGGTCTGCCGGTGCGCTATCCCCAGGGCGGTGAGAAGCAGCTGATCTACGCCACCACCAGGCGCAAGGTGCCCTGCGGCGCGCTGCCCATCGAGGTGGGCTGCGCGGTGTGCAACGTGGCCACGGTGTATGCCATTCAGCAGGCTGTCCGGGAGGGCAGGCCGCTGATTGAGCGCGTGACCACCGTGGGCGGTCTGGTGAACAATCCGGGCAACTTCATGGTGCGCATCGGCACGCCCATCGAGACCCTGCTGGATGCCTGCGGCGGATTGCAGACCGGCGTGCGCAAGCTCATCAGCGGCGGCCCGATGATGGGCATGGCCATCGCCCGTACCGACATCCCGATCACCAAGGGCTCCTCGGGCATCCTGGCCCTGGGCCGCGAGGCGCTGACCAGGCAGGAATCGCCCTGCATCCGCTGCGGCCGGTGCATGCGCGCCTGCCCCATGCAGCTGATGCCCGCCAAGCTGGACGCGCTGGTGCGCGCCAACCAGATCGACATGGCGGAGAAGCTGGGCGTGATGAACTGCCTGGAGTGCGGCGCCTGCACCTTCGCCTGCCCCGCCAAGCGTGAGCTGACCCAGTCCTGCCGCGCCGGCAAGAAGATCATCAACACCCGCCGCCGCCAGGCCGCCGCCCGCAAGGCCGCGGAAGAAGCTGCGGCCAAGGCTGCGGAAGAAAAGAAGGAGGGCTGAGCAATATGCAGAAGAATCTTGCCGTTACCTCCTCGCCGCATCTGAGGGACAACATCTCCACGCGGCGCATCATGCAGGAGGTGTGCCTGGCGCTGGCTCCGGCCGGCATCGCGGGCATTGTCCTGTATGGCAGCCACGCGGCCATGCTCATCGCGGTGGCGGTGTTCACCGCCGTGGTGGCCGAGTGGGCCTGGCAGAAGATGAACCATCTGCCTTCCTCCATCGGCGACTGGAGCGCCGCGGTGACGGGCCTGCTCCTGGCCTACAACCTGCCGGCCAACGCGCCCCTGTGGCTGGCGGTGGTGGGCTCGCTGATCGCCATCATCCTGGTCAAGCAGATGTTCGGCGGCATCGGCAGCAACTTCATGAACCCCGCCCTGACCGCCCGCGCCATCCTGTTCGTCAGCTGGAGCCAGCTGATGGGCGCCTATCCCCAGACCAACTTCGCCGTGGACACCATGTCCACCGCCACGCCCCTGGCCACCCTGGCCTCCGTGGGGCCCCAGGGCGTCAGCCTGTGGGATCTGCTCATCGGCAACTGCGGCGGCGTGCTGGGCGAAACCTGCAAGCTGGCGATCCTCCTGGGCGGCGTGTACCTGATCGCCCGCCGGATCATCGACTGGAAGATCCCCGTCAGCTTCATCGCCACGGTGTTCCTGTGCTACCTGATCAAGGACGGCGCCGAAATGGCGCTGTACCAGGTGCTGGCCGGCGGCCTGATGCTGGGCGCGTTCTTCATGGCGACGGACTATGTGACCAGCCCCGTGAGCAATCCCGGGCGGATCATCATGGGCGTGGGCTGCGGCCTGCTGCTGTTCGTCATCCGCGCCTTCGCGTCCTATCCTGAAGGATGCTCCTTCGCCATCCTGTTTATGAATGTCGCGACGCCCCTGATCGACAAGTTCACGGCGCCCAAGCCCTTCGGGGAGGTGAAAAAGCATGGCTAATGAGGAAAACAAGACGCTGACCAGCGTATTCCTGAACGGTCTGATTCATGAGAACCCCACCTTCACGCTGATGCTGGGCATGTGCCCCACCCTGGCCATCACCACCGCCGCCATCAACGGCGTGGGCATGGGCCTGGCCACCACGGTGGTGCTGGTGTTCTCCAACCTGTTTATCTCCCTGCTGCGCAACGTCATCCCCGAGAAGGTGCGCATCCCGTCCTTCATCGTGGTGATCGCCTCCTTCGTGACCATCGTGGATCTGCTGCTGAAGGCGTTCCTGCCGGATCTGTCCAGCGCGCTGGGCATGTACATCCCCCTGATCGTGGTGAACTGCATCATCTTCGCCCGGGCGGAATCCTTCGCCTTCAAGAATCCCCCCGCCCTGTCCGTGGCCGACGGCCTGGGCATGGGCCTGGGCTTCACCTTCGCCATCACGCTGCTGAGCTGCATCCGTGAGGCCCTGGGCAGCGGCACCGTCTTCGGCTTCCAGGTGATGCCCGCCAACTACCAGCCCATGGGCATCATGCTCAATGTTCCCGGCGGCTTCATCACCCTGGGCATTCTGCTGATTCTGGTCAACTGTCTCAAGGCCTATACGGCGCGGCGCATCGCCGAGCGGAAGGAGGAACTGGCATGATTCAGAGCGGAACGTATCTGGCGGTGCTGGTTGGCTCGCTGCTGGTGAACAACTTCGTCATGAACAAGTTCCTGGGCATCTGCCCCTTCCTGGGGGTGTCCAAGAAGTTCGATACCGCCCTGGGCATGGGCATGGCCGTGACCTTCGTCATGACGCTGGCGTCCTTCATCGCCTGGATTGTGGAGCATGTGCTGCTGCTGCCCCTCGACCTGATGTACATGCGCACCATCGCCTTCATCCTGGTGATCGCGGTGCTGGTGCAGGTGGTGGAGATGGCGCTGAAGAAGCTGTCCTTCTCCCTGTATCAGGCGCTGGGCGTGTACCTGCCCCTGATCACCACCAACTGCGCGGTGCTGGGCGTGGCCCTGCTGAACTCCGACACCGGCTACGACCTGATCATGAGCACGGTCAACGGCTGCTGCGCGGCGCTGGGCTTCACCCTGTCGCTGATTCTGTTCTCCTGCATCCGCGAGCGGCTGGCCATGTCCAACATGCCCAAGTGGATGGACGGCTTCCCCGGCGCGCTGATTACCGCCGGCCTGATGGCGGTGGCCTTCATGGGCTTCGGCGGCCTGATCAAGTAAGGGAGGGTAACATATGGAAATTTTGTATGCGGCCCTCGTGCTGGGCGGCATGGGTCTGATCTTCGGCGGGCTGCTGACGCTGACCTCGAAGATCTTCGCCGTGCCCGCCAATCCCAAGCGCGACGCCGTGCGCGAGCTGCTGCCCAGCGCCAACTGCGGCGCCTGCGGCTATCCCGGGTGCGACGGCTGCGCCGATGCCATTGTCTCCGGCAAGGCCAGCGTGAACGCCTGCCCTGTGGGCGGCGCGGAAACCGCGTCGAAAATCGGCGAGGTCATGGGCGTGAAGCCCGCTGACCCCAGCACCCGGCTGGTGGCCCGCGTCATCTGCAAGGGCCACAACGAGCACTGCAAGGACAAGTTCGCCTACAAGGGCATCAGTGACTGCGTGGCGGCCAGCCTGGTCAGCGACGGTCCCCGCAGCTGCAAGTACGCCTGCATCGGCATGGGCAGCTGCGTGCGCGTCTGCGCCTTCGACGCCATCCACATGGATGAGAACCGTCACATCGCCCTGATCGACGAGAACAAGTGCGTCGGCTGCGGCAAGTGCGTGGCCACCTGCCCCAAGGGCGTGCTGGACCTGCATCCCGTGAACGAGCCTGTACGTGTCATGTGCCGCGCCGCCGAGGAGGGCATCATTGTTTCCGATATCTGCGACCGCGGCTGCATCGGCTGCGAGCGCTGCGAGCAGGCCTGCAAGTTCGGCGCGATCACCATGAAGAACCATCTGCCCGTGATCGACCTGGAGAAGTGCCGCGGCTGCATGATGTGCGCCGAGGTCTGCCCCACCCGCGCCATCTGGGCGGACTGGGACAACCGCAGGATCGCCGAGATCAACCAGGCCTCCTGCGTGGGCTGCACCATGTGCAAGCGCGCCTGCCCCTTCGAGGCCATTGTCGGCTCGGTCAAGCAGCCCCATGAGATCACCGCCGCCTGCACCGGCTGCGGCCTGTGCGCGGAGAAGTGCCCCCGTCACTGCATCACCATGAAGGTTCGCGAGCATACCCGCGACCGCAACGCCAAGGTCGGCACCACGCCCGAGGTGGTCAAGGCTGCCAAGCCTGTG
>JBJEYH010000111.1:0-1545 GCA_051886675.1 Aristaeellaceae bacterium
ACCCTGGACGAGGACGGCGTGCGCAATTATGAGGAGAACGCCTGCCCCTCCTGCGGCAGCTGCTCGGGCATGTACACCGCCAACTCCATGAACTGCCTGACCGAGGCCCTGGGCATGGCCCTGCCCGGCAACGGCACCATTCCCGCGCCCTACTCCGCGCGTCTTCGCCTGGCCAAGCATGCCGGCATGCAGATCATGCAGCTGGTGGAGAAGAACATCCGTCCCCGGGACATCATGACCCCTGCGGCCTTCAACAATGCCGAGACCGTCGACATGGCCCTGGGCTGCTCCACCAACACCATGCTGCATCTGCCGGCCATCGCCCACGAGGCGGGTGTGACCATCGACCTGGATCACGCCAACGAGATTTCCGCCAACACCCCCAACCTGTGCCATCTGGCGCCGGCGGGCGAGACCTTCATGGAGGATCTTGACCGTGCGGGCGGCGTGCTGGCCGTGATGAAGGAGCTGACGAAGAAGAACCTTCTGGACACCACGGTGATGACCTGCACCGGCAGAACCATGGCGGAAAATCTGGAAGGCGCCGTGAACCGCGACGAAAGCATCATCCGGCCCATCGACCGGCCCTACTCTGCCAATGGCGGCATTGCGGTGCTGAAGGGCAACCTGGCCAAGGACGGCTGCGTGGTGAAGCAGAGCGCCGTGGCCCCCGAGATGATGCGCCACGAAGGCCCTGCCCGGGTGTTCGACTCCGAGGAGGAAGCCATCGCCGCCATTTATGATCAGAAGATCGTCCCGGGCGACGTGGTGGTGATCCGCTACGAGGGCCCCAAGGGCGGCCCGGGCATGCGGGAAATGCTGAACCCCACCTCCGCCATCTGCGGCATGGGTCTGGGCGAGAGCGTCGCCCTGCTGACGGACGGCCGCTTCTCCGGCGCGACCCGCGGCGCGTCCATCGGGCACGTGAGCCCCGAGGCTGCCGCCGGCGGCCTGATCGCCCTGGTGGAGGAAGGTGACCGTATCGCCATTGACATCCCCGCCTGCACCATTGAGCTGAAGGTTCCCGAGGAGGAGCTGGCCCGCCGCCGCGCCGCCTGGGTCTGCCCCGAGCCCAAGGTCAAGACCGGCTACCTGGCCCGCTACGCCAAGCTCGTCTCCTCCGCCGACAAGGGCGCTATTCTGGAGTAAAGAGAACGCGAGGGGCGCTGCCCCCCGACCCCGCCAGAGGGCTGCATAGCCCTCTGGACTCCCAGGGGTTTCACCCCGTTTCGCGCGCCTCCGGTCATGCTGCGCGCGCGTGGAAGTGTGCCGCGGCTTGACTGCAGGCACGGCGCACGGAGGGTGCGCCGCGCTTGAGGGGGTCACGGCGCGCGACAGGCGCGCCGCGACGCGCAGCCTGCGAGTTTTTGGGTGGCTGCGCCCCCAAGCCCCCTTTTTCCCGCCCCGCAACCGGGCTTCCTGTGAATGGGTTTTGTAGAGGTGCAAGCCTCTTTGGCGAGCGTTGGGAGCAATGGCGCTTCCAACGCTGCAAGAAAGGAAGTTTCTGATGAGCAGAATCAAGATATTCGATACCACCCTGCGCGA
>JBJEYH010000112.1:0-1543 GCA_051886675.1 Aristaeellaceae bacterium
CTGCCGTTTCCGACGCGGGCGAACTTCGTCGCCTGCTTGGAAACTCTGGCTTCTTCTGTTCCCTTTTTTCTTCCTCATTTATGTTGCGCCTGGGCTGCCGCCCAGACCTGCGCAGGGGCTAACGCCGCCCCTGCTACCAAGGCAAGGGGCATCGCCCCTTGACCCTTTTCCGCTGCCGCGTTCCCTTGGTGGGGTCAGAAGTTGCGGGACATATCGTACTTGCTGTAGAATTCCTTCCGGAAGTCCAGGAAGCAGTCGTTGGCGATGGCCTCGCGCATCTGCTCCATCAGGTGCAGGAGATACCGCAGGTTGTGGATCGATACCAGCCGTCCGCCGGTAATCTCCCCCGCCCGCAGCAGATGCCGGATGTAGGCCCGGCTGAAGTTCTGGCAGGTGTAGCAGTCGCACTCCTCGTCCAGGCGGCCCCAGTCGCGGGCGTATTGGGCGTTCTTGATGACCACGCGGCCCTTGCTGGTCATGGCGGTGCCGTTGCGGGCCACGCGGGTGGCCAGCACGCAGTCGAACATGTCGATGCCGCGCATCACGCCCTCCACCAGGCAGTCGGCAGAGCCCACGCCCATCAGGTAGCGGGGCTTGTTGAAGGGCATGTAGGGCGCGATTTCCTCCAGCATCTCGTACATCAGGGGCTTGGGCTCGCCCACGGACAATCCGCCGATGCCATAGCCGATGAAGTCCATATCCGCCAGGGTCTGCGCGCTGCGGATCCGCAGATCCTTGTAGAACGCCCCCTGCACGATGCCGAACAGCGCCTGATCCTCCCGGTTGTGGTGAACCTTGCAGCGTTCGGCCCAGCGATGGGTGCGGTCCATGTTCACCCGGGCGGTGTCGTAGTCGCAGGGGTAGGGGCTGCACACGTCGAAGGCCATGCAGATGTCCGAGCCCAGGGCCATCTGGATGTCCATGGACTCCTCCGGCCCGATGAAGTGCCGGCTGCCGTCCAGGTGGCTCTGGAAGGTGACGCCCTCCTCCTTGATGGTGCGGATGCCCGCCAGCGAGAACACCTGGAAGCCGCCGCTGTCGGTGAGGATGGGCTTGTTCCAGCTCATGAACTTGTGCAGGCCGCCGGCCTCCTGGATGAGCTTCTCGCCGGGGCGCAGGTGGAGGTGGTAGGTGTTGGACAGCAGAATCTGCGTGCCGATCTCCTCCATCTCCCTGGGGGTCATGGCCTTGACGCAGGCGGCGGTGCCCACGGGCATGTAGATGGGGGTCTGGATATCGCCGTGGGGGGTATGCAGCACGCCCAGGCGCGCGCCGGACTGCTTGCAGACGTGGGTCACTTCATAGGAAAAAGGCTTGCTCATATGACTCCTTATCGTGGGTTCCGAAGGTTCGGGACGCCGCCCTGTCCCATGGCGAAGGGCGCTGATCCCGTCGGAATCCCATCTGTTTTGCGTGAAACATGGTTGCGCTGATGGCGATCGATCAGGCGCGGATCATTCGTCGCCGCTGCCCTGCAGCTCGTCATGATACAGGCTCCACACCGAGCCGTAGGGCGCGTCGTAGAAGGTCATGATCTCGTGGG
>JBJEYH010000113.1:0-1542 GCA_051886675.1 Aristaeellaceae bacterium
AGCGCTTCGACGAGGCCATGGACGACGACCTGAACACCGCCGACGCCATCGGCGCGATCTTCGAGCTGGTCAAGGACGTGAACGTGTCCCTGACCGCCGCCAGCAGCAAGGCGGCGGTGGAGGCGGCCCTCAACTCCTTCACGGCTCTGACCGACGTGCTGGGTCTGGTGCAGAAAAACGAGGACGCCCTGCCTGCCGACATCCAGGCCATGGTGGACGAGCGCGCCGCCGCCCGCAAGGCCAGGGACTGGAAGCGCTCGGACGAACTGCGGGACGCCATCAAGGCCGCGGGCTACATCCTGGAGGATTCCCGTGAAGGCCAGAAGGTCCGCAAGGCTCTGTAAGGCCATGAACGCAGCGCACAGGTTCGCCGGACGGGCGATCGCCGGTCTTCTGATGGCGGCCTGTGCGCTGCTTCTGCTTCTGTCGGTGGTTCTGTCGGACCCGGAGAAGCAGACGACAGCCTTTGCCGCCCGGGGGCGCAGGGCGGCGGCGGTGACGGAGATCCCCCTGGCCGCGGGGGACGTGGACGTGAACGGCGGCGATCTGGCGGAGCTGGACCGTCTGCCGGGGGTGGGGCCGACGCTGAGCCAGGCCATTATCGAGGAGCGGGAGCTCCACGGCACATTTTATTATCCGGAGGATCTGCTGGATGTGCGGGGCATCGGCGAAAAGACCCTGGCAGGCTTCCGGGACAGGCTTGATCTGACCCACCCCGCAGCGGAGGAGGAACCATGAACACGGATATGATTCGCCAGGCGCTGACCCTGCTGGGCTATGGCGCGGCGGCGGTGGTGATGATCGCCTTCGAGGCGGTGTTCGCCCAGAAGCTGGGGGCGCGGCTGGATGCCGGCAAGGCCCTGGACGTGACGCTCACGGCCACGGTGCTGGGCAAGCGCACCCGCATGCCCACCCGCGCCGAGCAGGAGGCGGACGGCGTGACGACCATGCAGCATTATGTAACCTTTGAGCCGGACAGCGGCAAGCCCATCGAGCTGGTGGTGGACGAGGAAGCCTACGCGGCCATCCGCGAGGGCGACCACGGCTATCTGACGGTGCGGGACAGGAGCTTCTGCGGCTTTGTGCCGGACGACGGCGTGGCAAGGCCCTGACGGCGGGCCGCTGATGGAAGGAGCGGGAAATCTATGGCCTATCAGGCTCTATACCGCCAGTGGCGGCCCCTGGACTTTTCCTCCATGGTGGCCCAGGAGGCGGTCATCGCCACGCTGCGCAACCAGATTACCACCGGGCGCATCGCCCACGCATACCTGTTCTGCGGCAGCCGGGGCACCGGCAAAACCTCCACGGCCAAGATCATGGCCCGGGCCATCAACTGCGAGCATCCGGCGGACGGCGATCCCTGCGGGAAGTGCGAGAGCTGCCGGCGCCTTCTGGCGGACGAAAGCCTCGACGTGATGGAGATCGACGCGGCCAGCAACAACGGCGTGGACGAAATCCGCGACCTGCGGGAGACCGTGAAGTATCCGCCCCAGCAGGGCCGCTACAAGGTCTATATCATCGACGAGGTGCACATGCTGTCCG
>JBJEYH010000114.1:0-1537 GCA_051886675.1 Aristaeellaceae bacterium
GGGGCATGACGATCATGGACGTGTCCACCTTCCCGTCCACCACCGCCAGGGTGATTCTGTCTGTGCACAGCTCCGCCCAGTCCAGCGACGCCCGCTCGTACACCGGATAGCGCAGATAGCCGAAGTTCACCCACACATAGTGGCTGTGCCCCAGCATCTTCTCCCGGCTCTGGGCCAGAAGGAACGGCTTGCACAGGCGGATGTAGCCGGGCATCTCCTCCGGCGGCAGATTCTCCCCCACCTGCAGGCCGTAGCGCTGCTTGTACTCCAGCACGTTGGGATACGCCGTCACCAGCTGCCGGCACGTCGCCCCGTCCGCGTAGCACAAAAGCGCCAGATTCTTCAGCCGCGCCAGACGGCAGAACCAGCTCATCTGCTCCTCCCGCAGATTCTCCGCGGGCTGGGGCTGGGGCAGGAAGGCCGTCACGCACAGGGGCGTGAGCTTCGAGCGGCGCAGGGACGCATCCCGCAGCGCCTCCTTCAGCCGCACCCGAACCGGCACCCGGATCGGGAATTCCAGGCTCGCCGTGAATATCCCCTGCCGCGCCATCGCCGACAGCTGCCGCGCCTCAATGCGCAGCCCGAAGCGCTTCCCGAAGCGGCTCAGTCCGCCGCCGGCCTGCTCCGCATCCACGTCCACCGCCTCGGGCGGCAGCTCCTCGTCCCATTCCACCCGGATCAGCGGACGGTGCAGCGTATACGGCTCCCACTTGCTCCGAAAGGCCCGCAGGAACACCGGCGACGGACTCTCCTGCGCCATCTCCCGGAAGAACCCCGCCGGGGCAAAGCAGAAGTCCCTGTGCACAAAGGCGCTGCGCTGGGGCCCCCGGGCGTAGCGCAGGGCCGTGCCCCGGTGGAAGCACAGCCTTCCCTCCTGGTCGAAGCCCTCCGCCGCCACGGGATATACCGCGTCCACGGGATCCATGGGCCGGGGCAGATAGCCCGTCAGCACGCAGGAGGTCATGCCGTCGCGGCCGCACTGGCGCAGCGCGCGAAGCAGCCCCTCGTCCCACCCGCGGGCAAAGCGCATGGCCGGATGCGCCATGAGGATGTATCCTTCCCCCTGCCACAGGGCGTCCACCTCGCGCCAGGCGTCCGCGCCGGGGCACAGGTACTGCACCGAGCCCAGGGCGCGCATGGCGTCCAGGTCTTCCTCGGCCGGCTCCTCGGCAAGGGACAGGCCATAGGTCAGCCGCGCGGGGACGGCGGCATTCTCCGACGCGCTGCACAGCGCCTCGCAGGCGTCGGCGTAGCAGGCGGATGTGATCAGCAGCAGGATGCGTTCCATGCCAGGGTTCCTCCTCGGGTCAGAGTGAATGGGGTCACCGCCGCAGGAAATGCCGCACGATCAGCGACAGGCCGTAGCAGGCCGCGGCGTAGAGCACGATGGCCGCGCCCGCGCTGGTATCCCAGGCGTAGGCCGACAGGAGCCCCGCGATGCCGCTGATCAGGGCGATCAGCACGCTGAAGAGCGCATGCTGACGGCTGTTGCGGGCCAGGTTGCGCCCGGCGGCGGCGGGCAGGATCAGCAGGGCGT
>JBJEYH010000115.1:0-29062 GCA_051886675.1 Aristaeellaceae bacterium
TTTTCGGTCAAAGAAAAACGCTAACCTTGGTATCAAGATTAGCGTCCTTTTGTGGTCGAAGTGGCGGGATTCGAACCCGCGGCCTTTTGGTCCCGAACCAAACGCGCTACCAAACTGCGCTACACCTCGTTAACTGGAGCCAATAAGGGGACTCGAACCCCTGACCTGCTGATTACGAATCAGCTGCTCTACCAACTGAGCTATATTGGCAAATCCAGCACGGATGATTATAGCATAAGGGCGCCCGTTTGTCCAGTGGTTCCGGGAACTTTTTTCACATAATGGGGTCAGGATCTGCTCACCGGCGGCGATCCAGCTCCGTCCACACCTCCGCGGGCGTCACGCCCTGCTGGAACAGCAGCACCAGCAGATGGTACATCAGATCCGCCGCCTCGTAGGTGACCTCCTCGCGATTGCCCTTCACCGCGGCGATGATGGTCTCGCTGGCTTCCTCGCCCACCTTCTTGCAGATTTTCTCCACGCCCTTGTCCAGCAGATAGTTGGTGTAGCTGCCTTCCTGCGGATGGGCCTTGCGGTCGGCGATCACGTCGTACACCTGCTGGAGGATGCCCGCGGTGGCAGGCGCGTCGTCATCGGCCACCACTTCGTTGAAGAAGCAGCTGGTTTCGCCGGTGTGGCAGGCGGGGCCGGTCTGATCCACCGTCAGGAGGATGGCGTCGCCGTCGCAGTCGTAGTGGATGGCGCGGATTTTCTGCGTATGGCCGGAGGTTTCGCCCTTGCGCCACAGCTGCTGGCGGCTGCGGCTGTAGTAGGTGGCATAGCCGCTGTCGATGGTGGCCTGAAGGGCTTCGGCGTTCATGTACGCCAGCATCAGCACCCGGCCGGTGGCGGCGTCCTGGGCGATGGCGGGCACAAGGCCCCTGTCGTCAAACTTGATCTGGCTCATATCCATGATGAACTATCATCCTTTCCGTTTCTTGCGTGATGCTCAGCCCACAGCGGCCAGGGCATCCGGCAGGGCGATGGCGCCCTCGTACAGGGCCTTGCCCAGGATGGCCCCGGCACAGCCCGCGTCCCGCAGGCGGATGAGATCAGCCACGCCGCTGACCCCGCCGGAGCCGATGATCTCCAGCCCCGTGGCCTCCACCAGGGCCTGTGTGGCCTCCACGTTGGGGCCCTGCAGCATACCGTCGCGGCTCACGTCGGTGTAGATGACCGTGGTCACGCCCAGGTCCCGCATGCGCAGGGCCAGCGACCTGGCCGTGATGCCCGCGTTGGTCACCCAGCCCCGGGTGGTCACCATGCCGTCCCGGGCGTCGATGCCCACAGCGATGCGTCCCGGCCATTCCCGGCAGGCTTCCGCCACCAGCGCGGGGTTTTCCGCCGCCGCCGTGCCGATGATGCACCGGCTGATCCCGGCCTCCATCCGCAGGGCGATGTCGCCCATGGTGCGCAGTCCGCCGCCCAGCTCCACCGGCCCGCCGAAGGCCTCCGCCACCGCCTTCAGCAGCGGCAGATGCGAGGTTTTCCCCTCGAAGGCCGCGCCCAGATCCACCAGATGCAGCCACGCTGCGCCCTGGCTGCGCCACTTGTCGGCCAGCTCCACCGGATCGCCGTAAACAGTAGCATCCTCGCGCCTTCCCTGGCGCAGCCGGACGGCCCGGCCGTCCAGAAGATCAATCGCCGGATACAGAATCATTGGCATATCCTCCCGTCAGTCCAGTGCGCCCTTGGTGGACAGCACCCCCGTCACCCGGGGATCCGCCGCCGCAGCGTCCCGCAGCGCCAGCCCGAAGGCCTTGAACAGGGCTTCCAGCCTGTGGTGATCGTTGCGCCCGGCCAGCAGCCGCATATGCACCGTAAGCCCCGCGTTCACCGCCACGGCCCGGAAGAACTCCTCCGCCAGCTGCGTGTCGAAGGCCCCCACCATGGGCGCGGTGAATTCCGCGTCGAAGGCCAGGTACGGTCTGCCGCTGATGTCGATGGCCGCGAAGGCCAGCGCCTCGTCCATGGGCAGATACGCGCTGCCCACCCGGCGGATGCCCGCCCGGTCGCCCAGGGCCTCCCGGATGGCGCGCCCCAGGCAGATGCCCGTATCCTCCACGGTGTGGTGGGCATCCACCTGCGTATCGCCCCGGCAGGTGAGGGTCAGGTCCGCCAGCGCGAAGCGGCACAGGGCGTCCAGCATATGGTCGAAGAACCCCACGCCGGTGGCGATGCTGGTCTGCCCGGAGCCGTCCAGGCTGAAGGTCAGGGCGATGTCCGTTTCCCGGGTGGTTCGGGTGATGGTGGCTGTGCGCATGGCTGTTGCTCCTTGCTGATGGGTCGTTCGGGGGGCGAGCTTCCCTATGCCGTGTCCTTGCTGGGGAGGGCGGGGGATGCGGGGCGGATGAGGCGTCGCATGGATGGGGGCGGAAGGGTGGGTGGTTTTTTTGGGCGCGTTGACTTGGAGGGGGGCGAACCTGCCGTTTCCGACGCGGGCGAACTTCGTCGCCTGCTTGGAAACTCTGGCTTCCTCTGTTCCTTTTTTTCTGTCTTTTCTGTTGCGCCTGGGCTGCCGCGACATCCCTGCGCAGGGGCTGACGCCGCCCCTGCTACCAAGGCAAGGGGCATCGCCCCTTGACCCTTTTCCGCTGTCGCGATCTCCTGGCGTTGTGTGGTTATTGGATTTCCTTGCCGAAGCGGATCGCTACGGCGTTGGCGTGGGCGTCCAGGCCCTCCTGCCGCGCCAGCAGCATCACCTGATCCGATACCGCCTCCAGCTCCTCCCGCGTGCAGCAGATGATGCTGGACTTCTTCACAAAATCATCCACCGACAGCGGCGAGAAGAACCGCGCCGTGCCGCTGGTGGGCAGCACATGATTCGGCCCCGCCAGATAATCCCCCAGAGGCTCCGGCGAATAGTGCCCCAGGAAGATCGCCCCAGCGTTGCGGATCAGTGGCAGCAGCGCGTAGGGCGCCTCCACCGACAATTCGAGATGCTCCGGGGCAATGCGGTTGGCAATGTCCGCGCACTCCGCCAGGCTTCCCGCCACCACAATGGTGCCGTAGGCCCCCAGGCTCTGCCGGATGACCTCCTGCCGGGGCAGCAGCGCGGTCTGGCGCGCCAGCTCCTCGTCCACCGCGCAGGCAAGGGCCTCGCTGTCCGTCACCAGAATGGCCGCGGCCAGGGGATCGTGCTCCGCCTGGGACAGCAGATCCGCCGCCACATGCCGGGGATCCGCGCTGGCGTCGGCGATGACCAGCACCTCGCTGGGGCCGGCCACCATGTCGATGCCCACATGCCCGAACACCTCGCGCTTGGCGTTGGCCACGTAGATGTTGCCCGGGCCGGTGATCTTGTCCACCCGGGGGATGCTCTCCGTGCCGAAGGCCAGGGCCGCCACGGCCTGCGCGCCGCCCACCTTGAAGATCCTGTCCACACCGGCGATGTCCGCGGCGGCCAGCGCCAGCGGATAGCTGACCCCGCCATCCCTGCCGGGAGGCGTGACCATGACGATCTCCTCCACCCCGGCGACCTTGGCGGGCAGCACGTTCATCAGCACGGAGGAGGGATACGCCGCCGTGCCGCCGGGCACATACACGCCCACCTTCTGCAAGGGGGTGATCTTCTGCCCCAGGGCGATGCCGGGCTGGAAGTCGATCCAGGTGTTCTGCTTCTGCTTCTCGTGGAAGGCGGTGATGCGCCGGGCCGCTTCCCGCATGGCCTCCAGCCATTCCGGGGACGCGGCGGCGTAGGCGGCGTCGATCTCCTCCCGGGTGACCTGCACGGTATCGGCGGTGATATCCGCATGGTCGAAGCGGCGGGTGTAATCGAACAGGGCGGCGTCGCCCTCCTGACGCACCCGGGCGACAATCTCCTTCACCCTCGCGGCGATATCGTCGTTCTGCAGCTGGCTGCGCTCCATGACGCGCTGCTGAAGAGCCTTCGCGTCGGACGCCATCAGAATCGGAATCATATGCTTGTCCTCCATCACTGTTCCAGGGCGGCCACCTGCTGGGCCATCCCGTCGATCATCGCGCGGATGCGTTCCCGCTTGGTCTTCATGCTCACCCGGTTGCACACCAGCCTCGCCGATACGTCGCAGACCTCCTCCAGCACCGTCAGGCCGTTGGCCCTAAGGGTGGAGCCGCTTTCCACAATGTCCAGGATCACGTCGCTCAGCCCGATCACCGGGCCCAGCTCCACCGAGCCGTGCAGCTCGATGATCTCGATGGTCTGCCCCTTGCCGTCATAGTAGCTGCGGGCGATGTGGGGATACTTGGTCGCCACGCGGAAGGTGGCCCTCGTCACCAGGGAATGGCTCTGATCCGGATACCCGGCGATGCACAGCCTGCACCTGCCGAAGGTCAGATCCAGCACCTCGTACAGCGGGCGGCCGGACTCCAGCAGCGTATCCTTGCCCACCACGCCCAGGTCGGCCACGCCGTGATCCACATAGGTGGGCACGTCGCTGGGCTTGACGAGGATGAAGCGCACATTGTTCTTCCGATCCCACAGAACCAGCTGACGGCCGGGGTTCCTCGGCTCCGAGCAGTCGATGCCCATGCCCTCCAGCAGCCCGAAGGCCTGCTCCGCCAGCCGCCCCTTGGCCAGGGCGAAGGTGATCACGTCCTGCATGGCTCATCCTCCTCTCCCCAGGTCTGCACGCCCTCCCGGGCGATGTAGACCGCCCGCTTCGTCAGCCCCCGGCGCACCCGATCCTCCAGCTCCGCCGGCAGGGCGCTGTAGGCCAGCGCCACGCTGACGCCCTTCTCCCGCATCTCCCGGGCGAAGGTCACCGCCTGGGGCAGGCAGTCCGCGTCGAAGCCCACCATCATCTGGGGCGTGGGGGCCGTGAACGCCGCGCCCTGACGCTCCAGGGCCATCATCAGCAGCTTCATCTTCACCGCGAAGCCCGTGGCCGGCATCTCCCGGCCGAAGCGCGCGGGCAGATCGTCGTATCGTCCGCCGGACAGAAGCGGCTGGCCCAGATCCGCCGTGATCCCCCGGAAGATCATCCCCGAATAGTACCCCGCCTGATGCACCATGCCCAGGTCGATGGTGATGTACCCCTCCAGCCCGTAGGCCCTGAGGATGGCCACCACCTGCCGCAGGTTGTCGATGGCCGCCCGGCACATGGCGTGACGGGTCAGCCGCGCGGCCTCGTCCAGCACGGACAGGTCGCCGTAGAGCCGGGGCAGGCGCATCAGCCGATCCATCACGTCCCGGCTGACGGACAGCTTCTCCAGGTACATCTGCATTTCCAGGGCGTTCTTTTCCTCCGTCAGGCGGCGCATGACCCGGCACTGCTCCTCCGTGAGCCCCGCCTCCTGCATGAACCCCGTGAAGAACCCCGCCTGGCCCAGCTCGATCTGGAAGTCCCGCAAGCCGGACAGCTTCAGCGCCTCGATGGCCAGGGCGATGACCTCCGCATCCGCCTGCACGCCGCCCTCGCCCATCAGCTCGACCCCCGCCTGATACTCCACGCACAGCATGGACAGCGTGTCCGACTGGAAGTGCGTCGCCGACTGCATGTAGCACAGCCGCAGGGGCAGCTCCGCCTCCCGCAGCCGCCCCGCCGCCAGCCGCACCGCCGGAATCGTGGAATCCGGCCGGATGGCCAGCACACGACCCCGGCTGTCGAAGGTCTTCCACACATGCTCCGGCCGGTAGCCGTAGGTCTGGTCGTCCAGCACGTCGTAATACTCCAGAATGGGCGTTTCAATCTCCTGGTACCCGTGGAGGGTGAACAGACGCCTCAGCTCCTCCTCCAGGCGTCGCTTGCAGGCGCACTCGCCGGGCAGGGTGTCCTGCATGCCGGTGGGGATCTGCGGCTTGCGATGCTCCATTGAATCGCCTCCATTGTCACTGCTTAATTTAGCGTGATAAAGTGTTAGCGTGATGAATTATACCACATCCGCCCGCTTTGTCAAGGGGGCATTCGCGGGAAAGCGTCCTGTTCTTTTTCTGATGATACCACGCGCCGGGCGGCCCCGCAAGCCCCCGCGGACAGGGAATGCGCGTCTTGCGCTTGTGCCGTTGCCCCGGACGTGGTATACTGCTGGGGTCAGATTGCATACACAAGGAGGACACCCGACATGAAGCTCTGGGGCGGCCGCTTTTCCAAGTCCACCGACGGCCTGGTGGACGATTTCCATTCCAGCATATCCTTCGACCAGCGCCTGGCCGAGCAGGACATCACCGGCTCCATCGCCCACGCCACCATGCTGGGCGAGCAGGGCATTATCCCCCGGGAGGACGCGGACAGGATCGTCGAGGGCCTCAGGGGCATCCTGGCCGACGTGAAGGCCGGGAAGATCCAGTGGATGGTGGATGCCGAGGACATCCACATGAACGTGGAGACCATCCTGACCCAGCGCATCGGCGAGGCGGGCAAGCGGCTGCACACCGGCCGCAGCCGCAACGATCAGGTGGCCCTGGACTGCCGCATGTACGCCCAGCTGGCCTGCGAGGAAACCGTGGCCATGCTGGAGGATCTGCTGCACGTTCTGCTGGACATCGCCCAGGACAACCTGCACACCATCATGCCCGGCTACACCCACCTGCAGAAGGCCCAGCCCATCACCCTGGCCCATCACACCATGGCCTATTTCCAGATGTTCCTGCGGGATCGGGACCGCTTCCGCCGCGCCTACCAGGCGGCGGACGTGATGCCCCTGGGCTCCGGCGCGCTGGCGGGCACCACCTATCCGCTGAACCGGGAGCGGGTGGCGGAGCTGCTGGGCTTCTCGCAGATCAGCATGAACAGCCTGGACGGCGTCAGCGACCGGGACTTCCTGCTGGAGTACCTGTCCGCCGCGTCCATCTGCATGATGCACCTGAGCCGCTACTGCGAGGAGCTGATCCTGTGGAACAGCAACGAGTTCCGCTTCGTGGAGATGGACGACGCCTTCGCCACGGGCTCCAGCATCATGCCCCAGAAGAAGAACCCCGACGTGGCCGAGCTGATCCGCGGCAAGACCGGCCGGGTCTACGGCGACCTGATGGCGCTGCTCACCGTGATGAAGGGCCTCCCCCTGGCCTACAACAAGGACATGCAGGAGGACAAGGAAGCCTTCTTCGACGCGCGGGACACGCTGGTCAAGGGCCTGACGGTGTTCACCGCCATGCTGCGCACCGTGACCTTCCGCAAGGATGTGATGGAGAAGGGCGCATCCGGCGGCTTCACCAACGCCACGGACTGCGCGGACTATCTGGTGAAGCGGGGCGTGCCCTTCCGGGATGCCCACGCGGTGGTGGGGCGTCTGGTGGCCCACTGCCTGGACGAGAACAAGGCCCTGCTGGATCTGACCCTGGAGGAGCTTCAGCAGTTCCATCCGGCCTTTGAGGCGGATGTGTTCGACGACCTGAGCATGCTTGCCTGCGTGGAGAAGCGGCGGATCCCCGGCGCACCCGCCCCGGACATGGTGCAGCAGGCCATCGACTGGGGCCGCAGGCAGCTGGAGCAGTAAGCCATGCTGCGTCTGATACGCCCCGACCGCCGCTGCTGCGCCTTTCGCCAGGCCCTGATGGCCGACCCCGCCACCATGGCCTACAACGCCCCCTGGTTCCCGCCGGACGGCACCATTCCCTTCCCTGAGGAGGAATGGGACGATTTCCTTGCAGCCTCCCGGGATCGGGAGCCGGAGGCCTTCCTGGGCTTTCTGGAGAACGAGGACGGCCTGCTTGTGGGCGAGGTCAACTGGCACGACAGGGGCCGGGGCATGGGGATCGTCATCAAGGCGGAATACCGGGGCCGCGGCTACGGCCGGGAAGGCCTCCGCCTGCTGAAGGCCCGGGCCTTCGCCCATCCGGAAATCCCCTTCCTGCAGAACAATTTCGAGTCCGAACGGGATCACGCCCTGACCCTGCACCTGCGATCCGGGTTTGTTCCCGCCGGGCGGGACGCGGACGGTTTCCTGGTGCTGCGGTGCATGAACCCCGGCAACGGGCAGGGCTGATCCCCGGAAAAAGAATCACGGCCATGGCGGGCATTGCTTCCGCGCCATGGCCGTTTTGCTGCGCCGGAGGACGGGGCGCCCCCGCTGGCTCCGCTGTCCGCCCCGGAAGGCGGAGGGCTTCTGCGCCGCAGCCCAACAGGCAGGGCAAGAGCCTCCGCGCCGCCGAAGCCAGGCCGGGCAGCCCTCCGTCAGGCGGCCGCCGGAAAGAACCGGCCCTGTCGCGGAGCTGACCCCTGCGGCACGGCCGGATTGCATTGATCAGGTGGCGAAGCCCGCGAACTGCGTCATGTACAGCTCCCAGTAGCGGCCCTTCCTGGCCAGCAGCTGCTCGTGGGTGCCCTGCTCCACCATGCGCCCCTGATCCATGACCACGATCAGATCGGCGTCGCGGATGGTGGACAGTCGGTGGGCGATGACGATGCTGGTGCGCCCCTGCATGATGCGCTGCATGGCGCTCTGGATGGCCCGCTCGGTGCGGGTGTCCACGTTGGAGGTGGCCTCGTCCAGAATGAGGATCTTGGGATCCGCCACGAAGGCCCGGGCGATGGCCAGCAGCTGCCGCTGGCCCTGGCTGACGTTGCTGCCGGCGGCGGTGAGCATGGTGTCGTAGCCCTGGGGCATGCGCTCCAGCATGTCCCGGCAGCGGCTCATGTCGATGGCCTCCTCCAGCTTTTCCTCGGAGGCGTCGGCGTTGTTGTAGAGCAGGTTGTTGCGGATGGTGTCGGCGAAGAGCACCGTATCCTGCAGCACGATGGCCACGTCCTTGCGCAGGCTGTCCCGGGCCACCTGGGCGATGTTCTGCCCGTCGATGGTGATTTCACCGCTGTCAATGTCGTAGAAGCGCATCAGCAGGTTGACCACGGTGGTCTTGCCGCTGCCGGTGGCGCCCACCAGGGCGACGGTTTTGCCGGAGGGCACGTCCAGGGTGAAGTCCCGCAGCACCGGATGCTCCGGCACGTAGGAGAAGTTCACATGCCGGAAGCTGACGCTGGTGCCCTGATTGGCCTCCAGCGCCTGACCGGACATGTCCTCGGCCTCCTCGTCGAGGATGTTGAAGACGCGCTCCGCACCGGCCACGGCGGTCTGCAGCTGGCCGTAGACCTGCGCCAGCTCGTTGATGGGCCGGCTGAACTGCTTGGCGTAGACGATGAAGGCGGAAATCACGCCCACGGAGATCAGCCCATTGATGGCAAAATACCCGCCGAAGGCCGCGATGATGACGAAGCCGATGTTGCCGATGCAGTTCATGATGGGGCCCATGATGCCGCTGAAGATGTCCGTGCGGATGCCCGCCTTGGTCAGGGAATCGGAGGTCTCGCAGAAGGAGCGGGTGGTCACGTCCTGATGGTTGTAGGCCACCACCGTCCGGTAGCCGGAAACCATTTCCTCCACCGTACCGTTCAGCTCGCCCAGGAGCATCTGCCGCTTGCGGGAGAACTTGCGCACGTTCTTCGAGAGGATTTTGGTGGCGAGCAGGGTCAGGATCACCGTGGCGCAGCTGAGCAGCGCCAGCTGCCAGCAGTAGTAGAGCATGATGGACACCGTGCCCGCGATGGTCAGCACGCCTGAGAACATCGACGGCAGGGACTGGGACACCGTGGTGGAGATGTTCTCGATGTCGTTGGTCATGCGGCTCATCACGTCGCCGTGGGAGTGGGTGTCCAGGTAGCGCACGGGCAGATCCATCATCCGGCTGAACAGCTCCTTGCGCAGCTGGCGGACGATCCGCTGGCTCAGGTGCGCGCTGATGAAGCCCTGCAGCAGCTGACAGCCGCTGTACATCAGATACACCAGCATCATCCACCCGACCGTCCGGCCCAGGTTGCCCAGGCTTTCCCCGGCGATGATGTCGATGGCCCGGCTCTGCAGGCTGGGGGCGTACACGCCGCACAGCGTGCCCAGCACCACCACGATCAGCATGCCCAGCACCATGCGCTTCTCCCTCGTGAAGTAGACGATCATGCGTTTGAGGGTGGCGCCCACGTTTTCCGCGTGCTGCACCTCCGCGAAGCGCGCCCCCCGGTTCATGCCGGGAATGGTGCGTTCCATCAGCTTCTGATCAGCCATGCTGCTCATCCTCCTCTCCCATCTGCGAATCGTAGATGTCGCGATAGGTCCTGCAGGTGGCCAGCAGCTCCTCATGGGTGCCGGAGGCCGTCAGCCGTCCCTTCTCCAGCACCATGATCCGGTCCGCCTGGCGCACCGAGGCGATGCGCTGGGCCACGATGATCTTGGTGGCGTCGGGGCTTTCACGCTTCAGGGCGGCGTAAAGGTTGGCCTCGGTCTTCAGGTCAAGGGCGCTGGTGGCGTCGTCGAAGATGAGGATCTCGGCGTTCTTCACCACCGCCCGGGCGATGGACATGCGCTGCTTCTGTCCGCCGGAAAGGCTCATGCCCCGCTCGGCCACCATGGTCTGGTAGCCCTCGGGAGACGCGGCGATGAACCCGTCCGCCTGGGCGATGACCGCCGCGTGCCGGATGGCCGCTTCATCCGCCTCCGGCGCGCCCCAGGCGATGTTCTCCGTCATGGTCTGGCTGAACAGCTCGCTCTTCTGCAGGGCGATGGCCACCCTGTCGCGCAGGGCCTGCTGATCGTACTCCCGCACGTCCACGCCGTCCACCAGCACCGCGCCCTCCGTCACGTCGTAGAAGCGGGGGATCAGGTTCACCAGGGAGGACTTGCCGCAGCCCGTGGCGCCCATGATGGCCACCGTTTCCCCGGGCCGGATGGTAAAGCTCACGTGATCCAGGATCTTCCGGCTGCTGCCCGGATAGGCGAAGGACACGTCCCGGAACTCGATGCTGCCATGCTCCCCGGTTTCGCCGTGGAAGCCGCCGTCCTTCAGGTCGGGCTCGCTGTGGAGCACCTCCTTGACGCGCTTCCAGGAGGCGATGCCGCGGGATATGTTCTGGAAGATCATCACCAGCATCAGGATGCCGTTGAGCAGCTGGGTGGTGTAGGTGATGGCGGCCATCACATGCCCGGGGGAGGTGAGCCCCGTGCTGACCTCCACCTGCCCCACCAGCAGGATCACCGCCACCACCACGTACATCAGCGCGTTCATGATAGGGTTCATGAAGGCGAAGATGGTCAGCACCTGCAGCTGGGTTTTGATCAGCTCGTCATTGGCCTTGCCGAAGCGCACCTTCTCGTAGATCTCCCGCACGCAGGCCTTGATGATCCGGATGCCGGACACGTCCTCCTGCATGATGGCGTTGATCTGATCCAGCTGGGCCTGCAATCGGGTAAAGAGCGGGTTGGCCCTGTACAGGCAGAAGGCCATGACCCCCACCGTCACCGGGAAGACGCACAGCACCACCAGGCCGAAGTGATGGTTCAGCCGGAACATGAAGTACATGCTGCCGAACATCAGCATGGAGGTGCGGATCATGCCCCTGACAAACAGGGAGATGAAATTCTGCACCTGGGTGATATCGTTGGTGACGCGGGTCACCAGGGAGCCCGCCCCCAGACGGTCCACCTGGGGGAAGGAGAAGGTCATGATCCGCCGGAAGCAGTCCTTGCGCATCTCGTTGCCGATGTTCTGCCCGGCGTTGTGCACGAACACGTTGTTCATCGACCCGCAGAAGCCCCCGAACAGCACCAGCCCCACCATCAGCAGCCCCAGGCGCCAGATCAGCGTCAGATCGCCCACGCCGCCGTTGTTCAGGCCCAGCACCCCGTCGTCCACAATCTGGCTCATGATGCCCGGCTGAATCAGATCCATCAGCACCTCGCCCACCATGCAGGCCGCCGCCAGCACCGCAAAGTGTATATACCGCCGGACGTAGTGCCAGATGCCCGGCTTTGCCGTATCACTCCTGTCCACGGCGCTCATCCTCCTCATCGCAGGGGTGGGATTCCTCCACCCGGTAATGCCCCTCCCAGAAGGTGTTCAGCTGCTCCAGCAATGCCAGCAGCCGCTGCTTTTCCTCCGGGGTGAAGCAGGAAAACATCGTCTCGTGCCGCTTGGCCCGCACGGCCATGGCTTCCCGCGCCGCCGCCAGCCCCGCCTCCGTCAGGCACACGTCCGTGGTGCGGCGGTCCGCCGGATTGGGCGTGCGGCTCAGCAGCCCCGCCGTCTCCAGCTTCCCGATGACCTCGCTGGCCGATCCCGGCTGGATCCCCAGCAGCGCCGTCAGCTTCTTCTGCGTCACAGGGCCCGTCTCCAGCAGCATCATCAGGATCCGCTTCTGGCTCCCCTTCCCCTCCGAGATCGCGCGCATGGTGTGCAGCACGTCCCACAGGCTCAGGGTCAGGCGGTTGTTGATGTCCAGCGCCTCGTTGCGCCGCTTCCTGTCCCGCACAGGTCTCCTCCCCTTCTCTGCCGCCCGGCAGGCGGATGTTTCGGTACCTTGACAGATTAACACAAATCGGAAATTTTGTAAAGGTACCTTGACAAAAATTCTTCCCTGCCGTATGATGATGCTGCGGCCGGACGGGCGGAGCTGCCGCCCCTGCGCCGCACACTGTCACCAAGGAGGTAATGAGGATGGAAACGAACTGCCCCTGCTGTCCCAATCACTGCCCTGCCGACGCGCTGCGCTGCGGACGCGGCCGCGCGCATTTTGCCCAGAACGGCGCCGAACCCCGGGAGGAGCATCCCCATCATGAAGGCCATGGTCCCCATGGTCACGGCCGTCCCATGCAGGAGACGGAGCCTGCCATGGCGCTTTTGCGTCAGTGCGGGCACTTCCTGCACCACATGGGTCCCGGCAGCGATTCCGCCGCAATGATGAGCGTCCTGTCCGACGAGGAGCGCGCCACCCTGCAGGCTCTGCTGAAGAAGTGCCTGGACAGCTGGGAAGCCAATGCGCCCCGTCATCCCTGAGCCCTTTGCCGCCCGCACGGATCCGCCAAGGCCCATCCGTGCATTTTTTGTGTGCGCGAGGCCTGTCCGCCCGGCAAAGCCCTCGCCGCTCTTGACGCGCGGGGAACGCGGATGCTATAATCACATTGCCCGCTGATGTGGTGGAACGGCAGACACCGGGGACTTAAAATCCCCTGCCGCAAGGCGTGCGGGTTCGAGTCCCGCCATCAGCACGCACCGATCGCTCCGGACGCCGTACATCCGGGGCGTTTCGCATATCCGCGGCGGCATGCGCCCCGACGGCCCTGCCCACCGCCCCCCATCCCACCCACAAAAGGAGGAAGCATCATGAAAGTCCTGCTGGTCAACGGAAGCTCCCGCCCCAATGGCTGCACCAGCGTTGCCCTGGCCCAGGCGGCCCGGGCCCTGGAGCAGGAGGGCATTGAAACCGAAACCTTCTTCATCGGCAACGAGCCCCTGCCGGACTGCATCGCCTGCCGCCGCTGCCGGGAGACCGGCCGCTGCGTCTTCGACGACTGCGTGAACGTCTTCACCCGGAAGGCGCAGGAGGCCGACGGCTTCATCTTCGGCTCCCCCGTGTACTACGCCCACCCCAGCGGACGGCTGCTGACCTTCATGGATCGGGCGTTCTATTCCTGCGGCTCGGCCTTCATGTTCAAGCCCGGGGCCGCGGTGCTCAGCGCCCGGCGGGCCGGCACCACCGCCTCCTTCGACGTGATCAACAAGTACTTCACCATCTGCTCCATGCCGGTGGTGTCCTCCACCTACTGGAACCACGTCTACGGCGCGCAGCCCGAGCAGGTGCAGGAGGATCCCGAGGGCCTGCAGACCATGACCAACCTGGGCCGGAACATGGCCTGGCTGCTGCGGTGCATCGCCCTGGGGAAGCAGCATGGCATCACCGCGCCGGAGAATCCCAAGGTGCTGACGAATTTCGTCCGCTGAGGCGCGCCTCTACGGAGCGTTCATTGCGCCTGTATGCCGGGTATGGTATATTGGGTGCGAGGTGATCAGGATGGATCAGGAAAAGACCGGCGGGCTGATTCGCACCCTGCGCCAGAGCCGCCGCATGACCCAGCTGGAGCTGGCCCGGCAGCTGGGCGTCAGCGACAAGGCCGTCAGCAAGTGGGAGCGGGGGCTGGGCTGCCCGGACGTATCGCTGCTGCCGGCGCTGTCGGAGGCCTTCGGGGTGGACGTGGGCGCGCTGCTGGAGGGCGATCTGCCCATGCAGCGGCCCGTCAACGGCAACATGCGGCTGACGCGCTTCTTCGTCTGCCCCCACTGCGGCGGGCTGATGACCGGGCAGGGCGAGGCCGCGCCGGTATGCTGCGGCCGGAAGCTGGCGTCCCTTCCCGTGCAGAAGGCCGCGCCGGAGGAGCAGCTGTCGGTGAGCATCATCGAGCAGGAGTACTTCGTCACCAGCGATCATCCGCAGACAAGGGAGCATCACATCGCCTTTCTCGCCCTGGTGACGGGGGACACGCTGATTCTCCGCCGCACCTACGCCGAGTGGGATCTGGCTACCCGCCTGCCCATGATGCCCTACGGCACCCTGTACTGGTACTGCACGCAGCACGGGCTGTTCAGCCAGCCCCTACGCCGGAAATGAACGACAAGCGGCCCGCGCCTGAAGCATGGCGCGGGCCGTTTGCATCCCGGGACGGAATATGGTATCATCAGCGGCAGGGAGGGCATGGCATGAGCAGCATTCATCAGGACAACGAGACCATTCTGGCCCGGCTCAGCGGATATCTCTGCGCCGACGCGCGGGCCATCACCCCGGAGGCGCTGGAGGAAATGACCTCCCTGGGCCTGACGGAGGAGGAGGCGTACATGCATCTGCTGGCCGCCTGGCTGGAGCTGCCCGCGCCCCTGTGGCGGCGGTATCTGCCCCGGATGCTGCGCAGGCTCGACCCTGCCGGATATCGGGCGGATCCCTGCCTGCAGGCCCTGCGGGGCGCGGCGGGGACGCAGGGGCCCATCGCCCTGGCGGAGGACAGCTACGCCCCCTGCGAGCTGTTTGTGGCGGATGATTTCCTCACCGACGCGGACGGGCGGGTGTATCCGCAGCTGGGCTGGTTCCGGGAGGGCTTCCGGTTCCCGGCGCTGACGGAGCGGGGCCGCGTCTGGATGACCGTCACCCCCAACGAGATCAGCACCATCCGCCCCTGCGCCGAGGCTGTCCACGGCAAGGTCGCGGCCTACGGGCTGGGGCTGGGGTACTTCGCCTTCCACGCGCTGCTGAATCCCCGGGTGACCAGCGTCACCGTGGTGGAGCGCAGCCGGGAGGTGATCGACCTGTTCCGCCGCTGCCTGCTGCCCCGCTTCCCCCGGCAGGAGGCTCTGCGCATCGTTCAGGCGGACGCCTTCGATTACGCCGCCCGCACCGCCCCGGCGGAGGGCTACGACTGCGTATTCACCGACCTGTGGCACGACGCGGGCGACGGTCTGCCCCTCTACCGGCGTATGAAGGCCCTCGAAGTTCCCGGCCCCCGCTACTTCTACTGGATCGAGAAAACCCTCCGGGCCTACCTCCCCCCGGCGGAGGATTGACCGGCGCGGCAGACAGGGCGGTTTCGCGCGCGGGCCGGGCCGATGGCTCCGCTCCTGACGGATGCGCTGGCCAGCCAGCAGTCCGCCGCACGTAGCCCCCGCGCACCGCTGCGCCCAGCACCCGATGTATTCCTGCCTGCCGTCAGCCCGGCCAGCAGTCCGCCGCACGTAGCCCCGGAACGCCGCTTCGTCCTGCCCCCGATGCATTCCTGCCTGCCGTCAGCCCGGCAATCATGCTGCCCAGCCAGCAGTCCGCCGCGCGAAGCCCCGGAACGCCGCTGCGCCCTGCACCCGATGCATTTCTCCCAGCCGTCAGCCCGGGCAGCAGTACGCCGCGCGAAGCCACGGCGCACCGCTGTGCCCTGCCCCCGATGCATTCCTCCCAGCCGACCTCCCGGCCGGCAGTCCGCCGCGCGAAGCCCCCGCGCACCGCTGCGCCCAGCACCCGATGCATTCCTGCCAGATGTCAGCCCGGCAATCATGCTGCCCAGCCAGCAGTCCGCCGCACGTAGCCCCGGAACGCCGCTGCGTCCTGCCCCCGATGCATTCCTGCCAAATGTCAGCCCGGCAATCATGATGTGCGGCCCGCAGTCCGCTTCGCGAAGCCCCCGCGCACCGCTGCGCCCAGCACCCGATGTATTCCTGCCTGCCGCCAGCCTGGCAGACACGCTGCTCTCAGTCCTCCGCGCGAAGCCCCGGAACGCCGCTTCGTCCTGCCCCCGATGCATTCCTGCCTGCCGCCAGCCTGGCAGACACGCTGCTCTCAGTCCTCCGCGCGTAGCCCCGGAACGCCGCTGCGTCCTGCCCCCGATGCATTCCTGCCAGCCGTCAGCCCGGCAATCATGATGTCCGGGCAGCAGTCCGCCGCGCGAAGCCCCGGAACGCCGCTGCGCCCTTCGCGCGGCACAGCCCGCTCCCCCGCCTACTGCCCGCAGGAGTAGGAGCGGCTCCGGCGGCGGCGGGTCGGCAGACGCAGCGTGACCTCCACCGCGTCGGGCAGGGTGCGCTCGGTCATGTTGGCGTTCAGGCCGGCCTCCTCCATCTGCGCGGCAATGGCGCGGATGGCGTTGAGGTACAGCCGGTGATCCCGCATGAGGGTGATGGTTCTCCCGCCGGGCGCGGGCGGCACCGGCAGCTTCGTCTGGGCCGAGGCCACCAGCAGCTCCACGTCCCGCACGGTCAGATGCTCCCGCGCCGCCTGCAGGGCGATGCTCATCCGGGCGCGGTTGTCCGGCAGACGGAGCAGCGCCTGGGCGATCCGCTCCGGCAGCCCCTGCTCCACCAGCAGGATGCACAGCCCCTCGTCCAGCTCCAGCAGACGCAGCTTGTCCCGCAGGGTCGCGGTGGTGATCCCCAGATACCGTGCCAGGCTTTCCCGGGTCATGACGCCGCTGTCCAGAATCCGCGCCATCGCCCGGGCCTCGTCCAGATAATGCATCCGCCGGGACAGAAGCATTTCCAGCGTCTCCTGCAGGGACTGATCCTCCGGCGCGCCGGGCAGCACGATCGCGTCGATGTGGGTCATGCCCAGCATCCGGCAGGCGAGATACCGGCGGTTGCCCGATACAATCATGAATCCCCCGTTGCCCATGCGCTGCACGGTGATGGGCTGCAGAAGGCCGTCCCGGCGGATGGATTCGCACATTTCCGCCATGGACTGGCTGTCCTCCCGGCTGAAGGGCTGGTTGATGCGGGGTGTGATCCTGTCCAGCGGCAGCCAGCATACCTGCTGCTCGCAGGCGGTGTCGTGGGTACGGTTGAGCATGAGCCTCTCTCCCTTTCACCAGTCGAGCCGCGCGGGCGACGGAAGGCTCCCCCGATACTCCCGCCGCCCAGGCGCTGCTCTTGATGAGGGACTTTCTTCCCCGCAAAAGAAAAACCCTGCTTTTCCCGCGCAGAATCGTTCGTCACAATTCGCGGGAAAGGCAGGGCGTTTTTTGTGGAAAACTGCTGATTTCAGGGGGAACAGGGCGTCATCGGTCGGGTGCGCCCAGGGGCGACTTGCCGGGCGTGCCGGCTTTTCGCGGATATTGTCGAGCGGTTTTTTCCTTCTTCTGAATAGGAAGCAGCAGGTGCTGCCATTCCCGCCCCGGGAATTCGCAGCACACAGGCTCCTCCACCCGGCCGCCCAGCAGATGCGCCGCCCGGCGGCCCTGCTGCATTTCCTCCTGCAGGGCAGGCCCCTTCCAGCACAGGGCGCTCCCGCCCACGCGCACGTAGGGCAGCAGATACTCCGCCAGCACCGCCAGCGGCGCCACCGCCCGGGCCACCGCCAGGTCGTACCGCTCCCGGTGAAGGGGCAGCCGCGCCCCGTCCTCGGCCCGGCTGTGCACAAGGGTCACGTTGCGCACCTGCAGCTCGTCCATCACCGCCTGCAGGAAGGTCAGCCGCTTCTGCTGGGCGTCCATCAGCGTCACCTGCGCGTCCGGACAGGCCAGCGCCAGCGGCATCCCCGGAAAGCCCGCGCCCGTCCCCACGTCGATGATCTTCCCATTCATGGGAATCAGGCCGAAGCGCAGGGCCATCAGGCTGTCCACGTAGTGCCGGTCGATCATCTCCGCCTCGTCGGTGACGGCGGTCAGATCCATGCGGGTGTTCCAGTCCATCAGCAGCGCGTGATAGCGCAGCAGCTTCTCCGGCAGCGAAGGCTCGAAGGGAATGCCGCAGGCCGTCAGCCGGGCTGCAAGATCGTCACGGTTCATCATGTCACTCCAGTCTGCCACGCGGGCAGGATCTTCGCTTCCCTGCCCCGCGGCGCTGCTTGTCAGGCGGGTGGCTGTTCCGTGGAAACGGCCTGCCCCCGCGGGCTTCGGGGCCCCCTGCCGGGATGCGGACAAGTCCGCCCTCCCGGCTGCGTCCGGCTCAGGCCTTCCGGCGCGCGGAAGGCTTCGGCATGCATCCGGGATTCCGCCCCGGCCGTACTCCCCGGCGCGTTCCATGGGAGACGCGCGGCCTGTCAGCCCAGGGTCAGATGCAGGTACTTCTCTCCCCAGTACTTGATCCAGGCCAGCGCCTCCCGGCCATAATTCTTCAGCCAGTACTGCGGCAGCGTCTGCGCCCCCAGACCCGTGGCGTTCAGACCCTCGTCCTCCGCCAGCGCCATGGCCCGGGGCAGATGATAATCGCTGGTGACCAGCAGCACCGTGTGCACGTCGTGCTCCGACAGCAGCTGAACCGCGTGGCGGATGTTCTGCCGGGTGTTGAAGGATTCCGCTTCCGTGAGGATCATCTCCTCCGGCACCCCCCGGCCCACCAGATAGTCCCGCATGACCAGCGCTTCCGGCGCAGGCTCGTTGGATCCCTGCGCCCCGCAAGTCACGATCATCACGTTGTTCCGCTCCCAGGCGTCATAGGCCGCGTCAAGCCGCCACTGCAGCTGCAGCGACAGCGTGCCGTCCTCCTTCACCTGCGCGCCCAGCACCACAATCGCGTCATAGCTTTCCGCCGATGGCACATGATTCACCTTCCACACCAGCATGCCGATGACACCCAGGTACGCAATCAGCCCTGCCAGAATCAGGATCAGCAGCATGGTCAGGAATCGCCAGATTCTTCCGTGAGGCTTGGTCATGGTTCAGATTGATCCTTTCGCTTCGTCCGCGGCCGGGGAGGCTTCGCCCGCTCCGCAGCAGGCGGCAGCTCCGCGCCTGTCATCAGCTGGCGCATGTCCAGCTGACCGTGCTGCAGCATGCTGTAGGTGCTTTCCCCGGCGACAATAATATGATCCAGCAGCGTGATGGACAGCGCCGCCAGCAGCTGCTGCAGCTGCCGGGTGGTGCGCACGTCGTCGTTGGAGGCGGTGGGATCCCCGCTGGGATGGTTGTGGCACAGCACCACGCTGTGGGCGTTGTAGTTCAACGCCGTCTCCACCACCAGCCGCGGATAGGCCAGCACCTCCGTCAGCGTGCCCTCCGCCACCTTGCGCCGCCCCAGCACCTGCCCCGCGCTGCTCAGGCAGATGACGTAGAACCGCTCCGTCCGCCACCCCGCCAGCAGCGCCTGACAATAGGCGCACGCCTCGCTGCGGCTGGTAATGCGCTTGCGCTCCTCGCACACGCAGGCGGAATAGCGGCGGAACATGGGCAGCATCAGGGAAATCAGCGTGGCGGTCTCCTCCCCCACGCCATCCACGGTCATCAGCTGCTCCGGCGCGGCCTCCAGCACGCCCTTCAGCGAGCCGAAGGCGTCCAGCAGGCTGTGGGCCAGGGCGTTGGTGTCGCCCCGGGCGCGGCCGTAGAACAGCAGCAGCTCCAGCGCCTCATGGTGCGCAAAGCCGTCCAGGCCGTTCTTGCGGAAGCGCTCGCGCATGCGCTTGCGATGGCCGTCGTGCATGGTCATGGATGATTCCACCCGCCCTTTTCCTTCATAATCAACGATCCGGCGGCGCCGTTTGTTCCAGCTTCCGCCAGGATCCGTGTTATTCTTCTCCGGGGCGCTGCTGCAGCATCATGGCGAACACCTCGTTCACCTGATCCCCCAGGCGGCGCACCTCCCCCAGGATCATCGCCCGGCCCTCCTCCGTCAGGAACCAGTCGTCCCGGTTGAAGCCCGGCACGCTGGCCGGACACACCAGGATTTCCGTCTCCGGGAACGCCGCCTGATAATACAGCAGCGCCCGCCGCGCGTGATACGACCGGCAGCACAGGATCGCCCGGCGCACGGTCAGCCGCGCGGCATCCGTCGCCCGCCGGGACAGCTGGGCGTTCTCCCAGGTGTAGGTGGCCTGATCCTCCCGGAGGATCGCATCATCCGGCACGCCCGCCTCCGCAAGCACCGCCCGCAGATACGCCCACTCCGTCCCGTAATCCCCGGCGTAACGCTCCCGCCAGGCGGGATCCACCCCCGCGAAATGTCCCGTCACCTTGCTGAACCGCCCCGACGGCAGCAGATACGCCGCCATGCCCTGATGGTACAGCTCCGCCGCCCGCAGCGCGTGCACCGGGCTGCTGTTGCCCGGGATGAGGATCACGTCCGAGGGCATCGGCGCGTCCTCCACAAAGACAAAGTCGCTCACCGCGCGGACGAAGCCCTCCGCGCCCATGGTCAGCTCATGCCCGTCCATACGCATGCCATACCTCCAGGCAACGCCGCCGTTCCTCCCCCGTCGCCGGCCGGAAGGCCCGGACGTAGATGTCCCGCAGCTGATCCTGCGTCAGCCGCTGCGGATGATTGCCCAGCCGCTCCGCGTTGACCGAGGCCGACAGGTCGTCCAGCACGGCCGTCTCCGGCATGGCGGGAGCCTCCATGTCCAGCGCCATCAGCAGGCCTCGCAGCATCAGCGGGCCATCCGCCGGATCCGCCAGCCCCATGATGCCCGCCAGCTCCGCCAGCACAGGACGCTGCGCTTCCTCCGGCAGCATCTGCTCCCACAGCACCGGCAGGGTCAGCGCGCAGGCGTGGCCGTGGGCGATGCCGAAGTGAAGCGTCATGCGGTAGCTCATGGCATGGGCGGCGGTCGTCCGGCTGACCTGGATGGCCTGCCCGCTGCGCCACGCCGCGTCAAGCATGGCTTCCGCCGCCGCGGCGTCCCCCGCCAGGTACGGCGTGACGCTGTCCAGCATGCCGCGAATGGCGGCCTCCGCATGGACGCGGCTCTCCGCCGTTGCCCCGACGGCCCAGTAGGATTCAATCCCCTGGCACAGCGCGTCCAGCGCGCATGACTTCCTGTGATACGCCGGCAGCGTGTCCAGCAGGGCCGCGTCCAGCATAATCCCCTCCGGCAGCAGCGCAGCATGGCTCAGGCTGTGCTTCATGCCCTGCAAATACACCACGGCAAACTGCGTGGCCTCCGCGCCGGTGCCGGCCGTGGCGGGAATGGCGATGTGGGGAATCCGCTCCCCGCTGAAGGCGTACGCCAGCGCGCCCTCCGCCGAGCCCGCCAGCAGCATGGCCTTCACGCCCTTGGCGGTATCCATGGCGGAACCCCCGCCGATGGACACCAGCCCGTCGCAGCCCCGCTCCCGGTAGATGGCCGCGCCGCTGGCACAGTCGGCAAAGTCAGGATTGGGATGGAAGCCACCGAAACGGGGCAGCGTCAGCCCCGTCTGTTCCGCCAGCGTCGCAGCCAGCCTGTCCCCCGCCACCAGCAGCGGACGGCGCATACCCAGCGCATCCATCATCCCCCGCAGCTTCGTCAGAACGCCCCTGCCGCTCCAGACCACATCCGCCATGCTTGTCACCTCTGCATCAGTGTAGCGCATCCCGTGTGCGCTGTCAATTTCTCCGTAAACAAAAACGAACCCCGGGCATCCCGGAGTTCGTATAGGACATCAGCCCTGCTTCTGCTTGTGCTTGGGGTTCTCGCAGATGACCATGACCTTGCCCTTGCGCTTGATGATCTTGCACTTTTCGCAGATCGGCTTCACGGACGGACGAACCTTCATGTTCTGGTACCTCCTCAGTTGATGTACGTGGTAGAGGGCGCGGAAGTCGTCTTCAAGCACCCCGGAAAAATCTTCATCGGGACAAGCCCTGCCTGTCTATTTTACACGCTTTCCCCCGATCCGTCAAGGGAAAGTTCTGCCGCCCGCCGGCGGTACGGACAGGCTCAGCCTGCTTCCTCAGCTCTTGCTGCGCCAGGTGATCCGGCCACGGGTCAGATCGTAGGGGGACAGCTCGATGGTGACCTTGTCGCCGGGATAGATGCGGATGAAGTTCATGCGCATCTTGCCGGAAATGTGGGCCATGATCTGATGGCCGTTGGGCAGTTCCACCTGGAACATGGCGTTCGGAAGGGCCTCGATGACCTTGCCTTCCATTTCAATGACGTCGCTCTTGGACATGTTCAGCCCTCCTTGCACAGCGGCTGGTCGATTTCAAGCCCGTGCTCCCTGAGGAACGCGCGCAGGTCGCTGTCCTTGAGCTGGTTGGTAGCCAGCAGGGATGCCACGTCCATGCGCAGGGGCTTGGGGTGCAGATGCTTGACTTTCTTTTTCTTGAGGTGGTCCAGCTTGCGGGTCAGGCCGTCGGCCATGAGGACAAACTGGTCGTCCACCACCTGGAGGATCACGAAGCAGCGTCCCGCGTCGCGGCCCTGACGGGACTGCACCACGCGGCCGGTTTCAAACGGCAGACGCTCCATCACTCTTCCTCCTCATCCCAGGTGAAATCCGGATAGGTCAGGATCTCGGGCAGGCCGGACTCAGTAATGGCGATGGTGTGCTCGTAGTGGGAGCACAGGCTGCCGTCGCGCGTCCGGTAGCACCACTCGTCGTCGTCCACCTTGACGCGCCAGTCGCCCGCGGAGATCATGGGCTCCACGGCGATGGTCATGCCCTTGCGCAGACGCAGGCCATGCCCCGGCTCGCCAAAGTTGTACACGGCGGGATCCTCGTGCATCTCGCGTCCGATGCCGTGTCCGGTCAGGTCGCGGATGACGCCGCAGCCGTGATCCTCCGCCCAGGACTGCACCGCATGACCGATGTCGCCCAGCCGGTTGCCCACCACGGCCTGCCGCACGCCCTTCCAGAAGCACTGCTCGGTGATCTCGATCAGCGACTGCGCCTCAGGGGAGATCTCGCCCACACCCACGGTGAAGGCGCTGTCCGCCTGCCAGCCGTCCAGGATCAGACCGCAGTCGATGCTGATGATTTGACCCTCGCGCAGGATCTGCTTCTCGGAAGGAATGCCATGAACCACCTGATCATCCACGCTGGTGCACAGTGTGGCCGGATAGCCCTCATAGTGCAGGAAGGACGGGATGGCGTGGTTCTTGCGGATCAGCTGCTCGGCGTAAACGTCCAGGGCAGCGGTGCTGACGCCCGGCTTCACAGCCTCGCGCAGCTTCTGGAGCACCTCGTAGAGAAGCGCGCCGGCGACCCGCATTTTCCCGATTTGATCGGGATTTTTCAAACTAATCATGATTTAACCCCTGACGATGTCCATGATAGACGCGAAAATCGTGTCCATATCCTGGGCGCCATCGATGACCTTCAGCAGGCCGCGCTTCTGGTAGAAGTCCACCAGCGGGGCGGTCTGGTTGTGGTACACGGTCAGGCGGTTCAGGACAGTCTCAGCCTTGTCGTCATCGCGCTGGATCAGCGTGTCGCCGCAGGCAGCGCACCTGGTCTCGCCGTTCAGCCGGGAGACGTGGTAGGTCGCGCCGCACTTCAGGCACACGCGGCGGCCGGACAGCCGCTCGATCAGCTTCTCATCCGCCACGTCCAGCTCGATCACCGCGTCGATGGCGGCGATGCCCTCCAGCGCCTCGGCCTGAGGCACCGTGCGGGGGAAGCCGTCCAGGATGTAGCCGCCCGCGCAGTCCGCCTGCGCCAGCCGGTCCTTCACGATGTCGATGATGACCTCGTCAGGCACCAGCTTACCGGCGTCGATGTAGGCCTTGGCCTTGATGCCGGTGGGGGTCTGCTCCTTCATGGCCCGGCGGAGAATATCGCCGGTGGAGATCTGCGGAATGTTCAGTGCGCTGCACACCCGCTGCGCCTGCGTACCCTTGCCGGCGCCGGGAGGTCCCAGAAAGATGATATTCATTCTGTTGCCCCTTTCAGAATCGGACAAGTCCGAATGACAACGTGTGCCATGCACCGGCGGCAGAACTGTCACCGATGCATGGCGCACAGCAACTTACATGAAGCCGCCCTTTTCCATATCCATGTCGATGCCGCGGATGCTCATCTCGCCCTGAATGGTGCGGATGGTCTCCAGCGCGACGCTCACAGCGATCAGAATGGAGGACGCCGCGAAGGGCACCTGCGCATTCAGGCTGCGGGTCAGCAGGGTAGGCACAGCAGCCAGCACAGCCAGGAACAGCGCCGCGAACAGGTTCAGGCGGTTGACGGTGTTCTGCAGGTACTGGCGGATGTTCTTGCCGCGCTGACCAGGGATCACCGCACCCTGCATGACCAGCTGCTCGGCCTGACGCTTGGCGTCAAAGCTGATGGAGGAGTAGAAGAAGGTGAACGCCATGATCAGCAGCGCGGAGATCAGCATGTACCAGGGGCTGCTGGAGTTCATGTAGGTCATCCACCAGATGTAGGCCTTGCTGGTGGTACCGCCGATCAGCTGGATCAGCGTGCCGGGGAAGGCCAGGAAGGAGTACGCGAAGATCAGCGGCAGCACGCCCACGGACACGACCTTCAGGGTCATGTGGGTGCTCTGGCCGCCGTACACGCGGCGACCCTTGACCTGCTTGGCGATCTGCAGGGGGATGCGGCGCTCGCCCATATCCACGAAGGTGACGATCACCGTCATGACCACGCAGGTCAGCAGGATGGCCAGGAGGTTGATCCAGGCAGAGGTGGTGCCATTGCTCACCGCCGTGCTGAACAGGGAGGTGATGCCGTTGAACAGGTTGGAGATAATGCCGGCGAAGATCAGCAGGGAGATACCGTTGCCGATACCCTTGTCGGTAATCCGCTCGCCGATCCACATCGCCAGGGCAGAGCCGCCGGCCATGGAAACGCCAACCAGCACGTAGTTCAGCCAGCCGGACTTGATGTAGCCCAGACCCGCCACCAGGCCGATGGCCTGCACCGCGGCCAGGCCGACGGTGACGTAGCGGGTGATGCGGGCGATCTTTTCGCGGCCGCCGCCCTCCTCATCCTTCTGCATGCGCTCCAGCGCCGGGATGGCGATGGTCAGCAGCTGCATGATGATGGAGGCGTTGATGTAGGGGGTGATGCCCATGGCCATGATGGTCATCTGGGAGAAAGCGTTACCGGTCATCATGTTGACCAGCTCCAGCAGCGGCAGGTTGCTGCCGGAGGAGCTCATGACGCGGGCAGCGTCGACGCCGGGGGCGGGAATCACGCCGACCAGACGGTAGATCAGCAGCATCACAAAGGTGTAGATGAGCTTCTTGCGCAGGTCGGGGATCTTCCACATCTTCCGAAGGCTTTCAACCATCTCAGATCACCTCGGCTTTCCCGCCGAGAGCCTCGATCTTTTCCTTGGCGGAGGCAGTGAACTTCGCAGCCTTCACGGTCAGCTTCTTGGTCAGCTCACCGTTGCCCATGATCTTCACGCCATCCATGGGCTTGCGGATGATCTTCTTGGCCAGCAGCTCATCCACGGTGACCACGTCGCCATCATTGAAGACTTCCAGGCGCTCGACGTTCACCGCCGCATACTCCGTGCCAAAGATGTTGTTGAAGCCGCGCTTGGGAACGCGACGATACAGGGGCATCTGGCCGCCCTCGAAGCCGGGGCGCTTACCGCCGCCGCTGCGAGCCTTGGCACCCTTGTGGCCCTTGCCGGAGGTCTTGCCCAGACCGGAGCCGACGCCACGGCCCACGCGCTTGGGAGCGGTGGTGGAGCCGACAGCAGGCTGCAATTCATGCAGTTTCATTGGGATTCCCTCCTTTACTCGTTAACTTCTTCAACCTTCACCATGTGCTTCACGGCGAAGATCTGGCCGCGGATGGCGGCGTTGTCGGGCTTGATGACCGTCTGGCCGACCTTCTTCAGGCCCAGGGCCGCCACGGTCGCCTTGTGCTTGGGCAGGGAAGCGATGGGGGACTTCACCAGCGTAACTTTCAGGCTCATGTTCTCGCTCCTCCCTTAACCCAGCAGCTCTTCCACGGTCTTGCCGCGCATCTTGGCGACTTCCTCGGCGCTGCGCAGCAGCTTGAGGGCCTCCAGGGTGGCCTTGACCATGTTGATGGGGTTGTTGGTGCCGAAGGACTTGGTGCGGATATCGCGCACACCGGCCAGCTCCAGCACGGCACGGGCCGCGCCGCCGGCGATCACGCCGGTACCTTCGGGGGCGGGCAGCAGCACCACCTTGGCGGTGGAATAGTAGCCCGTGATGTCATGGGGAATGGTGGTGCCGTTCAGGGGCACGTTCACCAGATGCTTCTTGGCATCCTCGTTGGCCTTGCGGATGGCCTCGGGGATCTCGGCAGCCTTGCCCATGCCGGCGCCGACGCGGCCGTTCTCATCGCCAACGACGACCAGAGCGGAGAACCGCATGTTGCGGCCGCCCTTGACGGTCTTGGACACGCGGTTGACAGCAACCAGCCGCTCCTTGAATTCGCTGACCTGTTCGTAGCGTTGCATTGCGTGTGTCCCTCCTTCTTAGAAATCCAGTCCGGCTTCACGGGCGCCCGCAGCAACCTCCGCCACGCGGCCAGTGTACACATAGCCGCCGCGGTCGAACACCACGGTCTTGATGCCGGCCTCGAGGGCACGCTCGGCCACGAGCTTGCCAACCAGCTTGGCGGCGCCCTTCTTGTCCAGCTCGTTGAGCTGATCCTGAATGCCCTTCTCCAGGGTGGAAGCGGCGCACAGGGTCTTCCCGGCGACATCGTCGATCACCTGAACCTGGATGTGCTTCAGGCTGCGGTACACGGACAGACGCGGCATGTCAGGGGTGCCGCTGATCTTCTTGCGGACGCGAGCATGACGAATCTCACGCAGCTCGTTACGGTCACGCTTCTTGAACATTTGCAGTCACTCCCTCTCTTACTTCTTACCGGTCTTGCCTTCCTTACGGCGGATGTGCTCATCGGCATACTTGATGCCCTTGCCCAGATAGGGTTCAGGCTTGCGGATGGCGCGGATATCGGCCGCAAGGTTGCCCACCTGCTGCTTGTCGATGCCCTTGACAACGATCACGGTGTCCTTGGGCGTCTCGAAGGTGATGTTTTCGGGGGCCTCGATAACGACGGGATGGGAGAAGCCGATCTTGATGTTCAGCTTCTTGCCGCCCTCGGCCTTGGCGTTGTAGCCGGTGCCGACCATCTCCAGGGTCTTGGAGAAGCCGTCGGTCACGCCGACAACCATGTTGTGCACCAGGGCGCGATACAGGCCGTGCATGGCCTTGTGGGGCTTGCTATCGGTGGGGCGCTCAAGGGTCAGGACGTTGCCTTCCTGCTTGACGGTGATGGCGGGATTAACCTGCTGGGACAGGGTGCCCTTGGGGCCCTTGACCGTCACCAGGTTGTCGCTGTCAATCGTAACCGTCACGCCCGCGGGGACAGTAATCGGAAGTCTTCCGATACGAGACATTACTCACACCTCCATTGACGTGTCGGTTATTACCAGATGTAGGCCAGCACTTCGCCGCCCACGGCGTTCTTGCGGGCTTCCTTGTCGGTCATCAGGCCCTTGCTGGTGCTGATGATGGCAATGCCCAGGCCGCCCAGAACCTTGGGCAGCTCCTCACACCGGGCGTACACGCGCAGACCGGGCTTGCTGATGCGCTTCAGGCCCGCGATGACGGGGGTCTTGCCGCCCATGTACTTCAGGGTGATCTTGATGGAACCCTGCAGGCCGTCATCGATGTAGTCCACAGCCTTCACATAGCCCTCCGCCAGAAGGATCTTGGCGATGGCCTTCTTGGTGTTGCTGGCAGGCATCGTCACAGCATCGTGCTTGGCGATCTGGGCGTTGCGGATGCGGGTGAGCATATCGGCGATAGGATCATTCACAACCATGTTAGTACCTCCTTCCGTTTCTCTCCCCGATTACCAGCTGGCCTTGCGGACGCCCGGGATCTGGCCCTTGTAGGCCAGCTCGCGGAAGCAGATACGGCACACGCCGTACTTGCGCAGGACAGAGTGGGGACGGCCGCACAGACGGCAGCGGGTGTAAGCGCGGGTGGAGAACTTGGGCGTCCTCGCCTGCTTGAGCTTCATACTCGTCTTAGCCATTTTGTGTTCTCCTCCTTATTACGCCTGAGCGAAGGGCATGCCCAGCAGACGGAGCAGCTCCTTGCACTCCTCATCGGTCTGAGCGGTGGTGACGAAGATCATTTCCATACCGCGGATCTTCTCCACCTTGTCATACTCGATTTCGGGGAAGAGCAGCTGCTCACGGATGCCCAGAGCGTAGTTGCCGCGGCCGTCAAAGGCCTTGTCGGACACGCCGCGGAAGTCGCGGACGCGGGGCAGGGCGATGTTGACCAGCTTGTCCATGAACTCTTCCATACGCGCGCCGCGCAGGGTGACCTTCGCGCCGACGTTCTGGCCCTCGCGCAGCTTGAAGTTGGCGATGGACTTCTTGGCCTTGGTGACCTGGGGCTTCTGACCGGCGATGGCGGTGAGTTCATTCACGGCCATCTCCAGCGCCTTGGCGTTGTCCTTGCAGTCGCCCAGGCCCATGTTGATGACGATCTTCTCCAGACGGGGGATCTGCATCACGTTCTTGTAGCCGAACTTCTGCTGCAGGGCAGGAACAGCCTCGGCCAGATACTTTTCCTTGATACGGGTAGCCATCAGACTCTTCCTCCTTCTCAGTCAATGTCGGCGTTGCACTTCTTGCACACGCGGATCATCTTGCGGTCCTGCTTGCCGTTGTCCAGGGTGACGGTGGTCACCTTGTGGGCGACGCGGGTAGCCTTGCCGCACTTGGGGCAGACCAGCATCACGTTGCTGGCGTCGATGGGCAGCTCCTTCTTGATGATGCCGCCGGGCTGCATGGCATTGCGGGCCTTCTGGTGCTTGGTGACCAGGTTGACGCCCTCGACGGTCACGCGGCCAGTCTTGGGGAAGGCAGCGGTGATCTTGCCCTTCTTGCCCTTGTCCTTGCCGGAGATGACAACGACCTGATCGTTGGACTTCACATGCATATCGTCACAACCTCCTTACAGCACTTCGGGAGCCAGGGAGACGATCTTCATGAAGTCCTTCTCACGCAGCTCACGGGCAACGGGTCCAAAGATGCGGGTGCCGCGGGGCATCTTCGCATCGTTGATGATGACGGCGGCGTTGTCGTCAAACTTGATGTAGCTGCCGTCGGGGCGGCGCTTGTTCTTGCGCATCCGGACGATCACGGCCTTGACCACATCGCCCTTCTTCACGGTGCCGCCGGGGGTGG
>JBJEYH010000116.1:0-2099 GCA_051886675.1 Aristaeellaceae bacterium
CCCATCGGCACGGTGCGCGAATCCACCCGCGGCATGGAGGCCAACAAGCAGTACATCGTCGTGGAGCCCAGCGTGGACTTCGAGCATCTGGAGTACGTGATCGTCCTGCGCTACCAGCCCACGGCGGAGGCGGTGCAGGGCCGCAGCAGCACCAGCAGCTACAGCGAGTTTGTGCCCCTGGCCACAGCCCGTCCCATGCCCACGCTGCGCATCGGCTCCACCACCCGCTTCGGCGAAACCCCCGCCCCTACCGAGGAGCCTACTCCCTCCCCCACGCCGGAGCTGACCCCCACCCCCACGCCCTCGCCCACGCCGACCCCCATCACCACCATTTCCGGCCCGGTGTATGAGTACAACGTCGTTGGCGGCGAGCCCACGCCTTCCCCCACCCCGACGCCTACCCCGACACCCACACCCTACATCACCATCAATCCCGGCGACCTGACCTATGAGGAGGATGCACCGTGAGGAAGCTGTCCGCACTGTGGCAGGCTGCCAAGGGGCAGTTGAAGTTCTTCCTGGTGGTGCTGCTGGGGTATCTGTTCCAGGTGTGCGTCATGCCCTACTTTTCCGTCAACAGCGTCACGCCCAGCCTGCTCTTTGCCGTCGTCGCCATCCTGACGGTGGGCTACGGCCGGCTGCGGGCCCTGTGGGTGGGCGGCTTCTACGGCATTGTGATGGAAACCATGCTGGCCTCCCTGTCGATGCTGAACCTGCTGCTCTATCCGCTGGACGCGCTGTTCTGCAGCATCTTCTTTGCCGACAAGAGCGACAAGAAGCTGGAGGAGGAGCGCAGCATCGGCCGGGCCGCGGTGCGCAAGCACGACCTGCGGGCCCGCCTGAGCAGCCTGGTGGACGCCGTCCGCGGCGCGCCCGGGCAGAACGCCAATCCCTACATCCGCACCCCCCTGTGCGCGGGCATGAACGTGCTGATCTATGAGGTCGTCAACCTAATCTACATTTATCTGGGCGGCACGGTGCTGACGCAGACGCACTACATGCGTTCCCTGACCAACATCCTGCTGACGGTGCTCCTGACCGTGGTGCTGATGCTGCCGGTGCGCCGTTTCCTGGGCTTCCGCAAGCCCGTGCAGGAAAAAAGACCCGTCGTTCGTTATTGATGCGTAACCTGTCAACCTTGATGCAGAGAGGAGGTACCCCTTGAGCAACCTGAAAACGGGGATGAAATGGCGGTTTTTCGCCTTTGTGCTGATACTTTTCGCCATGTTCCTGTACCTGCTCAGCGGCCTGGTGAACCTGCAGCTGCGCCAGAGCGAGACTTATTCCGAGGCCTCCGAACGAGGCCGCACCAAGACCATTGTCCTCCGGGGCAAGCGCGGCAACATTATCGACGCGGACTCCGTGATCCTGGCCCAGGACGAGCTGATCTACAACGTCACCTTCTACAAGGACGCCAGCGAGAGCAGCAACAGCGACTACCTCACCTACACCAATTCCATCATCAACACCCTGGAGATTATCGAGCGCAACGGCGGCAAGCTGGCCTTCAGCTATGTCATCGAGCGCAACGAGGAAACCGGCGAGTGGCAGTTCGCCTTCGGCACGGGCGTGAGCGACAGCGTCCTGCAGAAGCGCGAGGATCAGTGGCGCTCCAACAACTACCTCACCAGCCTGAAGAACTACCCGGACGCTGCCTCCTGCATCGAACAGCTGAAGAAGCGCTACCACATCGTCAACTCCCAGGAGGAGAAGGATCAGCGCATCGCGGATGCCGGCGACAAGGGCGCCAATTATCAGGACGACTACATCCTCGACGAGGAGACCATGCTCAAGGTCATGGCCGTCTACTCCGAGATGCAGATGAACGTGTTCAACTCCCAGCCCATCTCCATCGCCGAGGACGTGACCTACGAGACGGTCATCGAGGTGGAGACCCGCTCCATGACCCTGCCGGGCATGGAGATCTCCGTGGGCACCAAGCGCGTCTATCCCAAGCAGACCCTGGCCAGTCAGGTTATCGGCTACATCGGCAAGATTCCCAGCCAGAGCATGTGGACCACCCTGTCCGCCAAGGGCTATTCCTACAACGACACCATCGGCCGCGACGGCATCGAGTCCTCCATGGAGGACTGGCTGAC
>JBJEYH010000116.1:2199-6619 GCA_051886675.1 Aristaeellaceae bacterium
CCTCCCTGCGCCAGGGCTCCCGCGTGGTGGAGCGCGACAACTGGTCCAAGGTTGTGCGCGAGCTGAGCTACACCGAGCCCCAGGACGGCAACAACGTCAAGCTCACCCTGAAGGCCAGCTATCAGCAGCAGGCGGAGCGCGCCATCGCCAACAACGTCAACGCCGTGCGCACCTCCCAGGAGAAGCTCATGGTCAGCGACGACTGGCTTGAGGCCAACAAGGCTGAAATCGCCACCCGCGACTGGGAGAAGTATCCCATGAAGCTGGCCGAGCATGGCTGTCTGATCGTGCTGGACATGGAGGACCGGGTGCTGGCCATGGCCAACTACCCCACCTATGACCTGAACGCCCTGGTGGCCGCCGGCGAGGAGGCCGTCGCCATCCTGTCGGACGAGCGCAACCTCCTGCTGAACTATGGCATCCACGCCCGCGGCACCCCCGGCTCCATTTTCAAGATGGTCACCGGCTTCGGCGCGCTGGCGGAGGGCGAGCTCAAGCCCACGGAGCGCATCTCCGACGGCGGCTACTACACCAAGTACAACAACGACCTGAACACCGCCCCCAAGTGCTGGATCAGCTCCAACTACCTGTGGAAGCACGCCAACCAGACCATCGTGGACGGTCTGTCCCACTCCTGCAACTACTTCTTCTACGAGCTGGGCAGCCGTCTGGGTGAGGAGCGGCTCTACCGCTACGCCTCCCTGTTCGGCCTGACCTCCCGCACGGGCATCGACCTGCCCGGCGAGGTTCGCTCCGTGGTGGGCAGCCAGAATACCCTGTACGATCCCACCAAGGCCATGAACGAGGCCAGCCAGGACACCTCCATGCCCATCATCGTGTTCAACGCCATCAAGAAGCATCTGCGCACCTGCGGCGAATCCCGCAACATCGAGTACGACGACGAGCGTTTGTCCGTGTGCGCCAAGCGGCTGATGGACATGGCCGTGAATTACAACGAGTCCGAATGGCTGGACAACATGCGCACCATCCTGATGGAAGAATTGAACATGACCAAGGAAATGGTGTACCTGCAGTCGGTCATCGGCGACACCTACAACTACATGAACGACATCAAGTGGGGCGGCGGCCAGACCATTCTGACAGCCATCGGCCAGTCGGTGACGGTGGTGACGCCCATCGCCGTTGCGCGCTACGTGTGCGCGGTGGCCAACGGCGGCTATGTCTACAATGTGTCGCTGGTGGATTCCATCATCTCCCCCGAGGGCGAAATCCTCAGCCAGCGCGAGCCGCAGCTGATCAATCAGCTGGAGGATCCCAACAACTACATGGATCTGATCCGTCAGGGCATGCAAGGCGTTGTGGACGAGTCCGGTACAGCGAGCAAGTACTTCAAGAACTGGAAGTATGACGCCACGGAGGTTCTCGCCGCGAAAACAGGCACGGCGCAGACCACGGACATCGACCTGGAAAACAACGCGTGGTTCGTTGCCTTCGCCCCCTATGACAACCCGGAGATCGCCGTGGTCAGCTTTATCCCCAACGGCTACTCCGGCGGCGAAGCTTCCCAGGCGGCCCGCGACTTCATTGAATGGTACCTGGATCAGGAGACCCTGCGGACGGTGGATTACGATCTGCCCTCCGGCAACTCCCTCGCCCCGTAACCGGAGGGCGCTGCCCTCTGGACTCCCGCTCAAGGGGCATCGCCCCTTGAGCATCCCATTCCGCGATTGGGTTGCGCGCCTTCGGCCATGCAGCCCGCGCGTGAGGCGGGCTGGAGACGGGCGGACTGCCTGTCGGTCGCGCGCCTTCGGGCCTGCAGCCCGCGCGTGAGAATACCGGGAAACGGGCTGACTTGTTTTGATGAAATGGAGCGTATCGTATGGGCAAGGCATGGCTGATTGCGTCCGGCAAGGGCGGCGTGGGCAAGAGCACCGTGGTATCCGCGCTGGCGGTGGGGCTGGCCCGGCAGGGGCTGAAGACCTGCATCGTGGATGCGGACATCGGCCTGCGTGACCAGGATGCGCTGCTGGGGCTGGAAAACCGCATTGTCTACGATCTGGTGGACGTATGCAACAAGGACTGCCGATTGCAGCAGGCGCTGATCAGCCCGCCCGGCGAGCCGAAGCTGACCCTGCTGCCCGCCGCCCAGTTTGCCCGGGCCAAGGAACTGGACCCCAAGGCCTTCCGCCGCATCATCGCGGAGCTGAAGCGCACCAACGACCATGTGCTGATCGACGGCCCCGCGGGCATTGAGCGGGGTCTGCGGGGGCTGCTCTCGGCCGACGTGGAGGAGACGGTGATCCTCTGCACGCCGGACGACGTGTGCATCCGCAATGCCGAGCGGGCGGTGTTCACCCTGGACGGCAAGCATCTGCCCCGCCCGCAGTTGATTGTGAACCGGCTGAATCCGGAGCTGATCCGCGGGGGCGAAATGTATTCCGCCGAGGTGGTGGCACAGACCCTCGACCTGCCCCTGCTGGGCGAAATCCCGGAGGATCCGGTGATTTACAGAACGCTGATTACCCATATGTCCCTCATGGACGCGGACTGCGAAGGCCAGCGGGCCCTGAGCCGCATTGCCCGGCGCATGGCGGGCGGAAGCATCCCCTTCCCCGCCTACGGCGTGAAGCCGCTGCCCTGGTACCGCCGCCTGACGCACCGCCGTCTGAAGGAGGTTAAACGACTTGATCGCTGAAAACAGACGTTCCCGGGCGCATATCGACAAAACGCTGCTGATTCTGGTTTTCGCCATGTCCATCTTCGGCGTGCTGGCGGTGTCCGTGGCCACCTATTCCACCACCTCCAGCTCTGACGCGCCGCTGCTGAACCATATTGTAGAATCCTCTTCTGCGGTGCGCCAGTGCATCTTCCTGTTTCTGGCGCCCTTCGTGGTGGCGGTGATCATCAACATTCCCTATGACATGCTGCGCCGCCGGACGGAGCTGATTTACTACGGCAGCACGATCCTGATCTTCGTGGTGTGGATTTTCAACCGTGCCGAGGGCGTGAAGGCCTGGCTGGACATTATCTGGGGCTTCACCATTCAGCCTTCGGAGTTCGCCAAGCTGGCCATGATTCTGATGATGGCCAAGACCCTCTCCCGCTACGACCGGCCCATGAGCACGGTGAAGGAATTCTTCCACATCATGCTGCTGCTGGGCGTTCCCTGCCTGATCATCCTGCTCTCGGGCGAAACGGGCTCCATGATGGTGATTGTGTTCCTGTTCGCCGTGATGCTGTACTTCTCCAACGTGGATATGAAGCTGCTGTTCGGCCTTGCCGCCGCCGCGATCCTGGCGGTTCTGGCGCTGTACGGCTTCATGGTGGCCTCCGGCTCCGACGACTACCGCCTGGCCCGCATTCTGGCCTTCCTCAACCCCGAGCTGTCCCCTCTGGACGACGCCTATCAGCAGTCCCAGAGCAAGATGGCCATCGGCTCGGGCGGGCTGTGGGGCATCGGCATGTTTGTGGACGGCGCGCTGTCCCAGCTGAACTACGTGCCCGCGGACTGGACGGACTTCATCTTCTCCACCATTGGCGAGGCCTGGGGCTTTGTGGGCTGCAGCCTGATTCTCCTGGGCTATCTGCTGATTCTGCTGCGGATGCTCTACCTGGCCCGCTACACCCGCGACAAGTTCGGCATGCTGGTGATCATCGGGGTGATGGGCATGCTGCTGTTCCATGTCTTCGAGAACATAGGCATGACGCTGGGGTTAATGCCCATCACAGGCATACCCCTGCCCTTCCTGTCCTACGGCGGCTCCAACATGGTGACCAACATGGGCGGCGTGGCGCTGGTGCTCAACGTCACCAAGAACCGCAGCCTGTCCCACTCCGTGCTCACCCCGCAGACCCAGACGAACATCTACAGCACCACCCGAAGATCATGACAAAAACACCCTGCACGCGATATTGCATGCAGGGTGTTTCCTTTTTTATGGGGGGCAGGGGCTTCGCGGGGAAGGGGCGTCCCCGCGGGGCGGCGGAGGGAAGGTCGATTTCCTTTGGGATTCGCGGAATCTGCCGTTTCCATCGCGGGCGAACTGCGTCGCCTGCTCGGAAGCCCGCGTTTTCGCTGTTCCCTTTTGGGGTTGTCTTTGCTGTCAGGCCCGGGCTGCCGCCCGAACCCGCCTGGGGCATCGCCCCTTGACTCTTTTCCGCTGCCGCGTTCTCTGGGGGGGTTATTCGCAGACGGCGCGGATTTCCTGGAGGTACTGCACAATGGGCAGATGCTGCGGGCAGGCACGCTCGCACTTGCGGCAGGCGATGCACCGGGAGGCGTCGGCCTGCTCCTGGACCAGGTTGGCGTAGCCCTTTTTGAAGCTGCCGCCGTCCCGCAGGAGGGACACGTCGTACCCCTGGAAGATCGACGGAATCCGCACGCCCCGCGGGCAGGGCTGGCAATACTTGCAGCCGGTGCAGCGGGTCTTGGTGCGGGCCATGTAGGTGTCCTTCACCT
>JBJEYH010000117.1:0-6614 GCA_051886675.1 Aristaeellaceae bacterium
AGTCCTTGAAGGGCTCGGAGAAGTGCTTGCTCACCAGCAGGGCGAAGTTGGTGTTTTCGGTCTTGCGGCTCTCATCCTCAAAGCTGTGGCCGTTGACGGTGACGATGCCGTTGGTGTTCTCGTTGACCACGATGCCCCGGGGATTCATGCAGAAGGTGCGCACGCTGTCCTCGAACTTTTCGGTGCGGTAGACGATCTTGCTCTCGTACAATTCATCGGTGATGTGGGAGAAGATCACCGCGGGCAGCTCCACGCGCACGCCGATATCCACCCGGTTGGACTTGGTGGGGATGGCCAGCTCCTGGCAGACGGTCTCCATCCACTTGCTGCCGCTGCGGCCCACCGACACGATGCACGCCCGGCAATCCGCCGTGTGATCCTCGCACACCACCTGGTAGCCGCTGGCGGTCTTGAGCACCTGATGCACGGGGGTCATGAAGTGGAAGTCGATGTGATCCTTCATTTCCGCGTACAGGTTGCCCAGCACCACATAGTTGATGTCCGTGCCCAGATGGCGCACGGAGGCGTCCAGCAAGGTCAGCTTGTTCTGCATGCACAGCTTCTTGAGGCTGGTGCCGGCGGTGGAATACATGGCGGTGTTCTGTCCGCCGTGGGAGACGTTGATGTCGTCCACGTAGTGCATCAGCTCAAGGGCCTTCTCCCGGCCGATGTACTCGTACAGCGTGCCGCCGAAGTCGTTGGTGATGTTGTACTTGCCGTCGGAGAACGCGCCCGCGCCGCCGAAGCCGTTCATGATCGCGCAGGTCTTGCAGCGGATGCAGCTCTTGACCTTCTTGCCGTCGATGGGGCAGTGACGGCGGTCCAGGGGATTGCCGGCTTCATACACGGCCACCTTCAGGTCAGGCCGCCTGAGCATCAGCTGATAGGCGGCGAAAATACCGCCGGGGCCTGCGCCGATAATGATTACGTCGTAGGTCATGGAATGAAGTACCTCCTTACATATGCCAAATGAAAAGACTGATCCGTCTCTGCCGCCGGATCAGCCTCTGTCTGCACAGATATACCGCGTCCGCCCATCCGATGGCGGCGTTGCTATAGTCAACTATTTACGGCAGTTTGTAGAAACACCTGCCCAATCGCAGGCATATATAACAACAACCGTCCTATTATAGCATGCGTTCCCGAAGAATGCAACATCAGGCGGGAAAAATGTTCACTTTTTCAGCGGAAAGGCCGGGGCGGGTCGGAGGGGTTCGGGGCCCCTCCGGCAGCGCGGATGCTCAGCCCAGGTCGGGTTCGTCCCGCAGGATCGCCTGGCCGCTGCGGCCCTCGGTCTCGATGATGGTCAGCAGGTTTTCGCCCTCGCGCAGCAGCGGCGCGGGGATGTACAGGCGCTTTTGCGGGCCGATCTCCCAGAAGCGCCCCAGGGTGAAGCCGTTCAGCAGCACCGTGCCCTTGCCCCAGCCGGGCAGCTCCAGGAAGGTGTCGGCCTTCTCGTCCACGTCGAAGGCCAGCTGATGCACCGCGGGCACGCCGTCGGGCGCGGAGCCCTCGGGGGCCAGGGCGCGCATGGCGTCCTCGTCCAGGCAGACCATATCCCAGCCGAACCGCTGATGATCGTTGATGACCACCGCGCCGTCAATGCCCTTGCGCTGCTGCTCCAGCTTGAAGCTGTAGTTCACGCGGCCCATGTTCTCCATGAGGATCTCCAGCACCGCGCCGGGACGCACGGGCAGCGGCGGCTCGAAGGTATGGGCCTCCAGCAGCTCCCGGTCGTAGAGGGTGGCGATGATCTGCCCGTCCAGCAGGATCACCGCCCGGTCGTTGGCACAGGTCAGCTGCAGCTTGCGCAGCTCGCGCTCGTTGACCAGGGTGGTGCGGTAGAGGGTGTAGCCGTAGCTCTGGCCCAGGCGTTCCATGCTCACGGGGGTCACGCCGCGGGTGGCGGGAAGGCCGGCCAGCAGGGGCATCAGCGGCGCGGAGGCCACGGGCCGGGCCTCGCCGTAGGCGCGGCGGGGGATATCGGGAATGTCCGTCTCCGGGGCTTTGCGGCCGGTGGCATCTTCCACCGCCTGCCGGAACTGACGGTACTTCTCGGTGACGCGGCCGTCCTCGGTGAGCAGCGCGTCGTAGTCGTAGGAGGTCACGTCGGGGGTCAGGCAGTCGTAGTAGTTCGCGCCGTTCATCAGGCCGAAGTTGGTGCCGCCGTGGAACATGTACACGTTCACGTGGCCCAGCTCGAGGGCCTTGGCGAAGTCCTTCGCGCTGACCTCCGCCGGGGTGGTGGAGTGTCCGCCGTTGCCCCAGTGGTCGAACCAGCCGCACCAGAACTCCATGCACATCTGCGGATGAATGCCCCGCTCCGCCATGAAGGCGAACTGCTGCGCCGTGCGGGAGCCGAAGTTCCCCGTCTGGAACACGCCGTCCACCTGACCGCAGGCCATCATGTCGGGGGTGGGGCCGTCGGAGGTGACCAGGGGCACGTCGATGCCCCGGGCGATCATGCCGTCCCGCAGGGCGGCCAGGTAGGCCTTGTCGTCGCCGTAGGAGCCGTACTCGTTCTCCACCTGCATCATGATGACCGGCCCGCCGTGGGTGATCTGCAGGGGTACCAGGCGGGGCATCAGCTCGTCGTAGTAGTCCAAGACGTGGCGCAGGTAGCGTTCATCGCTGCAGCGCAGGCGGATGCCGTCCTCCTTCAGCAGCCAGGCGGGCAGGCCGCCAAACTCCCACTCGGCGCAGATGTAGGGCGAGGGCCGCAGGATCACATACAGCCCCAGATCCTGGGCCATGCGCACGAAGCCCTCCACGTCGTGCATGCCGGTGAAGTCGAATTCGCCCTTGCGGGGCTCGTGGAAGTTCCAGGCGATGTAGGTTTCCACGGTGTTCATGCCCAGGGCGCGGAGCTTCAGCAGCCGGTCGCGCCAGTATTCGCGGGGCACGCGGAAGTAGTGGATGGAGCCGGAAATCACCTGGAAGGGCTGGCCGTCCAGGAAAAAGCCCTTGTCGCGGATCTCAAAGGATTTCATGGGAGATTCCTCCTTCTTTGGTGGCAGAGGGCGCGGCGCGTCATGCCTTGGCGGCGGGAAAGCGCAGGGTGAAGCACTGGCCGTCGGCGGCGCAGAGGGTCTGCGGGAAGATCGCCTGGGCCAGGGGCAGGTATTCCGCCGGATCATCGATGCAGTTGCTGAAGTGGGTCAGAACCAGCTGCCTGGGCTGAGCCGCGCGGGCCAGCTCCGCCGCCTCGTGGAAGATCATGTGATGGTTGCGCAGGGCCTGGGGGAGCTTGGCGTCGTCCCCGTACATGCCCTCCAGCACCATCAGATCCGCCTCCCGGCCCATGGCCGCGATGGCCGGAACGGGCCGGGTGTCCGTGGCATAGAGCAGGGTGACGCCCTGCCGGGGCGCGCCGGTGACCTCCTCGGGGCGGATGGTGCGGCCATCCACGGTGACGGCCCTGCCCTGCTGGAGGGTTTTCCACATGGGCAGGGGGACGTTCAGCGCCCGGGCCCTGGCGGGATCGAAGGCGGCCTGCCGGGGCAGGTGCAGCCGGTAGCCCAGGCAGGGAATGCCGTGATCCAGCGGGAAGCAGGCGATCTCCAGGCCGATCAGGCGGAAGGTCTCGCCGGGGGTCAGCTCGTGCAGCGTCACCGGGAAGCCCAGCGCAGGGGCGATCACCCGCAGGCCCTCCACGATCCGTTTCAGCCCCGCCGGGCCGTAGATATGGAAGGGCTCCTGCCGGCCGGACTTGTCGATGGACAAAAGCAGCCCGGGCAGTCCGCCGCAGTGATCGCCGTGATAGTGGGTGATCAGCAGCCCCTCCAGGCAGCGGAAGCCCCAGCCCAGGCGGCGGATGCCCACCTGCGTGCCCTCGCCGCAGTCGATCAGCAGCGAATGCCCGCCTGTGCGCACGTACAGGCTGGCCAGGGCGCGGTCGGGCAGGGGAAGGGCTCCGCCGGTCCCCAGGGTGCAGCATTCCAGCATGGTCAGCGATGGCTCCTTTCAGCACAGTTAGGGATGAAATTCGCCGCAGGGAAGGGCTTTCCCTGCCAAAAACGGAAAATCCCCGGGGACGGCGGGTCTCCGGGGATGGGTGGGACGGGAAGGGGAATCAGGCGACCTTCTTCAGCTCCCTGACCAGGCGCTCGCCCATCAGGATGCTGATGACCACGCAGATCACGCACTCCACGGCCATGTAGGTGCCGTTGTAGCCAAGGGAGTAGATCATGGCGGGGGCCAGGCCCTCGGTCAGGTCGGACCAGAACAGGACGCCCGCCGCCACCGCCGCGACGTAGCGGCCCAGGGAGCCCACCACCACGCCCAGGGACAGGCCCAGGCGAACGTTGCTGCTCTTGCGGAACAGACCCGCCAGGCCGCACATGGCGAAGGCCACCGGGTAGTCCATCAGGAACTGGGGCACGGACAGGAACCAGCCGCCCAGGGCGAAGTCCAGCATACCGTAGATGGCGCCCAACGCCAGGCCCGGGCCCACGCCGTACACATAGGCGAAGAGCATCAGCGGCAGCATGCTGGCCGGGGTGACGGAGCCGCCGTTGGGCATGCGGAAGAGCTTGATCATGCTCAGCACGCAGGTCAGCGCCAGGCAGATGGCGCCCAGGGCCAGCATCTTCGTGGTCCAGACGGTCTTCCGCGTGCCGCGGATCATCCGCCAGGCGATCACGCCGCCGATAAGCAGCACGGCCACCAGCAGCCAGCCCCACACCGGGAACTCCGCAAACTTGCCGAAGGCCTGGCTCAGCCAGGAGACGCTCTCCTCGGCGGCCTCCTCCACGACCTCCACGACCTCCTCGGCGGCTTCCTCCGCCAGCGCACGGGTAACAAACAGCATAGGGGTACCTCACTTTCCCGCATCCATGGAAAATTCGCATGAAAAAACCCGCATCGTCAGACGCGGGAAGGCAGCAGGCCGTCCACAGACGACCAGACCCATCCGGCATGGCCGGACGGATGCTCCGCTTCCCTACGGTAGGATGATCTACACAGGTTCCAAGGGTCGGACGCGCTCGTCCTCTCAGCAGCCGTCAAGGCCGCCCCCCCAGCGGTGGATGCGATTGTCATGGAATATTATAACACACAGGCAGGCATTGTCAATGAATTTTCGTCTTTTCTTCAAAAGGGGTCGCATCGCGGCGCTTTTTCGTGTATGATAGGGAAGGATGAAGGAGGAAGCCTATGCATCATTTTTTCGCATACATGGCCAGGCTGCGGCACATCCGCCGCTGGGGGCTGATGCGCAGCGCCCTGCCGGAGAATGACGCGGAGCATTCCCTGCAGGTGGCCATGCTCGCCCACGGGCTGGCGGTGCTGGCGCGGGACCGCTACCACCGGGCGGTGGAGCCGGAGCATGTGCTGGCCCTGGCGGTGTACCATGACGCCACGGAGGTTATCACCGGGGATATGCCCACCCCGGTCAAGTATCATTCGGACGCGCTGCGGGGGGCCTACAGGGCCCTGGAGGACATGGCGGCGGAGCGTCTGACCGCCATGCTGCCGGAAAGCATGCAGCCATCCTTCGCGCCCTACCTGCGCCCGGAGGAGGACGAGGCCTGGCAGCTGGTGAAGGCCGCGGATAAAATCAGCGCGTACGTCAAGTGCGTGGAGGAGCAGCGGGCGGGGAACCACGAGTTCGACGCGGCGGGGGAGAACATCCGCGCGTCGCTGGAGGCAATGAACCTGCCGGAGGTGCGGGACTTCATGGCGGAATTCGTGCCGTCCTTCGCCCTGACGCTGGACGAGCTGAACAGACCGGGAGGTGCATCATGAACCTTGGCATGAGCGGCGCGGCCTTCTACGGCCGGATGGAAACGGAGGAAACCGCTGCGTATCTGACGCGGTTTCCCATCGACTGCTGCGAGATTTTCCTGCAGACGGGCAGCGAGTATACGGCGGCCTTCGGGCGTCTGGTGCGGGAGATGCTGGGGGGACTGAACTGCGTGTCGGTGCACGCCAAGGGGAACCAGTTCGAGTGGGATCTGTTCGGCCGCTCGCCCCGGCAGGTGGAGGACGCGTTTAGCCAGTTCACGGGCGTGTGCGACGCGGGACAGGCCATGGGCGCCAGGTACTATGTGTTCCACGGCCCGGCGGGGGTGCATGCGCCCCTGACGCCGGATCGGATTCACGCCCTGCCGCGGGTATGGGGCCGCATGCAGGAGATCGCGGCGTCCCGGGGGCTGGAGGTGCTGTGGGAGAACGTGTCCTGGTGCGCCCTGCGGCGTCCGGAGGATGCGCGCAGCCTGATTGCGCTGGCGCCGGACATCCGCTTCGTGCTGGACGTGAAGCAGGCGAAAAGGTCGGGGACGGATCCCTTCGGGCTGCTGGAAGCCATGGGGGACAGGGTGGCGCACATCCACGCCCTGGACTGGACGGAGGATGGCGCATGGCGGCTGCCGGGGCAGGGCGTGCTGGACTGGCCGCGGCTGATCGGGCAGCTGCGGGCCCAGGGCTATGACGGCACGGTGATGCTGGAGCCCTATGCCTCCCAGGCGGGGGACGACGCGGCCCTGACGGAGAGCCTTGCGTACCTGCGGCGGGTTTTACAGCTGTAAAGAAGCTGCGCAGGTTGCAATTTGCCGCAAGAGGTCGTATAATAGACAGGAATGCTGCAAGGAGGATGCCCATGAAGCTGATGAAGA
>JBJEYH010000118.1:0-1535 GCA_051886675.1 Aristaeellaceae bacterium
TGTACATCGACAAGATGCTGAAGGCCACGAAGATCTTCGCCAACGCGCTGGTGCGCCTGGCGGGCACGAACGCCCAATAAACAAGAATCGCGGCAGCGAAAATGGGTCAAGGGGTGAAACCCCTTGCGCGGGTGCAGGGGCGGCGTTAGCCCCTGCGCAGGTCTGGGCGGCAGCCCAGGCGCAACACAAAAAAATATCAAAAAGGAAACCGAGGAAACCAGAGTTTCCAAGCAGGCGACGAAGTTCGCCCGCGTCGGAAACGGCAGGTTGTGCGCACTGCAAGGGAACGGCCGCTATTCGGCAGGCTGCGCGATGTGCAAAGGAACGACGCCATCTGACAGGCCATGCGCCGTGCAGAGGGGACGGCCCATCCGGCAGGCCTGCACCAAGCAGAGGGGATGACCTCATCCGGCAGGCCCATGCGTCAAGCAGATTGGACGGCCCATCCGGCAGGCCCATGCGCCGTGCAGAGGGGACGGCCCATCCGGCAGGCCATGCGCCGTGCAGAGGGGATGACCCATCCGACGGATCATGCGCCGTGCAGAGGGGATGAACCATCCGGCGGGCTATGCGCTGCGCAGAGGGGACGGCCCATCCGGCAGGCTATGTGCCGCGCAGCGTGGACGGCCCATCCGACGGATAATTCGCCGTGCAGCGTGGACGGCCCATCCGGCAGGCCATGTGCCGCGCAGCGTGATCGGCCCATCCGGCAGGCCCATGCGCCGTGCAGAGGAGACGGCCCATCCGACGGATCATTCGCCATGCGGCGTGGACGGCCCATCCGGCAGGCCATGCGCTGCGCAGAGGGGAACGACCTCATCCGGCCGTGCTGCGCCCGGCCACCTTCCCCAGAGGGGAAGGCTGTATGACGCAGTCCCGCGGCGCAGCATCAACGGCTTCCATCAGGGCGCAGACGGCATTTGCCAGCCGAATGCGCCCTTTTTCGTGCGGATTTCCCCGCGCACGCCCTTCCTTTTCCACGGAAAGTATGGTACAATAGCCCGGTAACGCGATTTTTCCACGACCACTGAGATAGGAGTATCCCTGCATGATCACAGTCAGCAATGTTTCCCTGACCTTCGGCGGTCAGAAGCTCTTTTCCGGCGCGGACCTGAAGTTCCTGCCCGGCAACTGCTACGGCATCATCGGCGCAAACGGCGCGGGCAAGTCCACGTTCCTGCGCATCCTCTCCGGCGAGCTGGAGCCTACCACCGGCTCCGTCTCCTACCCGGAAAACCAGCGCATGTCCACCCTGAAGCAGGATCAGTTCAGGTACGACGCCTTCCCCGTGATGGATACGGTCATCATGGGCAACCAGCGGCTCTACGACATCATGAAGGAAAAGGATGCCCTCTACGCCAAGCCCGACTTCTCCGAGGCGGACGGCGAAAAGGCTGCCGAGCTGGAGGGCGAATTCGCCGAGCTGGACGGCTGGAACGCTGAGGCCGACGCGGCTACGCTCCTGACGGGCCTGGGCATCCCCGCCGACATGCACTACATGCAGATGGGCGACATGAAGGCCGGCGACAAGTTCA
>JBJEYH010000119.1:0-1532 GCA_051886675.1 Aristaeellaceae bacterium
ACGGGCGGATCACCTTCACGGTGTCCGGCAGCAACGGCAAGCCCTTCGCGCTGCGGGTGCGCATTCCCGCCTGGGCGGAAAACGCCGTCCTCCACTGCCCCGACCGGACCATCGCCCTTTCCGCCGCCGACGCGGGTACCTACCGCACCGTGGAGGTGACCCGGCCCGAGGGCTTCACCATGACGCTGGATCTGCACATGGCCCCGCGGGTGACCGTGGGCCACGGGCTCATCGAGGAGGACCGCAACCAGGCGGCCATCGAGTGCGGGCCGCTGGTGTACTGCGTGGAAACCCCCGACGCCGCCGTGCCTTCCCTGGAGGATCTGCTGCTGCCGCTGAATCCGACCTTCACCGTGACGGACGGCGAGGTGGCCGGGAAGCCCCTGAAGGTGCTGGAGACCACCATGCTCCGGCAGGTCATGGACGAGGGCGACCGGACAAAGCTCTACCGCACCATGCAGGCGCCCTCGCTGGAGCGGGTGCGGGTGCGGCTGATCCCCTACTATGCCTGGGACAACCGCGGCCGGGGCGAGATGCAGGTCTGGCTGCCGCTGGCCTGGCGGGAAGCGTGAGGAGGTACCCATGGAAAACGAACTGACCCGCCTGAACAGCGCGGAAGCCTTTGCGGGCTGCGAGGCGCTGTGGGCAACCCCCGACGCCCGGGCGGAGATCGACCGCCTGTTTGCGGAGGCCTATGCCCGCTTTGACCGGAAGGTCATCGTCCTGGACGACGACCCCACCGGTGTGCAGACCGTCCACGACGTGGCGGTGGTGACCGACTGGGCCGAGGACACCCTCTATGCGGAAATGCTCCGGCCCGATCCCATGTTTTTCGTGCTGACCAACTCCCGCAGCTTCTCCGCCGACAGGACGCGGGAGGCGCACCGGGAGATCGCCGCGAATGTGCTTTCCGCCGCCCGCCGGGCCGGGAAGGATTACCTGATCATCTGCCGGGGGGACTCCACGCTGCGGGGGCATCTGCCCATCGAGGAGGCCGCGCTGAGCAGCGTCATTGAGGAGCGCGGCGGCGCGACCTTTGACGGGGAGATCCTGTGTCCCTTCTTCCGGGAGGGCGGGCGCTATACGCTCAACGGCGTGCATTACGTGCAGGAGGGCGAGACCCTTGTGCCCGCGGCGCAGACGGAATTCGCCCGGGACAAGACCTTCGGCTACCATCACTCCTTCCTGCCGGACTATGTTGAGGAAAAGACCCGCGGCCAGGTGAAGGCCGCAGACGTGCTGACCGTGACGCTTCCGGAGCTGCGGAGCCTGTCGCTGGAGGCCGTCGAGGCGAAGCTGCTGGCGGCGGAGGGCTTCCGCTACATCGCCGTGGACGCCGTCGAGGAGGCGGACGTGAAGGCCTTTGCCGTGGTGCTGATGCGCCTGATGGCCCGGGGTCGGCACTACATGATCCGCTCCGCCGCCGCGGTGCCCAAGGCGCTGGGGAACGTGTCCTCCCGCCCGCTGCTGAGCCGGGAGGAGCTGATCGGCGCGCACACCGAGGTGGGCGGCATGGTGCTGGCGGGCTCCCA
>JBJEYH010000120.1:0-1531 GCA_051886675.1 Aristaeellaceae bacterium
TTTGAACGGAGGGCGGCCCATGTACAAGCCGTTGGCAGACGAGATAAGACCCAAATCCCTGGACGATGTGGTGGGCCAGCGCCATATTCTGGGCCGGGACGGGATGCTGCGCCGCATTGTGGAGAGCGGGCAGATCCCCAACATGATCTTCTACGGCCCCTCCGGCACCGGCAAGACCACCGTGGCCCGCATTATCGCCGAGCGCACCAACCGCACCTTGCGAAAGCTCAACGCCACCACCGCCGGCATTGCCGACATCAAGCAGATCATCGCGGAGCTGGACACCATGCTGACCCCCGGCGGCGTGCTGCTCTATCTGGACGAGATCCAGTATTTTAACAAAAAACAGCAGCAGTCCCTGCTGGAATTTATCGAGGACGGGCGGATCACCCTCATCGCCTCCACCACGGAAAACCCCTATTTCTGCGTGTTCAACGCCATTCTCAGCCGCTCCACGGTGTTTGAGTTCAAACCCGTCACGGCGAAAGAGGCGGAGAGCGCGGTACAGCGGGCCATCGACATTATGAATGCCCGGCGGGAGAGCCCTCTCAGCCTTGAGCCCGGGGTGCTGCGGCACATCGCCGCCTCCTGCGGCGGGGACGTGCGAAAGGCCATGAACTCTGTGGAGCTGCTGTTTTCCGCCGCGGGAGACAAGGACAGCATCAGCCTGGCCGACGCCAAGGCCATCTCCCAGCGCAGCGCCATGCGCTATGACCGGGACGGGGACGACCATTTTGACATTCTCTCCGCATTGATGAAATCTCTTCGCGGCTCGGACCCGGACGCCGCCATGCACTATCTGGCAAGGCTCCTGGAGGTGGGGGATCTTGTGGGCGCCTGCCGCCGCATCCTCTGCTCCGCCAGCGAGGACATCGGCCTTGCCTATCCCCAGGCCGTGCCCATCGTGAAGGCCTGTGTGGATTCCGCCTTGCAGCTGGGTCTGCCGGAGGCCAGGCTCCCCCTGGCGGAGGCCTGCCTGCTGCTGGCCACCGCGCCCAAATCCAACTCCGCCTGCATGGCCATCGACCGGGCTCTGGCCGATGTGCGCTCCGGCCGCACCGGCAGCATCCCCAGAGAGCTGCAGAACGTCCACGCCGACGGCACCGGCTTTGAGCGGGAGCAGGGCTATAAATATCCCCACGATTTCAACGGCCACTGGGTGAAGCAGCAGTATCTGCCCGACGAGATCAGGAACGCGAAATACTATGAATACGGCGACAACAAGACCGAGCAGGCCGCCAAGCGCTACTGGGACGAGGTGAAAAAGTAATGGACATTCAGGTTGGAGACATCCTCACCATGAAAAAAGCCCACCCCTGCGGCAGCAAACAGTGGCAGGTGCTGCGCATTGGGGCGGACTTCAAGCTGCGCTGCTGCGGCTGCGGCCACGAGGTCATGGGCCCCCGGGCCAAATTTGAAAAGAATGTGCGGCAAGTGCAGCGATGAACTATGTCTATATGCTCCGCTGCCGGGACGGCAGCCTGTACACCGGCTGGACCAACGACCTGGAAAAGCGGCTGAAAGCCCACAA
>JBJEYH010000121.1:0-6590 GCA_051886675.1 Aristaeellaceae bacterium
ATCTGGGTCTTGAGGGTGCCGGAGGAATCGAAGTTGTAGGTGATGGTCACGCCGGGATTGGCGGCCTCGTACAGGTCCTTGATCTCGGTGAGGGTCTCCGTCATGGAGGCGGCGGCGAAGACGATGATCTCCACCGGCTCCTCCGCCAGGGCGACGGAGCACAGGGGCAGGGCGGCCATCAGCACGGCCACAGCCAGCGCAAGCAGTTTCTTCATGGGGTTACGCTCCTTCCTTGCAGGTTTTACTGCAGGCAAAATATTATTGAAAGACCTCCGGCGGCGCCATCCCTGCGGTTTTACGCATGGGCAGAATCCGCCTCGCCTGTTCAACCGTTGTCAGTCCCTGCGGGCGCACTCGGCGGCGTCGCCGGCCAGGATGGCGATGCCGTGCTCCAGGGTGGGCAGGATGTACTCGAGATTCTCCCGGACGGCCTTGGGGCTGCCGGGCAGGTTGATGATCAGCGTACCCTTGCGGATGCCGCTGACCGCCCGGGACAGCATGCCCCGGGGGGTGAAGCGCAGGCTGTTCATGCGCATGGCCTCCGCAATGCCGGGAACGGGCCGCTCGATGGCGTCCATGGTGGCCTCGGGGGCGTTGTCCCGGATGGAAAAGCCCGTGCCGCCGGTGGTCAGGATCAGCTCCGCCTCATAGCCGTCGCAGATGCGCTTGAGCGTGTCGGTGAGGCCCTGCCGGTCATCGCTGAGCAGCAGGCGCTGCACCACCTCGTACCCGGCCTGGGCCAGCATGTCCGCGATCACCTGACCGCTCACGTCCTCCCGCTCGCCCCGGGCGCCCTTGTCCGAAAGGGTGATAATCGCTGCCCTGTACATGTCTCACGCCTCCACGGTGATGATCTCGTCGCCCTCGCGGATGTCCCCGCCCGCAAGCACCCGGGCGAAGATCCCCTCATGGGGCATGATGCAGTAGCCCACACGTTTGGCGATGGTGCAGCCCGCGTGGCATTCCTTGCCGATCTGCGTGACCTCCATCAGCACGTCCCCGCAGCGCAGGCGCGTGCCGATGGGCAGCCGGGCGCAGTCGATGCCGTCCACCAGCAGGTTCTCCCCGAAGGCCCCGTCGGTGACGCAGGCCCCCTGCAGGTTGAACGCCTGCACCTTCTGCCAGGACAGCAGGCTCACCTGCCGGTGCCAGTGGCCCGCATGGGCGTCGCCCTCGATGCCCCAGTCCGCCACCACATGGGCGCTGTGCACGTTGACCTTTTCCGTTCCCTTGGCCGGGCTGGTGCATACCGCCCGGATCACGCCTTTCTCTGCCAAAGTCCGTCATCCTCCGATTTCATTCATGCGGCGGCTCTCCCTGTCCGCCACGTTCTCCAGGAAGCCGTGGCGCGCAGGCTTGCGGGCAATGGCCTCCCGCATGGCCGACGTGATTTCCTCATCCCCGGCCCCGCCGCGCAGCATTGCGCGCAGATCCAGGCCGATAAGGTGGTTCAGGCAAAGCTTCAGCCGGCCGTCCGCCGTCAGCCGCACCCGGTTGCACGTTTCGCAGAAGCCGTGGGTCACCGCGCCGATCACCCCGATGCTCCCGGTGAAGCCCTCGGGCTTCATGTATCTGGCCGGGCCGAAGCCGTGGCGGCTGTCGTCCGGGGTCATGGGGCCGAAGGCGGCCTCCAGCAGCCGCAGCACCTCGTCCGTGGGCACCGGCTGCATGGCCGCGCCGCACCCCACCGGCATCAGCTCGATGAAGCGCACGTCCACCGGGCGCGTCCGCGCCAGCGCCGCCAGGTCGGTCAGCCCTTCCTCGTTGAGCCCCCGCACCGGTACCGCGTTCACCTTCACCTGCAATCCGCAGGCAATGGCCTCATCCAGCGCCGACAGCACGTCGCCCACGTCCCCCAGCCGGGTCATCCGGCGGAACACCTCCGGATCCAGCGTGTCCAGGCTGATGTTCACCCCGTCGAGGCCCATGGCCTTCGCTTCCGCCATGCGGCCCTTCAGCAGCGCGCCGTTGGTGGTCATGGTCACCCGCGCGATGCCCGGTACCCCGCGGATGGCCCGCACAAGCTCAAGACATCCCCGCCGGGCCATGGGCTCCCCGCCGGTCACCCGCACCACCCGCACGCCCAGCCCCGCGGCCAGGCGCACAAGGCGCACGATTTCCTCAAAGGTCAGCACGTCCCCGTGGGCCATGCTGGGTACGCCGCCCTCGGGCATGCAGTATACGCAGCGGTAGTTGCACCGGTCCGTCACCGATACCCGCAGGTACTCGATGGTTCTGCCCTGCCGGTCAAGCATCGTCCGTATCCTCCGCCCAGGCAGGGTCGCCGATGAACACGCCGCTCTTGCCCCCGGTCTTTTTGCACAGGTGCACGCCGGTGATCTCCATGCGCTTGTCGATGGCCTTGCACATGTCGTAGATGGTCAGCAGCGCCACGCTCACCCCGGTGAGCGCCTCCATCTCCACGCCCGTCTGGCCCGTCACCTTCACCGTGCAGACGGCCTCCACCTCGCCCGCGTCCTCACGGGGGTGGAAGTCCACCGTCACCTTGCCGATGGGCAGCGGATGGCACAGCGGAATCAGCGAGGAGGTCTGCTTCACGGCCATGATGCCCGCGATGCGCGCCACCCCCAGCACGTCGCCCTTGGCGGCGGTACCCTGCAGGATGGCCTGCATGGCCCTGTCGCCCACGCGGATGATCCCGCTGGCGACGGCCGTGCGGCTGGTTTCGGCCTTGTGGGTCACGTCCACCATGACGGCCCGGCCTTCCGCGTCAAAGTGCGTCAGTTCCCCGGACATCGTTTTCCCTTCATTCATCGGATGATCTCCACCAGCACGTCGATCACGCCGCCGCAGACCATGCCTTCGTCCTCGGCGGCGTCGCCGGTCATGTCCACATGGAGCAGCTGCGCCGTGGACGCGGGATCGTCCAGCATCATGCGGGCGGAGCGGGTTACGTCCGCCTCCACGCAGCCGCCGCCGATGGTGCCCACGCACCGCCCGTCCCGGAGAATGAGCATCTTGGTGCCCACGTCCCGGGGCGCGGAGCCCTTGCGGGAAACGATGGTGGCCAGGGCCTTGGGGCCCTCGGCGGCGTTCTCCGAGCAGATGGTGCGGATGATCTCCCGGGGCCAGGTGCTGTTGCGGCCGCTCTCGCTCTTGACCTGAATGATCTCGGCCATGATGGCGATGGCGATTTCCTCGGGGGTTTCCGCGCCGATCTTCAGGCCGATGGGGGTGTGCACGGCGGCGATGACCGCCGGGTCGCAGCCCTCCTCCTCCACCAGGCTCTGCTTGACCAGCGACACCCGCCGCTTCGAGCCGATCATGCCGATGTAGGCGTGACGCTTGCGGCTGATGGCGTTCAGGCAGACCTTGTCGTGCCGGTGGCCCCGGGTGACGATGATGAAGAAGGTGTCCTCGTCCCCCTCGACCTGCGCAAGGCCCCGGTCAAAGCTGTCGCAGATGACCTGCGTGGCCCCGGCGGCCCGGGCGTTGCCCGCGAACACGGGACGATCCTCCAGCACCGTCACCTGACAGCCCAGCATCCGGCACAGCTGGATCAGCGGCATGGAAATATGCCCGCCGCCGCAGATGACGAACTTCTTCTCCTGGCCCAGCACCTCGCAGAAGGCCTTCTCCCCGCCGATGAGCGCGGCGCCGCTCTTCGTCACGGCGACGGCCTCCTCCAGGTGGGCGGGGAAGAAATCGCCCTGCCGGGCTGCCATGTTCCCGCCGGACAGCAGGCACTTGTCGCCGAAGTGCGCGCCCTCCACCACGGTCATGACCACGTTGCGGGCGTTGGGGTCCAGAGAGGCCAGCGCCTCGTAGAATTCCGCCATGGGATTGCCTCCTTGCTTATTTGCCGAAGCCGCAGTGGGGGAAGGTGCATTCCTTGCAGTTCAGGCACAGCCCGCCTTCGCCCAGCCGGTCCAGGTCGGCCTTTTCCAGCACGTCGTCGGCGAAGACGTGGGGCAGCATCAGATCCAGCACGGTGCGCTTGCTGTACATGGCGCAGCCGGGCACGCCCAGGATGGGGATGTTCCTCTCGCCCCAGTAGCTGACCAGGAACATGGCCCCGGGCAGCACCGGCGAGCCGTAGCTGACGATGCGCGCGCCGCTGTTGCGGATGGCCAGGGGGGTGCGGTCGTCGGGATCCACGCTCATGCCGCCGGTGCAAAGGATCAGCTCCGCCCCCGCGTCCAGGAGCTTGCGGATGCAGCCGGTGATGCGCTCGTGATCGTCGTTGCTGATCTCATGGCCGATGACCTCCGCGCCGAAAGCCTGCACCTTCTCCACGATCACCGGGGTGAAGGCGTCCTGGATGCGGCCGTAGAACACCTCGTTGCCGGTGGTGACGATGCCCACCTTCTTTTGGCGGAAGGGCAGAATGCGGAAGATCGGGCCGCCAGCGGCCACCTCCTGCGCCCGGGCCATCTTCTCCTTCTCGATCACCAGGGGGATGACCCGCATGCCGGCGATCTTGTCGCCCCTTTTCACGGGGAAATCGCCGTGGCGGGAGGCGATCATCATTTCGCCCAGGGAGTTGACGGCCAGGAGCTTCTGCCGGTCGATCTTCAGAAGGCCGTCCACGTCGGCGATCAGCTCGATCTTGCCCTCCTTGATGGCGGAGGGATGCACATGCTCGTCGGCGCACATGTCGTAGAGCATCTGCGCGGCGTCGTTTTCGTGGAGCATGTTCTCGTTGTTCTCCCAGATGTAGACGTTGTCCTTGCCCACGCTCAGCAGCACCGGCACGTCCTCCGGGGCGATCACATGGCCCTTGCGGAATACCGCGTCCTTGGTGACCCCGGGAATAATCTGCGTAATATCGTGACAGAGAATCTGACCGACGGCTTCCTCGGTTTTCATCAGCTTCATGGCTGTGCATCTCCCTTGCTGTGATGGGTGTAGCGGCGCTCCAGCGCAAGCGCCTGATCGTAGCGGGCCTGCCAGGCGGCCAGCGCCTCCGGGGTGCGGCATTTCTCCCGGGCGCGGCGGAAGCGTTCCTCCAGCGTCACGGGCTCCGTACCCCCGGTCAGTTTGTCCGCCAGGTACAGAAGCTCCGCCTCCGGACAGGGGGCGTCCCCCAGGTCGTGATGCCGGGCGACAATGTCCGCCAGCGCGGGATAGCCCTCCGCCCGCAGCGCGTTGGCCGCCTCGGCGGGATGGCTGCGCCCGGCGGTGCGGCACAGGTCGTGCAGAAGACACGCGGCCCGCAGCAGCGGCTGATTCACCGGCGCGCCCGACTGCTCCGACAGCAGCAGCGCCCGGCGGGTCACGGCCTCCTCATGGGCGACGACCTGCTCCGGGGTCTCCTGACGTCGGTGCCAGCGGCGGATGTCCGCGTCCGGCGGAACCGGCGAGGGCATCACGCCCACGGAGACGACCGTCAGGCTGCCGGCCTCCTCCCGCAGGGTGGTGACGCCGCCGCAGGGCTGGGGCAGGGTCATCAGCGCGTCGGGATCCATGGGCATAAGCCGGCACAAAAGCCCCCGGATCACCCCGCTGTGGCTGACGAGGGCCACGTCGCCCTCCGTGTCCCGCAGAATGCCCTCGAGCGCGTTCATCAGCCGTGCGCCGCCCTCCAGGAAGCTCTCGCCCTCCGGCGGCGCGCAGCTGGCCAGATGCAGCCCCCGCTCCGCGTAATGCTCGGGCCAGCGAAGGCGGATCTCCTCAAAGGTCAGCCCCTCCCACAGGCCCACGTCCACCTCGGCCAGGGCGTCCAGCACCGTGACGCCGCGGCTTCCGGCCATGCGCAGCGCGGTGTCCCGCGCCCGGGCCAGGGGACTGGCGTATACCCGGGCCGGATGCGCCTCCAGCCAGATGGCCAGCGCTTCCGCCTGCCCTTCGCCCTCGGGGGAGAGCGGCAGATCGGTCCGGCCGATGCACCGGCGTACGCCCTCCCTCTGCAGGGCGCGGCCGTGACGGATCAGGTAGATTGTCCGCAAAGGACTCATCCTCCGCTTGTGGAAAATTCGACAATTCATTATGTCAGCTTTCCTGTCAAAAATGAAGTAGCCTAAGTTACAGCGGTTCCAAATTGCTACACATTTCCTGCGGAATGCAGGATGGGCATCAAAAAAAGGCCGGACACCCTTCTGGACAAGCGGGCAAAACCGTGCTACATTATGGGCAAGGCATGCACCGTTCGTCATCGTTCCGGATGCCTGCGGCCCGGGCCGCTTGAAAACGAAGGAGAGAATCAGCATGGAGTACACGGCGGAAAACAACCTGATCATCGAGGACGGCGTGGTGAAGAACGGCAAAGGGTGTGTCGGGGAAATCACCGTGCCCGGGGGCGTGACGGACATCGCCCCCAAGGCCTTCTACAACAACAGGAAGCTCACCGGCCTTGTGCTGCCCGAGGGCGTGAAGCGGCTGGGCAAGTACATGGTGTCCGGCTGCACGAACCTCCGCTACGTCCAGGTGCCCGACAGCGTGTGCGAGATGGACGACTGCGCCCTGATGCGCAAGTTCGAGAGCGACGTGGGCTTCACCCACGTGATGGAGAACAAGGAGTATTACCCCGACATCCGCTGCCATGAGGGCAGCTGGATCGCGGAAAAAATGCAGCAGGTCAAGGACAGCGACAGCTGGGAGAACGCCCACGGCACCCGGCACTTTGTGGA
>JBJEYH010000122.1:0-1523 GCA_051886675.1 Aristaeellaceae bacterium
TACAGGCTCCACACCGAGCCGTAGGGCGCGTCGTAGAAGGTCATGATCTCGTGGGTGGTGGGATGCTCGAAGGTCAGCTTGTACCCCCACAGGGCGATCTGCTGGCCGGGGATGCCCTTGCCGTAGCGGTTGTCGCCCCACAGCGGCGCGCCCATATGGGCCATCTGCACGCGGATCTGATGATTCCGCCCGGTTTCCAGCCGGATGGCGCACAGGGCGGTTCCCTGGCGGCGGGCGATGCATTCGCCCTTGAGGACGGCCTGCTGCGCGCCCTTCACATCCGCCTCGCAGACGGTGACCTTGTTCAGCCGCTCGTCCTTGATCAGGTAGTCGATCAGCGTGAAGGAATCCTTCACCTCGCCGGTGACCACGCACAGGTATTCCCGGCCCATCAGGTGCTGCTGCATCTGCTGGCTGAGGCGGGAGGCGGCCTTGCTGGTGCGCGCGAAGACCATCAGCCCGCCCACGGGCCGGTCCAGCCGGTGCACAAGACCCAGATACACCCGCCCGGGCTTGTTGTACTTTTCCTTCACATACGCCTTCAGCACGGTGAGGATGTCCGTGTCGCCGGTGTGGTCGGCCTGGGAGAGCATGTTGGGCGGCTTCACCGCCACAATAACCTGATTGTCCTCGTAGACGATGTTAGGCATGGTACCACCTTCCGCTGGCGCCGCAGGGCAGCACGCCCCCGGTGGTCACCGGCAGGCACAGCTCCTGGCTGTCCACCCGGCCCCCGTGACGGCGCACCACGCACTTCTCCAGCATGTTGCTCAGCACGCTGGCCTGGAAGCCCGTGGTATAGCTGTTGATCAGGTAGAACAGCGGCTGATCCGACAGAACCTGGGCGCAGGTATCCACCAGGCCGAACAGCTCGTTCTCCAGCTTCCACACCTCGCCCGAGGGCCCCCGGCCGTAGCTGGGCGGATCCATCAGGATGCCGTCGTAGCGGTTGCCCCGGCGGATCTCCCGCTGGACAAACCGCAGCGCGTCCTCCACGATCCACCGGAAGGACGTCTCCGGCAGGCCGGACAGCTCCCGGTTTTCCTTCGCCCACTGCACCATGCCCTTGGCGGCGTCCACATGGGTCACATGGGCTCCCGCCGCCGCGCAGGCCAGCGTCGCCCCGCCCGTGTAGCCGAAAAGATTCAGCACCTTCACGTCCCTGCGGCCGCTCGCGCAGATGATCTCATCCATCCAGACCCAGTTGGCCGCCTGCTCCGGGAACAGCCCCGTGTGCTTGAACCCTGTCGGCCGCACGTAGAAGCTCAGCGCCCCGTGGCGGATGGTCCATCTGTCCGGGAGCTTCGTCAGGAACTCCCACTCGCCCCCGCCCCGCTCCGACCGGTGATAATGGGCCTGCGCCTGCTTCCACAGCCCGGGATCAGCCTTGGGCCAGATGGTCTGCGGATCGGGCCGGCGCAGGATCACATCCCCCCAGCGCTCCAGCTTCTCGCCGTCGCCGGTGTCCAGCACCTCGTAGTCCGTCCAGGTATTGGCTAAAAACATAGTACCTCCTTGGCAGG
>JBJEYH010000123.1:0-1517 GCA_051886675.1 Aristaeellaceae bacterium
TAGCAGCGCTGGCCCAGCTTGCGGGCGAGGGAGTCCGCCAGGGTGGATTTGCCGCTGCCGCTGGCCCCGCAGATGCCGATGAACAGCATGATAACGCACCTCCGTCAACAACACTCTTACCGACAAAGATACAGCATCCTGCCCGGTCTGTCAAGGCAAAATGCGCACAAATCCGCCGCGATGGGTCAGGAAGCGACGCTTCCACCACTTGCCATGGACAAAGCGCACGCATGTATGCTATCATCATGGCGAACGAATTTTCGGAGGTGAAGGCGCGGTGACCTTCTTCAGGCCGCGCACCAAGGAAAAAACGCAGCGTCCGCTGCGCAGGAGAATGATGGCGATGGCGGTGGCAGGCATGGCGCTGACCACGGGTGTATCCGCGGTGAAGGGCGATCCGCTGGCTGCGGAGGCGACGCTGCCGTTTCCCCAGCGGGACGGGCGCGTGGTGCTGTACGTGATGGATCAGCCAAACCTGGGCCTGACCGACGACATGGCCCCGCACGTCGACCAGATCAACTACGCCTTCGCGCTGCTGGAGGGCGGCGAGGCGTCGGGCGATCACTGGCAGGGCATCCGGCAGCTGGAGGGATATCTTGCCCGGCACGGGCATATCGACGGCGTGCTGTCGGTGGGCGGCTGGGGGGCGGAGGGGTTTTCCGACGCCTGCGCCACGGCGGAAGGCCGGGAGCGTCTGGCGGAGAGTATCCTCCGGCTGATGGACCGCTACGGCTTCACGGGCGTGGACTTCGACTGGGAGTATCCCGGCTCGTCGGCGGCGGGCATCCGCAGCCGCGAGGAGGATGTGGACAACTGGTACGCGCTGCTGGCGCTCCTGCGGGAGGGTCTGGATCAGCGGCAGACGGAGCGCGGGCGGGACTATCTGCTCAGCGTGGCGCTGGGCGCGGGGGAGGCGCAGCTGGTCCGGGTGGACGGCGAGCGTCTGGGCAGCCTGGTGGATCAGGCGGTGGTCATGGCCTACGACCTGCAGGGCTTCGACCGGATCACCGGGCATCACGCGGGGCTGTACCCGGCGGGGGATACCCCGGCCAGCGGGGCGTATGCCGTGAACGCGCTGACGGATTCCGGGCTGTTTGCGGGGAAAATCCTGCTGGGCGTTCCGGCCTACGGAAGGGTGTGGCGGCAGGTGAGCGGGGAAGGCCCCGGTCAGCGGGCGGCCACCGCGGGCAACCGCACCCTGCGCTTTGACGAGCTGCAGCAGCTGGAGGCTCAGGGCTACGTCCGCCGCTATGACGAGGAGGCCCAGGCGGCCTGGTGGCAGGGCGAGGGCAACTTTGTCAGCGGGGAGGATGCGGAGTCCCTTGCGGCCAAGGCCCGGTGGCTGAAGGAAAACGGCCTGCTGGGCGCGGCGGTGTGGGCGGGGCATCAGGATCCGCAGGGTGCGCTGCTGTCCGCCCTAAGCGGCGCGCTGACAAGGGCAGAAAGGGATTGACAAGCCGGGAAATCCGCGCTATACTTGCACCATCCCGATGAATGACGGGGAACATGTCCGCAGA
>JBJEYH010000124.1:0-1515 GCA_051886675.1 Aristaeellaceae bacterium
AGCAGCGGGGGCAGAAAGCGCTCGCCGTTGTACACGGCCAGCAGCACGTCGATGGTCTTCACCAGGCACAGCCCCATTTCCTGAAAAATTTGATGATCGAGGACACCTGCCGCAGATTCCCCCGCAGGGTGCGGGTGTTCTCCCGGGCCCAGGCGTGGGTCACGTGCATGTCCGGATGGTAGACGATCTGCCCTATCTCCATGGCCCGGCGGGACAGGTCGCTGTCCTCCTGGTAGAGGAAGAACCGCTCGTCAAAGCCGCCCAGGGCGCGGAAGGCTTCCGTGCGGATCATCAGGAAGCAGCCCGTGGCAAAGCCCACCGGCGTGGGCTCTGCGATCGCCTGCCCCTGCAGGGTGTAGTCCCGCCGCCAGCGGCGGAAGGGCTCGCCCAGCCTTTCCAGCCGGCCCCCCAGCAGATAGCGGACGGTGGGCTGCTTCTTGGGCAGGAACTGCTCGGTGCCGTCCTCGTTGAAGACCCGGGGCGTGAGGATCACGGCCTCGGGATGCCCGTCCATGTAGGCGGCCATGCGCCCGATCAGATCCGGCGCGAAGGCCACGTCCGGGTTCACCAGCAGGTGATAGCGGCTGCGCAGATGGGGCAGGGCGGCATTGTTGCCCCGGCCGAAGCCCACGTTCTCCTTCTGGGGAAGGATGCGGGCCTCGGGCCAGAGGGCGGCGATGCGCGAAGCGGTGTCGCGTTCGGGGGAGTTGTCGGCGACGAAAAGCTCCACGGGCAGGGCGGAGTCCTTCAGGCACTGGACGGCGCGAAGAACCTCGTCTCCCGCGTGATAAAGCACAATGCAGGCGGATACGGTCGAAGGAGCGGACATAGGACCTCCTCAGGGCAGAAATTTGTCACATGTATTTTACCGCTGCGGAGCGCATTTGTCTACAAAGTGCTGGAATTTTCAGCGGATCAATGGTATACTTGGCTTATGTGCCGGAGGAGGTTGTGTGGGATGAAGAAGCAGATCCTGATGACGGAAAGCTACAGCCCGCTGTACAAGCAGCTGATGCAGAAAATCCGCAGCGATATCGCCGCGGGCGTGTATCCCGTGCACAGCCGGATTCCCTCCGAGCAGGAGCTGTGCGAGACCTATCAGGTCAGCCGGGTGACGGTGCGCAAGGCCCTGGCGGAGCTGACCCAGGAGGGGCTGCTCAAGCGGCGGCAGGGCAAGGGTACCTTTGTGGAGATCCCCCGGCTGTGCAAGGACCTCAAGGACGTGAACAGCTTCCATGACGCGTGCCGCATGATGGGCTGCGTGCCGGGCACCCGTGTGCTCCACGCCCAGATCGTACATGCCGAGGAGGAGGACGTGCGCGACCTGATGGTGGAGGAGAACGACACGGTGGTGGAGCTGGTGCGCCTGCGCCTGGCCGACGATACCCCCGTGATGCTGGAGACCAACCGCTTCCCCGACGCCTACGCCTATCTGCTGGAGGAGGATCTGACCGGCTCCCTGTACGCCATCCTGCAGCGCCACGGCATCGAGACGGCCCAGGCCATCCATGAGAT
>JBJEYH010000125.1:0-1514 GCA_051886675.1 Aristaeellaceae bacterium
GTGATCAGAAATCCCTTCACCGCCATGCCGTCGCCGCAGCACAGGCTGATGCTCAGGGCAGGAAGCATGAAGATCCCTTCGATGGCCAGGATCTGGGCGAGAAACCGCCCCATCATTTTATAGTTCAAGGCGCCGCCTCCTTACGCGAAGATGTCGTTGAGCTGCCGGATGACCTCCCGGCCGTTGGTGACCACCACCACGGTGTCTCCCTGGCTGAAAGCGGAATCGCCGTTGGCGATCTCTGTGACCGCGCCGTGGGAGATGCTGACCAGCAGCACGTTGGGCTTCAGCCGGATCTCCTTCAGGGGCTTGCCGCAGTTGCGGGTCTTCTCGTCCGCCAGGAACTCCATGGCCTCGGCCTGGCCGTCGGCGATGGTATGGACGGACAGGGCCGCGCCGGTCTGGTTCTCCATGGCCCGGACGTAGCGGACGATGTTGCTGCACACCAGCTCCCGGGGGCAGATCACGCTGCCTAAGGCGAGACTGTCAATGACGCTGCGGTTCCCCGCGTGGCCCAGCTTGGTGATGACCAGGGGCACATTCTGGGCGTTGGCGTACAGGGAGACGATCATGTTCAGCTCGTCCAGACCGGTCAGGGTAACCAGGGCGTCGGTTTTGGCGATGCCCTCGTTTTCCAGCAGGTCCTGCTCGCTGATGTCGCCGTGGATGATCTCGGTGTCCGGCAGCAGCTCGCACAGCTCCTGGCACCGGACCAGATCCTTTTCAATGATCCGGGCGGTGATGCCGGATTTGCCCAGGCGCTTCACCAGGTAGTAGCTGATCCGGCCGCCGCCGCAGATGGTGACGCTGCGGATCCGGCGGGTCAGCAGGCCCAGGTTTTTCAGCAGGGTGGTCAGGTTCTGGGACAGGGCGGTGACGAAGATCCGGTCTCCCTCCCGCAGAATGAAATCGCCCTTGGGGGCCACGGCGCTGCCGTCCCGGATGGCGGCGCAGACCAGGACCTGGCACTTGACAATGTTCCGCAGATCCGCCAGCTTGACGTTGCACAGCTTGCTGCCCGCGTCCACCCGCAGCTCCACGATCTCCGTCCGGCCCTTGGCGAAGGTGTCCCGCCGCAGGAAGCCGGGGTATTTCAGCAGACGCTCGATCTCGGTGGCGGCCTGGTTTTCCGGGTTGATGACCATGGACAGGCCGAAGATGTCCCGCATGCGGTAGATCTGCTCGGTGTATTCGGGATTCCGGATCCGGGCGATGGTGTGCAGCTTCTGGTTCATCGCATGGGCGGTGGTGCAGCACAGCAGATTCACCTCGTCCTCGCTGGTGGCGGCGATGAGCAGATCCGCGTCCCGGACCCCGGCCTGCTGCAGCACGCTCATGGAAGCGCAGTTGCCGTGGACGGAGATCACGTCGTAGCGCTCCACGCTGGATTCCAGAACCTTGGAATTGGAATCGATGACAGTGATGTCATGCCCCTCCGAGGAAAGCTGCCGGGTCAGCATGGAGCCGACTTTTCCGTCGCCTGCGATGATAATATTCATAGGAGCCTCCTGAAA
>JBJEYH010000126.1:0-6476 GCA_051886675.1 Aristaeellaceae bacterium
CCAGATCGGCCCCGACCTGGGTCTGGTGCTGGCCAAGGGCGTGGCCATCAGCCTTTTGACCGTGTTCCTGTTCTCTCCGGTGCTGATTCTCCAGTGCAGCACGCTGATGGACAGGCTGCATCACCGCTCCTTCATGCCCTCCTTCGAGAGGTTCGGGCGGTTCGTGACCCGGGCGATGCTGCCTGCGGCAGCGGTGTTCGCGGTGCTGATCGTGCCCTGCTATCGGGCCCAGGGCAGCAATGACTACTACTACGGCTCCGGCAAGATCTTCGGCCCGGAAACCCGCCTGGGCGCCGATACCCAGGAGGTGGAGGACGTTTTCGGGCAGAGCGACACCTACGTGCTGATGGTGCCCAAGGGCAACACCGCCCGGGAACAGGAGCTGTCCACGGCCATCCGCGCGGTGGACAAGGTGAGCGACGTGCTGTCCTTCGTGGACAACGCGGGCGCCTCCATCCCCATGGAATTCCTGGACGAAAAGACCCGATCCCTGCTGATCTCGGAGAACTACAGCCGTATGGTCATCAGCGTCGCCGCCGATCCCGAGGGCGAGGAAACCTTCGCGCTGATTCAGCAGCTGCGGGACATCGCCCAGTCCTACTATCCCGATGAATGGCTCATGGCGGGCGAGGGCGTCAGCACCCTCGACCTGAAGGAGACCGTCACCAGCGACATGACGCTGGTCAATCTCCTGGCCATCGGCGCGGTGTTCGTGGTGCTGCTGCTGTCCTTCCGCTCCCTGTCCCTGCCGGTGATTCTGGTGCTGGCCATCGAGAACGCCATCTGGATCAACCTGTCCATACCCTACTTCCGGGGGCAGACCATCTTCTACCTGTCCTACCTGATCATCAGCTCCATCCAGCTGGGCGCCACGGTGGACTATGCCATCCTCTTCACCGACCGCTATCTGGAAAACCGCCGCACCATGGCCCGCAGGGAGGCCATCATCGAGACGGTCTCGGCCGTCACGGTGTCCGTGCTGACCAGCGGTCTGACGCTGACGGTGGTGGGCTTCCTGCTGGGATACATCTCCACCCACGGCCTGCTCAGCCAGCTGGGCATGTTCCTGGGCGTAGGCACCATCTGCTCGATGCTGATCGTGCTGCTGGCGCTGCCGGGCCTGCTGTACCTGCTCGACGACCTGATCCGCCGCACCACCCGGGGCGCTGTGTTCTACGGCGAGGGAAAGGGCGCTGTGCGCAAGGCCTCGCGGAAGACTGCGCGGAAGGCTGCGCGGGACAGCCGCCTGGACAGCGGGAATCCCTTCGACATGCCGCCGGAGCAGGCCGCTGTGCCCTGGGACACGCCTGTCGCGGCCTTCGACAGCGGGAATCCGTTCGACATGCCGCCGGCGCAGGCAGCCGCGCCATGGGGTGCGCCTGCCGCGGCCCTGGACAGTGACAACCCGTTCGCTGCACCTCCGGCGCAGGCAGCCGCACCATGGAGTGCGCCTGCCGCGGCCCTGGACAGTGACAACCCGTTCGCTACACCTCCCGCGCAGGAATCCGCGCCCCGGCCCGCGCCTGCCGCGCCCTCTGCCAGCGGGAACCCGTTCGACATGCCCCCTGCGCAGGAACCCGCGCCCCGGCCCGCGCCTGCCGCGCCCTCTGCCGGCGGGAACCCGTTCGATATGCCCCCTGCGCAGGAAGCCGCGCCCCGGCCCGCGCCTGCCGCGCCCTCTGCCGGCGGGAATCCGTTCGACATGCCCCCCGCGCAGGAACCCGCGCCCCGGCCCGCGCCTGCCGCGCCCTCTGCCAGCGGGAACCCGTTCGACATGCCCCCTGCGCAGGAACCCGCGCCCCGGCCCGCGCCTGCCGCGCCCTCTGCCAGCGGGAATCCGTTCGATATGCCCCCTGCGCAGGAACCCGCGCCCCGGCCCGCGTATGACGTGAACCGCAACAACCCATTCTATATCCCGTGAAAGGAACGATGCAGCATGAAGCGCATGAGAAAGATTGTATCGGTGATGACCAGCCTGGTCATCCTGCTGACGGTCTGTCTGCCGGCGATGGCAGCTGGTAACGAGTCGGAGAAGGAAGAGGTCGTCTATGTGAACCTGACCTCCGCCGGACAGGTGGACGCGGCGTATGTCGTGAACATCTTCCCGGGCGGCGCGGTCACGGACTATGGTGACTATACCTCCGTGCGCATGATGAACACCCAGGACAAGCTGAATTACTCCGGCGGGCTGGTGACCTTCGTCAGCAATGAGAGCCGGGTGTACTATCAGGGCAACCTGTCGCGGGTGGATCTGCCCTGGCTGTTCGACATCACCTGGACGCTGAACGGCCAACAGTGCACGGCGGATCAGATGGCGGGGGCCACCGGCAAGATGGCCATGACGCTGTCCGTCCGCAAAAACCCGAACTGCACCGGGGATTTCTTCGACACCCACGCCCTGCAGATCGCCGCGTCCCTGGATACCAAGCAGTGCAGCGACATCGTCGCTGACGGCGCGACCCAGGCGAACGTGGGCTCCGTGCGGCAGCTGAACTGGATCGTGCTGCCGGGCACGGAGACGGACGTCACCATGAGCGCCACGGTCCGTGACTTCGAGATGACGGCGCTGTCGATCAACGGCGTGCGGATGCAGCTGGATCCGGGCGAGGAAATTGTGGACGACGTGCTGGATCTGGTGGACGGTCTGGAGGAGCTGCGCGGGCACAACGAGGAGCTGACCGACGGCGCGCGGGAGATTGTGCAGTCGGTGCTGGACAGCGCCAATGAAGAGCTGCAGGGCAGCGCGGCGGATTTCCAGCGGCTGGGCATCACGCTGAACACCCTGACCATCGAGAACTACGCTGAGGAAATCGAGCGGCTGCAGAGCGAGATCCTGGACAAGGTGGACGACTATGTGCTCCAGCAGGCGGAAATGGAACTGCGGCGGCAGGTGAATCAGGCCGCGGAAGCCCTGGTGCGCCAGGAGGTGGAGAAGGCCGCCCGCGTGCAGGTGGAGGAAGAGGTATACAAGGTTGCCGAGCAGCAGGTGCGGGAAGCGGTGATCGCCGAGGCGCGCCGCCAGGTGGAGGAAGCCGTACGCAATCCCACGGACGAGAACATCGAGATCCTGGTGGAAATGCAGATGCAGACCGACGAGGTGCAGGCCATGATCGACGCCACCGTGGAGGCGCAGATGGCCACGGCGGAGGTGCAGGCGCAGATCGACGCGGAGCTGGAAGCGGCAGTACGACCGCAGGTGGAGGCCGTGGTGGAGGCCGAGATCCGCAGCCAGGTGGAAGCGGCCATGCGGCAGGTGATTCGCCAGGGGATCGAAAAGGCGGTGGAGGCGAAGATCCGCGCCCAGGTGATTGAGGAGGAAACCAGCGGCGTGCTGCCCGGCGATATGCCGGAGCTTCCGGAGATGCCGGACATCAGCGATATCATCAGCGCGCTGCCCACCCCGGGAGAAAGCCTGCCCGAGGCGCCGGATCTGGACGGGGAATGGCCGGATCTGGAGGAAGCGCTGAAGGATCTGGAGAACAAGCTGCCCGACCTGGACAGCCTGCTGCCCGACGTGAAGGACAAGCTGCCTGACGGTGGGAGTCTGCTGCCTGACGCGGGGGACACGCTGCCGGACGTGGGGAGTCTGCTGCCTGATGCGGGAAGCCTGCTGCCTGACGCGGGGAGCCTGCTGCCTGACGCGGGGAGCCTGCTGCCTGACGCGGGGGACACGTTGCCTGACGCGGGAAGCCTGCTGCCTGACGCGGGAAGCCTGCTGCCTGACGCGGGGAGCCTCCTGCCCGACGCCGGGGATACGCTGCCCGGGAGCGGCAGTCTGTTTCCGGATCTGTGGGGGAGCCTGGTGAATCTGTTCCCGACGACCACGCCATCGGTGACGCCGGAGAACGATACGGCGCAGCCCACCGTCGCGCCTGATCAGAGCAGCTCCTTCCTGCCGGATTTCGGGAGTCTGCTGGAGAATCTGCCGACGCTGGATTTTTCCACCATGGAGCCTATCATCATCTACGACACGGAGGAGAACAGCAGCACCCAGACCGATCTGATCAGCTGGCTGATTCCCACCGCCCGGGCCGAGGAATACTGTCTGACGCCCGCGATGGAGGAGAAGGTTGCCCAGCGGCTGGCATCGGCGGAGGTGCAGGCGCAGATCGACGCGCTCACCGCCGAAGCCATGGCATCGGAAGCGACGCAGGCGCTGATCGACGCGCAGGTGCAGACCCAGATGGCCAGCCCTGTGGTGCAGGCGCTGATCGACGCGGAGGTGGAAAAGCAGCTGGAGAATCCTGACAACCGCGCCCAGGCCGAGGAAATCGCCCGCGCGGAGGTACGCCGGCAGGTGGAGGCCGCAGCCCGGGAGCAGGTGCGCGAGGCGGTGAAGGCGCAGCTGAGCGCCATGACCGACGCGCAGCTGGAAGCCATGCTGGAGGAGCAGCTGCAGTCCGAAACCCTCCAGGCCACCATCGACGCGGAGGTGGCGAACCAGATGCAGTCGGCGGCTGTGCAGCAGATGATCGACGCGGAGGTGGAAAACCAGATGCAGTCGGCCGCGGTACAGCAGATGATCGACGAGGAATGCGCCCGGCAGATGCAGTCGGCGGAGGTGCAGGCGCAGATCAGCAGCGAGATTGCGGCCAACCGCAGCAGCGCGGCCTACCTGAGCAGCGTGAACGCGGCGCTGGAGGCCAACGGCGAAAACGGCGAGGCCTATCAGGCGCTGGTGACGCTGCGGGAATCGCTGGATGATCTGATGAGCTTCTACGACGGGCTGATCGAGTACACCGACGGCGTTGCGCAGGCGGCGGACGGCGTCAGCGAGGCGAGGGTAACGGTGAAGGCCATGCTCAGCGACGGGGAGGAATCCAGCGAGACCATATCCTTTGTCAGCGCGCGCAACGGCGCGGTGAAGAACGTGCAGTTCGTCATGACGGCGCCTGCCGTCGAGATCCCCGAAGCCGACGAGGCTGAAGCCGTCGAGGCGAAAAACGATAGCGTGGCTGACAAGCTCATGAATCTGTTCCACTGAGCGGCATGCGGCGATCCGCTGCCGCTGCGCGAAAAGGCCCCCGCCGTACCTGCAGGTATGGCGGGGGCTGTCTGTCATTCGAAGGCGCCCATGCATTCCTCCAGCTGGGCCATGCCCGAAAAGGAGACGATGGGGATGGCGGTGACGCGCTGCCGGGCGAAGTAGCGCAGCGATGCCTGCGTCACCTCCGCCGCGCTGCCCAGCGGTGCAAGCCGGCGGAGCAGCTGATCGTTTTCCGGGTTGTCGTAGGTGCGGCGCAGGCCATCGGGGATGGGATCACCGCGCCAGCGGCGGGTGAGGTAGCCTTTGGCCAGGGAGGTGAACGCCATGAAGCTCAGCCCTGTCGCCTGGCCCAGGGCCATCATGTCCTCGTCCATCACGACGTAATCCGCAGGAAGCGTGTCCCGGTTGATCCGCGCCATGCTCCACATCAGCTCGTTGACCACAAAGCCCGGCTGACCGCGCCTTGCGGCGCAGGCGTTGGCCTGAGCGGTTCGCGCGGCTGTCCAGTTGGAGCAGGCCAGGCAGCGCACCTTGCCCTCGGCCACGAAGGCGGCCAGGCAGTCCATGATCACCTCCACCGGCAGGGCGGGGTTGTCCCGGTGAAGCATGTAGATGTCGATGTATTCCGTCTGCAGGCAGCGCAGGCTTTCCTCCAGATCCTGACGGAGGCATTCCGGCGTGACGCGGCTTACGTCCGGCGTGCGCAGGTCGTAATGCCCGCCCTTGGTGCAAAGGATCACATCCTCCCGGCGGCGTTCCTTCAGCCAGCGGCCGATCATTTTTTCCGAGCAGCTGGTTTCCACGGGCAGCCAGTTGCAGTAGACATGGGCGGTGTCGATCAGGTTGCCGCCATGGGCGAGGAAGGCGTCCAGATGCGCGCTGACCTGCTGCTGGTCGAGCGACGCGCCGAAGTTCGCCGTGCCCATACACAGCCGCGACACGGTCAGCTCCGTTCCCGGAAGGCGGATGGTTTCCATCATGATGCTGTCTCCTTTGGCGTCAGTGCGGTTCCAGCCCCATTATACCCCATGGAGCCGCAAAGCACAATGGCGCGGCCGGATACCTTGACGCCACGGCGCGGAACGGGTATCATCAGCCTGAACGGCTGTGCCGATGGAGGAGGATCGCCATGGAGAATACCCGGCATTACAGCTTTTACCAGCACAGGGGGTGCGAATACTTTCCCTGCCACCGGGGCATCCCGGAGGATGCGTTCAACTGCCTGTTCTGCTACTGTCCGCTGTACGCCCTGGGGGAGCGCTGCGGCGGCAGCTGCCGTTACACAGCCAGCGGCGTCAAGGACTGCAGCGGGTGTACCTTTCCCCACCAGCGGGAGAACTACGACCGGGTCATTGAGCGCTGCGGGGAAATCCTGGCGATGGCGCGCCAGACGGAAAAACCGATTGACGAAGCTGCCCGAAAGCCCTATAATGATGGGGACAAATGAATAGCCGGTGTATCTGCGCGGCAACGCGCGGCGCGCCCACTG
>JBJEYH010000127.1:0-6471 GCA_051886675.1 Aristaeellaceae bacterium
GCGCTCCGCAAGTGAACGCGCCAGCGGAAAAGGGTCAAGGGGCGATGCCCCTTGCCTTGGTAGCAGGGGCGGCGTTAGCCCCTGCGCAGGGATGTCGCGGCAGCCCAGAAACCCCGTTCCCTTCCACCGCCAAAACAGCCGCGCCCACCCCGCATCCCCATCATCACCCCGCCGCCCCCTTCCCCCACGAAAAAAGCGGCCCGCAGGCCGCTTGATTCCGATGCTCAGTCGTCTTCCACCTGGAAGCTGTCCGTGGGATCTTCCGTGGCCGCCGGCAGGGGCAGCGCGTCGGACGCGTCAGCCTCCGCCGTGGGCAGGGGCATCTCCTCCGGGGAGGGGGTGTCCGTGGCCGCCGGCACCGGGGTGGGATCCGGCTCGGGCACCTCCGGCAGCTCCGGGGTCAGCTCCGGCAGCACATATTCCTCATCCCGCGTCAGACGGATGACGATGTTCTGCCCGTCCCGGATGTCCCGCAGGGTCAGATCGTTCTGCGCGATGGAGGATACCTTGTGCGTCAGGGACAGCGCATCCGGCGCGATGCCCGTCTGCATGGCGTAGGCGCTCACCGCAAAGTACAGCTTCTCCCCGTTCAGGCTGCAGGTGCCGTCGGGCAGGAAGGTGTAGGTCTGGCCATCCGCCCCCAGCCACTGCCCCAGAATCAGGTAGCAGCTGCGCTCCAGCACACTGTCCACGTTCCGGTAGCCCGGAATCATCCGGTAGAACGGCAGCGCTTCATAGGTCTTCCCCGCCGCGTAAAGACGGTTCGCCTCCTGATAGCACGCCTCCCGAAGCATGTCCGGCAGCGCCGCGTATTTCTCCGGCAGCTCCGTCATGTCCACCTCCAGGAGAATCGCCACCGCCAGCGCGTATTCCCCGCCGTCCACCGCCTGCTGCGCACGGCTTTGCGCCAGGGCGTAGGCCGCGTCGTAGATGGCTTCCACCCGGCTGTCCGCATCCTCATAGCCCGGAATCAGCTCGTAGTACGCCGCGGCGTCACGGTCCCGGCCCTCCGCCTGGGCGGAACGCCCCAGCGCGTAGTACAGCGCCTGCCCCTGGGCCTTCGCATCCTGATAGTCCCCCAGGGACAGGTACAGCGCGGCCGCTTCCTCCGCCTGACCGGCGGATGCCATCGCCGCCGCCATGCCGTAATCGCAGGCCGGCACCTGCTGCTGCGCGTCGGAATACTTGCCCAGCGAGGCGTACAGCGGCCGCGCACCCGCGTAATCCCCCGCCGCCTGCAGCGCCGCGGCCTGATCATAGGTGGCTTCCTTCAGCTTGTCCCCGCTGTCCTTGTAGCTGCCCAGCGCCTCGAACAGCTCCATGGCCCGGGCGTAGTTCCCCTGCGCAATGGCCTGCACACCCTGCTGGTAATGGGTCAGGCGGATCTGATCCTGCGTGTCCTCATAGTCCCCCAGCATTTCATACAGCGCCAGCGCGCCCTCGTAATCCCCGGCAACCTGCTTCTCCTCCGCCAGACGGTAGCGGGACTTCAGCAGCTGCTCCGCGCTGTCCCGGTAATCCCCCAGCTGGCTGAAGCCCTCGATGGCCGCTTCGAAATCAGCCTTCTTGTAGGCGGTGACCGCCGGCCGGTAGATCGCCTCCAGCCGCAGGGTCGCCACGTCCTCGTAATCCTCGGGCAGCGTCGCCAGCAGGCTCCGGGCGCGGATGTACTCCAGATCATCCATGGCGTCCACGGCCAGGGTGTAGGTCTCCGCCTGCCAGCGGTCCAGGGCGTCCAGATAGTCCGGGATTTCCCCGAACAGCGCCGCCGCCGTCACGTGATCCTTCCGCTGCGCCGCCTCGTCCGCCGCCTGATACAGGCACTCGTTGGCCTGACGGGCCGCGTCCTCATGCGCCCCGGCCTTCAGGAAGGCTGCGCCCGCTTCGGTCAGCTCGCCCGCTTCCCGCAGCTGCTGACCCTTCAGATACCACGCCCGCGCCAGCTGCGCGTCCGCATCGGCATAGCCGGGAATCTCCTCCAGCAGGGCGATGGCTTCCTCCGCGTCGCCGGCCTCCAGCGCCGCTGCCGCCGGCCGGTAGACCGCTTCCTTCGCCATGTCCGGCGCGTCCTCGTATTCCCCCAGCGCCGTGAAGGCCGCCCGCGCCGCTTCGTAATCGCCGGCTTCCAGCTGCGCCGCGGCGGTCAGATAATCGCACCGGGCAATCTGCGCGGCGCAGTCCATGTCCCCCTCAAGGGCCGTGTACAGACTCCGCGCCTCGTCCACGCTGCCCCGCTCCAGCAGAAGCCCCGCCCGCAGATACTGCGCCTGCCGCGCCTGAGCCGCCGCGTCCTCATAGTCCCCCAGGCCCTCCAGGGTGGCCTGAGCGCCGGCCAGCACGGCCTCGTCGCCGGAGGCCAGCTGATTCACCGCGTCCAGATAGGTGCAGCGGAGAATGTTCTCCTCCGCCCGGGCGTCGCCGCTCATCTCGCTGAAGGCGGCGATGGCTTCCTGATAGCTGCCGGCCTCCATCAGCTCCACCGCCGAACGGTAGCGCAGATAGGGCAGCAGATGAAACACTGCGCCGTAGGCCGCCGCCAGACACACCGCACCCGCGGTGATCAGCGCGATCCGCTTTTTGCGGCGGCGCATTTTTTCCTCATATTCCTTTTCCCGCAGCGCCTGATGCCGCGACGCGTTCTCCCGGGCCGCCCGGGCCTTCAGATCCAGCTGACGCTCCCGCTGGCTGGTCTGCTGCTCCACGGCCTCCCGGTTCAGGTTGGCAAAAACCTCCGTGCGGTTGCGGTGACAGCGGATGCACATGCGGCTCCCGTTGGCGTTGGGCCTGCCGCATACGCACAGCCACAGCCCCGGCTGCTCCTGCGGATAGCCTACCGCGTCCTTCCCGGCAATGTAGCGCAGATTCTCCAGCGCGCGGCTGTTGGGCAATGCGTTGGGGGTGTATTCGCTCAGAGGCAGCTTGCTGCGCCGCCATACGCTGTTGTCGTCAAACCAGATCTTCTCCACCAGCACCTCGGCGGACGCGGGCGCGGCGGATTCCTCCACCGGCACCAGCATGCCAAAGGGCTTCTCCGGCAGACCGTGCAGATCGTGGGCGCGGTGAATCACCCGGGCGATTTCCTCCCCCGCCGCGTCCTGCAGCGTCAGCGTCACCTCCACCGAGACAATCAGCTTGTCCGACAGATTGTACAGCGTCAGCTCGCACACCGGCCGCTCCGCTTCCGGCAGCGCTGTCCGCCACACCTCCGCCGGACACGTCAGGTCAATCTTCATCTTTACACCTCCTTGGATACAAAGTGGGCAGTGCCCACACCCGGCTCGCGATTGGGTTTCGCGCCTTCGGTCATGCTGAACACGCGTGCGGGTGTCATGCGGTTGCGCGGTGCACGGCGCGCAAAGGGCGCGCCGCGCTTGCAGGGGTCACGGCGCACAAAGGGTGCGCCGCGACGCGGTCGTGGAGGCCCCAAGGGGGCGCTGCCCCCCTGGACCCCCCAACTCGGGGCTGCCTGCCCCGAACCCCGGGGCGCGGGCCTGCCGCGTGTCTCCGTGCCCGCCGCATGGCCGGAGGAGCAGGAGTAACCTCCGTCGGCCTCCGCAGGAGGTCGCCGCCTCCTGCCCCCGAAAGGGGACGCGCGCGTATGGGCGAAGCGGGGCGACCGCAGGGGAGCCCCGCCCGAGCTCGCGCAACAAAAGAAGCTTCCCCAGCGGGGAAGGTGTCACGGCGTCAGCCGTGACGGAAGGGGAGAGCCCCGCAGGCTCCGCGTCGCGGCGCGCCCGTATGCGCGCCGTGACCCCCGCAAGCCCGGCTCGCCCTCCGCGAGCCGGGCCTCCGCCCAATGAAGATCCCCCCCGAATGGGAGTCCAGAGGGCCAAGCGGCCCTCTGGCGAGGGTCTGGGGCGAGCAGCCCCAGCGTCCCCACCCCCGCACACTCAGTCAATATACAGCAGAATCTCCGACAGATACATCTGCTGGAAGTACAGGTAGAGAACCACCTGCTGATCGTCGCCGGCGGGGAAGCCGTAGCGGATGGTGCAGGAGGCGTCCGTGCCGTACTGGGCGGTGCCCCAGGAGCCGGTTCCCTCAGTGCCGTAGAGCACCTCGCGGGATATGCCGTCGTATTCGCCCTCGCCATGGCGGAAGCGGTTCCGCACGCTGGCGATGGTATCGCCCAGACGGACGCAGCGCGGGCCTTCCATGCTCTCCATGTCAACGACGAGCATGTCCGCGCGGGGGTTCTGCTTCTGGGCGTCGTAGATGAAGGTGATCTCGCAGGCGGGGAATTCCATCGTGCGGATGTATTCGCCGGTGTCATCCTCCATCCAGTTGTCCTGCTGGCAGGCGCCCAGGGCGGCTTCCGCCTGCTCGGGCGTCAGGGTCAGGAAGTCCACACCCTCAAAGTGCAGATCCTCCCGGTTGAAGGCTTCCAGATCCGTGCCCACCAGGGAGGTCGGCACCTGGGAATACATGGACATTTCCGCCACCTGCTGCACGGCGTCCACGTTCTCCTGAACGTTCTGGGCGTCGATGCGGCTGTCCAGCCCGTAGGCCCGGATGGCCACCACCAGATTGTCCTGCAGGGTGTAGATCAGTCCCGTGTCGGTGTAGCCGTCGCCGCCGGTGGCCGCCTGCTCCTGAATCGCATACTGAATGGTCAGGATCCGCTGGCCGTCGCGCTGAAGCCACGCCCACTGCGCGCCGGCAGGCATCATGTTGCTCACGTACAGCGTCGCGAAGCCCCGGTCGCCCAGCAGGGAGGGATTCTCGTTGTAGAAGGCCTCCAGCACCTCCGAGGGCTGCATGTCAATGCACGTCCCGCGGGGGCCAACCTCCTCCGACGAAATGACCACCAGGTTGCGGACCACGCTGTCCTCGGTCATCTCGGGCCGGTCCATGTACAGGATCGCGAATTCGTAGATGAAGGCATAGCCGTCCTCGGAATAGGCGGTTGCCTCGGTGGGATCGTTCAGAGGCTCGGTCGCCAGGGCGCGTTCCTTGTAGCTTTCCACCCAGGCTTCCAGCTCCTCCAGGGTCAGGGCGTCGCCCGTATCCTCAGCCATCACGGGCAGACAAAGCGCCGCTATCACAAGGGCGCAGAGCAGGCTGAACAACTTTTTCTGCATGGTGCAACTCCTTTGCTTCACCGCGGAGATGTCCCCCCGCGGATGATGATCCAGCATTATTGTACAGCAAAAATCCCCCGGTGTACAGTGCCGGAGGCGAACGATCATGTAAATTTCACACAGGATGGGAGTTTCTGCCAGGGATCATGCGGCGGCGCAAGGGGCCGGAAAGTCTCCCCTTCCAGCAAGCGGCAAAACCCCCGGCCCGCCGCGCGCCTGCCAGAATGCACCAGCAACGCACCCCCCTGCCGGCTGCGTTTGGTTGGTGCAGGCGGAAGGCGAACCCCCCGCCCGACAAACAAAGGAGGACATCCCCATGAAGCACAGCAATCTGAAAAAGCTCGCCGGTCTGACCGCCGCCGCGGCCCTGACCCTGACCCCCCTGGCCTCCCTGGCCGACACCGCCCAGAGCGCGCTGGTCAAGGGCGGCGCGCTGAACCTGCGGGAAACCGCGTCCCTGAACGCGAAGGTGCTGGGTCAGTACCCCACCGGCACGCTGGTGGAAATCATCGAGAGCGGCAATGAATGGCACAAGGTCACCGTCAACGGCAAGACCGGCTACATGATGGCCCGGTACCTGAACACCGACGTATCCACCGCCGTGCAGACCGCCATCGTCCGCACGAACACCGGCATCGGGCTGAACCTGCGCGAGGAGCCCCGCCTCTCCGGCAGGCTGATCACCAGCTTCAAGCCCGGCACCCAGGTCACCGTCTACCAGAAGGGCGCGGACTGGTGCCGCGTGAAGGTGGACGGCCTGGAGGGCTTCATGGCCACGAAGTACCTGAGCTTCAGCGGCAATGCCGATACCGCCGCGCCCGCCGCCGGCAAGGTGGCCGTGGTCAGCAACCCCAAGGACACCCAGGTGCTCAACCTGCGCCAGGAGGCCTCCCTGGACGCCCGGGTGCTGGCCAGCTACCGCAACGGTACGAAGGTGACCATCCTCAAGGCCGGCACCACCTGGCACAAGGTTCAGGTGGAGGACGGCCGGGTGGGCTACATGATGGCCAGGTACCTCAGGGTCACCGACGAAACCGCTGCCGCCCAGCCCTACACCGCCAAACTCATCAACGTCAACGGCGGCAGCATCGTCAACTTCCGCAAGGGGCCCAGCCTGAACAGCGATATCATCCGCACCGTGCCGGTGGGCACGCGGGTGACGGTGCTGGAGCACGGCACCGACTGGTGCAAGGTTGACGTGGAGGGCACCATCGGCTACATCAGCACCTGGTTCATGACCCCTGTGAACAGCTGACCCCCTGACAAATACGAAGGATAACCCTCACGCGCCCGCATCACCCCACGATGCGGGCGCAGCTTCCGCACACTGCAAGTGAACGCGCCAGCGGAAAAGGGTCAAGGGGTGAAACCCCTTGCGCGGGTGCAGGGG
>JBJEYH010000128.1:0-6419 GCA_051886675.1 Aristaeellaceae bacterium
TAGGCGATGACCTCGGTATCGGTCATGAGGGTGCAGTTGTAGCCGTACATCTCCATGCAGCGGCGGTTGGCGTCGTAGGAGGAAATCTCCCCGTTGTGCACCACGGACACGTCCAGCAGCGTGAAGGGATGCGCGCCGCCCCACCAGCCGGGGGTGTTGGTGGGATAGCGGCCATGGGCCGTCCAGCATTCGGCCTCGTACTCCTCCAGGCGGAAGAAGCGGCCCATATCCTCCGGGAAGCCCACGCCCTTGAAGGCGCCCATGTTCTTGCCGCAGGAGAAGATGTACGCGCCGCTGATGCGGGTGTTCACGTCCAGCACGTGGGCGGCGGTGAAGGCGTCCTCATCCAGGGCCTCCTCCTCCAGACGCCACATTTTCGGCGTCACGAAATACCGCCAGATAATCGGGCTGTCGGTGACCTCCTTGATCTTGCGGGTGGGCATGAGCGACATGGAGTGGATGTCAAAGAACCGCTTCAGGTAATGCTCGCAGGTCTCACGGGCCTGCTCGTTGTCATAGAACAGGTGGAAGGCATAGCAGTCCGGGAACTCCGGATAGATGCCGTAGCCCGCGAAGCCGCCGCCCAGACCGTTGGAGCGGTCGTGCATGGGCTCCATGGCCCGGATGATGGTATCGCCCCCGATTTTGCCGCCCTTCTTATGAAAGATACCCGCAATGGCGCAACCGGAGGGAATCCGTACCTCGCCCTCCCGGGGATTTCTGCTCACCTGAAAGGGATCCGCTCCGCAGTCCCGCATGTTTTGCATTTCTGGCTCCTCCTTCATGCAAAAAGGCGCTCATTCCGATGGAAAAGTGTGCAAAAATACCACCGGAATGAACGCCTTTGTTCACTACCCCTGCATTATAGGGCCTGCGGGATGTTCCGTCAAGGTTTTGGGCTGTACTTTCGCTGTATTGCGGGGGCATGCGACGTGCATCGCGGCATCCGGCGCGCGTCTATCCGCCCTCCATCGGGAATAGACTTCGCCATGGAGGTGACCCACGATGAGTGACCTGGAGCTGTTTGCCCGGCTGATCCAGTGCGAGGCCGGGGGCGAGGGCGACAACGGCATGCGGGCCGTGGCCAGCGTGGTGATGAACCGCGTGCGCATCCGCACGGGAGAATACGGCCGCTACAACACCCTGTCCGAGGTGATCTACCAGACGGGACAGTTCAACTGCACCCGCACCGAGCTGGGCGGCCAGCAGAACCTGCAGAACATCTACAACATGAACCCCACCCAGGTGCATTACGACATCGCCGAGTGGGCCATGGGCGGCGGACGGCTGGCCAACCTGTGGCAGTCGCTGTGGTTCTACAACCCCTACTCCCCCACCTGCCAGAATTTCTTTCCCTCCAGCGTGGGGTATTTCCAGATCCGCATCAACAACCACTGCTTCTACAACCCCACCGAGGCCTACAACCAGACCTGAAGCCGTTCCTTTTCCATCTGGCGCAGGCCGGCAGGATGTGGTACAATACCCCCGTTACAGAAAGGGGAATCACCATGGCCTGTGCCTACACCTTCAACCAAGTGACGCTGTTCTACAGCGAGAAAATGCTCCTGGACGGCGTGAACCTGACCATCTCCGACGGGGACCGCATCGGCGTGGTGGGCCGCAACGGCGCGGGGAAATCGTCGCTGCTGCGCCTGCTGGCCGGGCTGGAGGCGCCCGACCGGGGCGACATCGCCGTCCGCCGGAACATGAGCGTGGCCTATCTGCCGCAGACGCCCCACCTGCGCCCGGAGGACACCGTCACCCAGGCAGCGCTGACCTACCTCCCTGCCCGCCCCGGCGAGGACGTGAACACCGCCGCCTACGAGGCGCAGACCATCCTGACCCAGCTGGGCTTCACCGATCTGAACCAGCAGGTAGGCCAGCTGTCCGGCGGACAGCAGATGCGGGTTGCGCTGGCAGGCGTCCTGTGCCGTGAGAGCGACGTGCTCCTGCTGGACGAGCCCACCAACCACATCGACCTGGACATGGCCCAGTGGCTGGAGGACCGGCTGATCCAGCGCAAGGGCACGCTGATTGTCGTGACCCACGACCGGTACCTTCTGGAGCGGGTCTTCTCCCGGATCTTCCACGTGGGCGGCGGCCGGGTGGACACCTTCCAGACGGACTACGCCGGATACCTGGAGGAGCGGGCCCAGCGGGAGGAGATGGAAGCCGCTACCCTTCGCAAGAACAGATCCCTCTACCGCAAGGAGCTGGCCTGGATCCGCCGGGGCGCGCCCGCCCGCAGCACCAAGGCCAAGGGGCGTATCCAGCGCTTCGACGCCCTGACCGAGGCCGTCCGCGAGGCGCCCGAGGAGGAGCGCCTGACCATGAAGAGCGTATCCAGCCGCCTGGGGAAGAAGATTCTCTCCTGGGAGGGCCTCGACATTGCCATCGGCGGGCACACGCTGGTGAGGGACTTCTCCTACACGCTCCTGCGGGACGACCGGCTGGGGATCATCGGCGGCAACGGCGCGGGCAAGACCACCCTGCTGCGCACCCTCTGCGGCGAGATTCCCGCCGCCGCAGGCGTCATCGAGCAGGGCGACACGGTGCGCATCGGCTACTTCGCCCAGCACTGCCCGCCCATGGATCCCGACATGCGCATCATCGACGCGGTGAAGGACGTGGCCGTGAAGGTCTACACCCCCGACGGGGAGCTGTCCGCATCGCAGATGGCGGAGACCTTCCTGTTCCCCTCGGGCATGCAGTATCAGAAGGTGTCCAGCCTTTCCGGCGGCGAAATGCGCCGGCTGTACCTGCTGCGCATCCTGATGACCGCCCCCAACGTGCTGATTCTCGACGAGCCCACCAACGATCTGGATCTGGAGACGCTGAACGTCCTGGAGGACTACCTGGACTCCTTCCAGGGAGCGATCATCGCCGTCAGCCATGACCGCTATTTCCTCGACCGGGTGACCACCCATCTCTTCGCCATGGAGGAGGGGCGCATGGTGCCCTGCATCGGCGGCTACCAGAGCTACCTGGACGCCAGGGCCGAAGCGGAGGCCGCGGCCATCCCCGCCCCCAAGCCCGCGGAAAAGCCCGCTCCCAAGGCGGCTCCTGCCCGCACCAACTCCTACGAGAACCGCTTCACCTTCAGGGAGCAGCGGGACTTCGACACCATCGAGGACACCATCGCATCCCTGGAGGATGAGCTTGCCCGTCTGGAGGGCGAGCTGGAGGCCAACAGCGCCGACTACGCGAAGGTGACCGACCTGATGCAGGCCCAGCAGGAGACCCAGCAGAAGCTGGAGGAAGCCATGGACCGGTGGATGTACCTGCAGGAGAAGTGGGAGCGGATCTCACAGCTGAAGGGGGACAAGGCATGAAGACCCATGTGTTCCGCCTGCATCCCGGGGACGACCTGCGGCTGTCGCTGGAGCGCTTCGCCCGGGAAAACGGCATTGGCGCGGCGGTGATCGTATCCTGCGTGGGCTCGCTGCGGCATGTGCGCCTGCGGGACGCCTCGGGCGTGACCATACGGGAGGCCGTGGGCGATCATGAGATCGTCTCCGCCACGGGCACGGTCGGCCGGGAACGGCTGCACGTCCATGTGAGCCTGAGCCGGGAGGATCTGTCCGTCCTCGGCGGGCATCTGGCGGAGGGGTGCATCATCAAGACCACGGCGGAAATCGTGCTGCTGGAGCTGGAGGACGTGACCTTCGGGAAGGTGTTCGATCCCGCCACGGGCTATCACGAGCTGGACATCCGCCGCGCCTGAGCGCACGCAAAAAAGGCAGACCGTCATGGCCTGCCTTTTTTTGCGCGGAAGAGGTTACGCCGCGTCGGGCACGTTGCGCCTGAAGTGGAACAGCGCGCTGCGGTGATAGCTGACGGCCAGCAGCGAGGAGCACACCACCCAGCCCAGCGGATAGGCCAGCGCCACGCCCACAAAGCCCCAGCCCAGCAAGCTGCTCACCAGCAGGTACAGCTGCCGGAACACCACGAAGGAGCCCAGCATGATCAGCATGGGCGTGCGGGCGTTGCCGATGCCCCGCAGCGCGCCGGCGTAGATCTGGTTGAAGCAGATGGTGATATAGAAGGGCGTGATGATATGGATGAACCGCACGCCGAAGTCGATGACGTCCTGATCCGGGCTGAACAGATGCATCAGGGGCCGTGCGAAGCACATCAGCAGCACCGCCAGGGCGGCCATGCAGCACAGCGCCGCAATCAGCGCGAAGTTCACGCCCTTGCGTGCGCGCTGGGGCTTGTCAGCCCCCCAGTTCTGCCCCACGAAGGTGGTGGACGCCTGGGCGATGGCCATCACCGGCACGGTCAGGAAGGCGTCCAGCTTGTTGTAGCCGTTCCAGCCGGCCATGCAGGCCGAGCCGAAGGCGTTGATGTAGCTCTGCACAAACACGTTGGAGAAGGAAGTCAGCGCCTGCTGGATGCCCGCGGGGGCGCCCATGGCGAACACGCTCTTCAGCTCGGGCTTGCTGATGCGCAGCTGCCGCCAGCGGATGCCGTAGGCGCCCTGCTCCCTCGTCAGCGTGACGAGCACCAGCACCGCCGACAGCCCCTGGGCGATGATGGTGGCCAGCGCCACGCCCCGCACGCCCATGTTGAACCTCACCACGAACACAATGTCCAGCACCGTGTTGGTCAGGGCCGAGAACACCAGGAAGAACAGCGGCCGGCGGGAATCCCCCACCGCGCGGAGAATCGCGCTGCCCACGTTGTACATCAGCAGCCCCGAGATGCCGCAGAAGTACAGCGTCAGGTACTGCTCCGACTCGCCGAAGACGTTGTCGGGGGTCTGCATCATGCGCAGCATGGGCCTCACCAGCGCCAGCCCCACCGCCGTGGCCACGATGCACAGCAGGAACGCCACCGTGATGGTGGTCTGCACGGCCGTGTGCAGGCGCTTTTCATCGTGCGCGCCATAGCACTGGGAGATCAGCACGCCCGCGCCCATCGACAGGCCGTTGCACAGGGCGATGAGCATGTTGATGATGCTGCCCGTGGAGCCCACGGCCGCCAGCGCCTCCTGGCCCACGTACTGCCCCACCACCACCGAGTCCACCGTGTTGTACAGCTGCTGGAACAAAAGCCCTATGGCCAGCGGCACCGAGAAGCTCAGAAAATGCCGCCATATGTCACCCCGGGTCATGTCCGCGTCTTTGCGTGCCATGCTTGACTCGTCCTCCTGTGTGCCGTGCTTCATCAAGCATAGCACATTCCCTGCCGGATGTCAAAGCCTGCCGGGCAGGTCATTCAGGTTGGAAAATGTTTGTTTTTTCACAAAATGTTCCCACAGGCTCTTGCCAGGCAGCACGCAATGTGCTATACAGGAAGTACAGGGGGGGTGACCATGCGTGGGACCGCACAGGAATTACGCCATGAAATACGTTGCCGATCAGGAGGAGAAACAGAAAACCTACATTGTATTCTGCGACAAGTGCGGCATGCGCGCCCATCGTCTGCCCCACGGCTACGACGAGCATGGGATCAACGACCTGAAGCACCGGGGCTGCGGCGGATGCATCACCGTCTCCCGCACCACCACCCACGACATGCTGGATCACCTGACCGACGAGCAGGCGGCGATTCTGGCCGATGAGGTGGCCGACGCCATCGTCCGGGGCGACAGGCTCCGCAGCATCATCGCCAGGCAGAAGGCGGAGCAGCGCCATCCCTGGTAGGGCGCACCCGTCGCCGTTTCCGCCGCGCTCTCCGTTTATCCGGCAGCCATTCCTTCAGCCCGCTGTCTTTCCCGGCCCTGCGCCGGGATTTTTTCATTTTCGTCCCGGGTATGCGCAGCGGCGCGCAGGGTCAGGATAAATCGGGGATTTCTTGCATCAGAGACGTATTTTCACAAAGGATTTCGGCCTGCCCGCGTTGTATATATTCCATGGATACAAGGAGGTGGCGGCCATGACCATCCGTGAAACGCTGGAGCAGGAGGAGGATGCGCGTCTGTCCCCGCTTGCCGCTCACGCCAGGACTTCCCGGGGCCGTGAAACGCCCATCGAGCCCTGTCCCCTCCGCACGGACTATCAGCGGGACCGGGACAGGATCCTGCACTGCAAGTCCTTCCGCCGCCTCAAGTTCAAGACGCAGGTGTTTCTTTCCCCCGAGGGGGATCACTACCGCACCCGCCTGACCCATACCCTGGAGGTAGCCCAGGTGGCCCGCACCCTGGCCAGGGCCCTGCGGCTCAACGAGGATCTCACCGAAGCCATCGCCCTGGGGCATGACCTGGGGCACACGCCCTTCGGGCATATCGGCGAGCGCTCCCTGGACGAGCTGATGCCCGAGGGCTTCCGGCACAACGAGCAGTCCCGCCGTTGCGTGGAGGTGCTGGAAAACGGCGGCGCCGGGCTGAACCTGACCTGGGAGGTGCGGGACGGCATCCTGTGCCACTCGGGCAAGCAGTTTCCCGCCACGCTGGAGGGGCAGTGCGTCCGCCGGGC
>JBJEYH010000129.1:0-6399 GCA_051886675.1 Aristaeellaceae bacterium
GGCGGTGCATCACTATGCAGCGCAAGGATGTGCCAATTACGAATTATAGCAGACATACGCTGAAATTTCAAGGGGTTCTGCGGCTTTTTCCGCGCTTTGCCGCAAAATTTTCACCCATGGAAAAACCCCTGCTTCTGCGGCGCAGCCATGGGGGAGCATGGCTGGACACATGGGAGCAGGGGGACTCATGATTTGATTTCCATGGCGGACGGACTTGCCCAGCCTTCCCCTCTGGGAAAGGTGGCCGGGCGCAGCGAGGTCGGATGAGGGCGTTCCCTTGCAGTATGCGGAACCTGCCGTTTCCAACGCGGGCGAACTGCGTCGCCTGCGCGGAAACTCGGGCTTCTTTCCGTTCCTTTCCTTCTGCCTTTTTCTGTTAAGCCTGGGCTGCCGCCCAGACCTGCGCAGGGGGTTTCACCCCTTGACCCTTTTCCTCTGGCGCGATCACTGGGGGGTGGGCGTGGGGGTGAAACGGGCTTCGATTTGCTTCAGCAGGCGCATAAGCAGGAAGGTTCCGATGGCTGCCATGCACACCTCCGCCACCAGCTGCGCGCAGGACAGGCCATACAGCGGCCACACCGCGTTCAGGATGAACAGCGCGGGGATCTCGAACACCGCCTTGCGCAGCAGGGCCATCAGCAGCGACAGCGAACCCCGGCCCACCGCCTGGAACACGCCCACCGACAGGAAATCCAGCGCGAGGAACGGCACCGACAGCGACATGCCGTACAGGAACGCCGCGCCATAGGCCACGGTCTGGGCGTCGTCGATGAACGCGCCGGTGATCTGCCGGGCGAACACGCAGCTCACCAGCGTCATGGCGCACAGCACGGCCTCGGCCAGGATGACCGTGAATTTCAGGGAATGCTTCATGCGGTCGATCATCTTCGCGGCGTAGGTATAGCCCACCAGGGGCATCACGCCCTGGGAGATGCCGTTGGACACATACCAGGGGATCATGGCGATTTTCGAGGCGATACCCATACCGGCCAGCGCGGCCGCGCCGTAGGGGGACATGAGGTTATTGAGCAGGATATGGCTGAGGACGTTGAGCAGGTTCTGGATGGACGCGGGCACGCCCACGGCGCACACGCCGCCGGCGATGGGCCTGCGCAATGTGAACTCCCTGGGCGAGATGCACACGCAGGTGGTCTTCCGCTTGAAGAACAGGTACCCGAAGAAATACGCCGTGGCGAAGCAGTTGGACAGGAGCGTGGCCAGGGCCGCGCCCTCGGCGCCCATGTTCAGCCCGCCGGGCAGGATGAACAGCGGATCCAGCACGATATTGAGCAGGCATCCGCTCATGGTGCCGATGCTGGCATGGAGCGTCGCGCCCTCGGAGCGGATCAGGTAGGCCATCACCACGTTCATGATGGACGGCGTTGCGCCCAGCACCACCGTCCACGTCAGGTAGGCGGAGGTTGCGCCGGAGGTGGTAGCGTCCGCGCCCAGGCAGGTCAGCAGGGGGTTCATCAGCAGCGCGCACGCCAGCGAGTACATCACGCCGCACACCATTGCGCCGTAGAACCCGAAGGCAGAGCTTTGCCGCAGGGTTTTCATATCGCCCCGGCCCAGCGCGCGGCTCATCATGCTGGAGCTGCCCACGCCGAACAGGTTGTTCACCGCGTTGAAGGCCAGCAGTACCGGCGCGGCCAGCGTGACGGCGGCCGTCTGCACGGGATCGTTGATCATGCCGACGAAGTAGGTATCCGCCAGGCTGTACAGAAGCGCCACCAGGCTGGAAATCACCGTGGGCAGGGACAGGGTCATCACCGCCTTCGGGATGGGCACCTGCTCAAACAGCTGGGTTTTTTTGTTGTCAGCCATAGGTCGCGCTCCTTGCTCCGCACACTTGCTGTTGTCGGGGGATTTTTCACGGGTATCAGGCCAGATATACATCCAGAAGTATACCACAAAGATGTTCAAATTCCAACACCCGCGGGCGGTGTCCTGCCTTCCGCGCGAAAAAAAGCCCCGCGGATGTGGGAGGGAAGAAGTGTGCGTTTCTTTTGCTGAGGGGGCGGCGTACTGCCTTTCGTGCGGAAAAAAAGCCCCGCAGATGTGGGAGGGAGGAAGTGTGCGTTTCTTTTGCTGAGGGGCGGCGTCCTGCCTTCCGCGCGAAAAAAAGCCCCGCGGACGCGGGACGGGAGAAGTGTACGCTTCTTTTGCTGAGGGGGCGGCGTACTGCCTTTCGTGCGGAAAAAAAGCTCCGCAGATGTGGGAGGGAGGAAGTGTGCGCTTCTTTTGCTGAGGGAGCGGCTTACTGCCTTCCGCGCAAAAAAATGCCCCGCGGATGCGGGACGGGAGGAAGTGTGCGTTTCTTTTGCTGAAAGGGCGGTGTCCTGCCTTCCGCGCGAAAAAAGCCCCGCGGACGCGGGACGGAGGAAGTGTGCGCTTCTTTTGCTGAGGGGGCAGCGTCCTGCCTTTCGTGCAGAAACAAAGCCCCGCGGATGTGGAAGGGAGGAAGTGTGCGATGCTTTTGCTGAGGGGGCGGCGTCCTGCCTTCCGCGCGAAAAAAGCCCCGCGGATGCGGGACGGGAGGAGTGTGCGATTCTTTTGCCGAGGGGGCGGCGTACTGCCTTTCGTGCGAAAAAAAAGCCCCGCGGATGCGGGACGGAGGAAGTGTGCGATGCTTTTGCTGAGGGGGCGGTGTCCTGCCTTCCGTGCGGAAAAAAAGCCCCGCGGACGCGGGACGGGACGATTTTGCGATGCTTTATGCTGATGGGGTGGTTGTCCAGGCTGCGCGCCTTGAAGGTGTGAGCGCGGTTTGCTGCGTTTTTTGGTGCGCGGGTTTTTGGTGTGCGCGGAACCTGCCGTTTCCAACGCGGGCGAACTTCGTCGCCTGCTTGGAAACTCTGGCTTTTCTCCGATTACTTTTAATTTTTCTTTGTGTTGCGCCTGGGCTGCCGCGACATCCCTGCGCAGGGGCTAACGCCGCCCCTGCACCCGCGCAAGGGGTTTCACCCCTTGACCCATTTTCGCTGCCGCGATCCTTGGAGGGGGTTTATCGTGAGTAGATGCCTGTGGTGATTTCGCGGATGTAGGCGTCGCGGAAGGGCAGCTCGTCGTCGGCCAGGGCGGCGTTCACGGCGGCCTGTGTGTCGTAGGGCACGGACAGAATGCTCATCAGCAGCGGCGCGGGAGTGGCCGAATCCTTCTCCCCCTCCAGAATCAGCGCGTGGGCCTTGGGCACGCCGATGCTGTTGCCCACGCTGCCCGTGTTGATGATGTAGCCCTTCCGCAGCGTGCGGATGAAGGGCCGGTGGCTGTCCGCGAAGATCACCCCGCCGAACACGCCCCTGTCCGTTGTGAAGGTCGCGCCCAGCTTGTCCTTGTCGTCTTCGGCGACCAGCAGCTCGGTCACGGGGCGGCCGTGGAACAGCCGGAACCGGATGCCGCTGACCGTGGCCTCGGCCTCGCTGGGAAGGCTGTTCAGCCAGTCCATGCGCTCCGGGCCCAGCTGCTGCCAGTAGTAATTGTCCGCCGGAAACTGCTTCCCGCCGATGCCGTAGTCCCAGTTGCCGCCGATGCACAGGCTGCAGTTGGCCCGCACCCAGTCGCAGGTTTCGCGGCTGCCGGGGCCCTTGCCCACCGCGTCCCCCAGGAACCAGATGTCGTCCACCCCGATGCGTTCCAGCGTCCGGGCCATGTCGAGGGTCGCGGGGTAATTGCCGTGCAGGTCGGCCACCAGGGCGATTTTCATGCGTGTTCCTCCTCAGTCGGGGTAGGCGAGGGTATCGGGGGTGCAATGGGCCAGCACGGCCAGGTAGGCGGCGGCCTCCGTCCGTGCGGCGGGCAGGTCGTGCTCCAGATAGTTGCCGCACTCGATTTTCTTCGCGCCGGGGATATCGCCCTCGAAGGCCGCGGAGAACGCGAAGGCTTCCCTGACCAGCCGGATGGCCTGCTCATGGCTGACGGAATCCCGCAAGATCAGGTAGAAGCCGGTTCTGCAGCCCATGGGGCCGAAGTACACCACGCTCTCCGACCAGGGGGAGGAGCGCACGTAGGTGGCCACCAGATGCTCGAGGGTATGCAGGGGCTTCTGGGCCAGATAATCGCCGCGGTTGGGATACTTCAGCCGCAGGTCGTAGGTAACGCAGTCGCCGTCCACGCGGCTGACGTACATGCCGGGGACGAGGGTATCGTGATTGATGGTGAAGGACGCGATTTTGCGCAGCATGGACGGATTCTCCCTTCGGACGCATTGGCATCATGAAAGATTCGCCGTCCGCGGCGGATAATCCTTCCGGCGACGCGGACGGCGATCGGACGTGCCCGGTGCTATCATGCGTTATCGCCCGCGGGCTGAAGGCGATGCTCGAGCTTTTTGGTGATACGCAGGTAGCAGGGGATCAGGAAGATATCAGCGAACAGCCAGGCCGCCGGATTGGACGCGCAGGCGCCGTTGAAGCCGAACAGCGGCACCAGGATCATCGCCACCGCGGTGCGGGCGATCATCTCCATCACGCCGGCGATCATGGCGATCCGCGTGAAGCCCATGCCCTGGATGGTCAGCCGGAAGATATTCACCCCCAGCAGCAGCAGGAAGCAGGAGGTATTGACGCACATGTAGCGATAGGCCAGGTTGATGACCTCCACGTCGCTGCTGTTGACGAACAGCCCCAGGAGCAGCCGGCCGAACAGCAGCGTAATGACGAACACCGTTACGCTGTACACGCCGCCCATGATGCCCGCGGCCTTGAGGCCCTGATGCACCCTGTGGAGCTTGCGGGCGCCGATATTCTGTCCGGCGAAGGTGGCCATGGTGGTGGCGAGGGCGTCGAAGATGCAGGAGAAGAAGCTGTACAGCTTGCCGCCGGCGGAAATGGCGGCCACCGCGACGGTACCCAGGCCATTGACCGCCGTCTGCATGACGACCGAGCCGATGGCCGTGATGGAATACTGGAGCCCCATGGGGACGCCCATGCCCAGCAGCCGCCGGGCGAAGACCGGGCGGAAGCGGAGGTCCTCCTTCTGCATGCGCAGGATGGGGAAGCGTTTGATCAGCGTGATGAGGCAGCCCACGCCGGAAGCCAGCTGGCTGATGATGGTAGCCAGCGCGGCGCCTGCCACGCCCATCTGGAACACCAGGATGAACAGAAGATCCAGCGTGATGTTCACCAGGGAAGCCATGGCGAGGAAGTACACGGGGGTTTTGCTGTCGCCCAGGGAACGCATGATGCCGCTGGCCATGTTATAGAGCATCATCACGGGAATGGCGGCGAACACGGGCCGGATGTAGGACTGCGCCCGGTCGATGATCTCCTCGGGGGTATTGGTGGCGCGGAGCATCTGCGGGCAGAGGATGGTCGTCACCGCGGCCATCACCAGGGAAACCACCGCGCCCAGGTAGACGCAATGCACCACATACCTGCGCAGCTCCACCTCGTCCCTGGCGCCGAAGGCCTGCGCCACGGGGATGGAACAGCCCGAGCAGATGCCCATGCAGAAGCCGAGAATCAGGAAGTTCAGCGATCCTGTGGAGCCCACCGCCGCCAGGGCCTCGGACCCCAGATACCGCCCCACCAGCGCCGTATCCACAAAGCTGTACAGCTGCTGGAACAGAAAGCCGAACAGCAGCGGCACCGTAAAGGAAACCACCAGCTTCAGCGGCGAACCCACCGTCAGATCCCTGACCGAACTGCGTGCCATGCTCCATCCCTCACCCTGCGGCCAGTCGACGCCGGCCTGTATTGACGGTTTGTATATATCACATCGGCGGCGCTTTCGCAAGAGGAAAATATGGCGCAAAAGAAAAGTATTTTCCGCATCGCCGCCATCAGCAAAACGCCCTGCCGGCATCGCTGCCGACAGGGGTGTTATCGTTATGGGGTTCCTGCCTTTTTCGAGGGCTGAGGATCCGGCAGGGGAGACGGCTTTCGCGACGGGGATGAATGCCGCAGGTCGCCGCGGGCCTTCTCAGTTCCCTGCTGCGGGCCTGCTGCTTGCTTCCTGTGCAATCCCGGGGCGTTGTTCACAGCCGCCGGGAGTACCTGCAAAACCCTGCTGCGGGCACTCTGCTTGCATCCCGCTTAATTCATGGGCCGCATACTTGCAGCAACCGAGAAACCTCGTTAATCCCTGCTGCGACCCTGCTGCATGCTCCACGTGCATTTCCCGGGGCTGTTGTCCGCAGCCGCCGGGAACCCTCACAAAACCCTGCTGCAGCCGCTCTGCTTGCCCCCCGCGTATTTGTGAGTCGCTCACCTGCAACTGCCGGGAACCATCGTTAATCCCTGCTGCATGCTCCCCGTGCATTTCCCGGGGCTGTTGTCCGCAGCCGCCGGGAGTACCCGCAAAACCCTGCTGCGGGCACTCTGCCTGCTTCCCGCGTAATTCATGGGCCGCATACTTGCAGCAACCGAGAAACCTCGTTAATCCCTGCTGCGACCCTGCTGC
>JBJEYH010000130.1:0-27874 GCA_051886675.1 Aristaeellaceae bacterium
CTGGCGGGCATCAAGCGGTTCATGGCGACCGTGGGCTATCAGGGCTGAGAATAAGCAAAGCGGGCAGGGAGTCACAGCGGCTCCTCTGCCCGTTTCCTGTATGGCCTGACGCCGATCGCCGCCGCGAGGGGGCAGCGCGAAGCCGCGGGGAATGCCGGGCATCAAGCGGTTCATGGCGACCGTGGGCTATCAGGGCTGAGAATAAGTAAAGCGGGCAGGGGAGTCACAGCGGCTCCTCTGCCCGTTTCCTGTATGGCCTGACGCCGATCGCCGCCGCGAGGGGGCAGCGCGAAGCCGCGGGGAATGCCGGGCATCAAGCGGTTCATGGCGACCGTGGGCTATCAGGGCTGAGAATAAGCAAAGCGGGCAGGGGAGTCACAGCGGCTCGTCTGCCCGTTTCCTGTATGGCCTGACACCGACCGCCACCGCGAGGGGCAGCGCGAAGCCGCGGGGAATGCCAGGCATCAGGCGGTATGGCGACCGTGGGCTATCAGGGCTGAGAATAAGCAAAGCGGGCAGGGAGTCACAGCGGCTCCTCTGCCCGTTTCCTGTATGGCCTGACACCGATCGCCGCCGCGAGGGGCAGCGCGAAGCCAATCCGGCTGACGTCCATGCGCTCACATCACCTGGCCGTGGATTTTTCCGCATGGATCACGGCCGCGATGGCAAGGGCCAGCCCCATGGCGACGAAGGGAAACGCGGCCCGGGCAAAATCCGCAATCATGATGGTTCCTCCTTTACTCGTGCAAGGCGCGCTCGCTTTGCAGCAGGGTGATCTTCCGCTGAATCCGCACAAGCCCGATGATGAACAGGGGCGCGAAGATGAAGGCATAGAAGGCGAACAGCAGCAGGAAGAACGGTGACCGCGCTTGGTCATAGCTGATGATGCAGCGCAGCAGGTTGAAGAAGTTCAGGATCAGAAAGGGCATCAGCACAACGATCACCTGCCGGATGCGCTTCATGTGCTTCACCCGGGAATCCACGTCGGAAAACAGCTGGAAGGGGCCCTCCGCTGTGGCCCGGCGGAAATATGCCCAGTACAGATAGGTGTCCACCAGCTCCGCGCCGGTGCTCTCCACAAAGCCGATGTACTCCTGGCTCTCCGCCGTGCCGGGATGGCCGGACAGCGCCTGCAGCCGGTACTGGTACTGATCCGGCTCGCCCTTGACGAAGGTGTAGCGGCAGAAGCCCACCTTCTCCAGCTGCCAGCCCCGGTGGGACATGTTGTTCAGCCAGGCCTCCTCGCCCTCCCAGTCCCAGATGAAGAATACCTTGTAGACGATCTTCCGCTCAGCCATGCTGCCAACCTCCAATCACCGTCTCGCCGTTGCGGGTCAGCTCCTGCAGCCGCTCCAGCTCCTGCCGGGCAACCTGCCGTCCCTCCGGCGTAATGACATACTCCTTCTTCCGGCTGCTGGCGTCTGCGTCCAGCGCCTCGATCCAGCCCTTGCTGACCATGGTGTTCAGCGCGCCGTACAGCGTGCCGGCCGCCAGGCGGACGCGCCCGTGGCTCAGCTGCTCCACATTCTGCATGATACCATAGCCGTGCAGGGGCTGCCCCAGCGACAGAAGTATGTAATACACCGCTTCCGTCAATGCAATGGGTTCCATAGCGTACTCCCTTTCCTGAAAAAAACATCGGCAAACGATATATCGGCCTCCGATAGTTATTGTATCGGAAGCCGATATATTTGTCAAGCCCTTATGCCATTGTCGGGAGAAAAATTTTACGCGTCGGGGAGCGCGTCGGTCTGCTCCTTCAGCCAGGCGAGAAACAGGCGGGTATCCTCGGCCAGGGCTGGATTGTCCGCCTGGCGGATGGCCCGGCGTACCTCCGGATCCATGTCAGCCAGGTACATCCGCGAACCCTCGTCGTAGGTCATGCTGTCCAGGGGCCAGCCGGGAATGCGGCTGCGGCCCGGAACATCCACCATCAGCAGCGCATGCCGGGAAAGCACGGCATCGTCATCCAAATGGGTAACATAATGCCCCTCGTCCGTCAGCAGGCACCAGGCATCCTGCCAGGCCGCGCGGAGGCGTCCGCCGTGACGGTGCACCAGCTGCAGATACCAGGCCAGCATGTCCTCATCGTCGGTCAGCGGCGCGTGGCCCGCGGGGCGGCGGACATGCACCCCCGGCTGATCGGCATGATCCCGGGGCAGATCCAGAAACACCAGGCCGGAATCCTCCGTCAGCACGGGCAGCCCGGAGGCACGGTGGAACGCCAGCGCCTTTTCGATGGCGTTGCCCTCGGCAGTGCGGGCGTCCTCCGGCGGCTCAATGCGCAGACCAAGCTGGGCAGGGGAGACGCACGTCACCTGGGCGGGGTCGAAAAACGCAGCCGTCCATCGGAACTTGCTGGGATTGTTGGTGCCAATCAGCAGCCGCTTCACGGATATCCTCCTCTTGCCTCAGCCGATGCAGTAGTCCATAACGAGCATCACCGCGATGCCCGCCAGCAGCGAGAAGGTCGCCATGCGCTCGTAGCCGTGGGCGTGGGTTTCGGGGATCATCTCGTCGCTGATGACGTACAGCATGGTGCCGCCCGCGAAGGCCAGCGCGAAGGGCAGCAGCGAGGACACCAGATGTACCGCGAAGTATCCCAGGAAGGTGCCGACCACCTCCACCAGCCCCGTGGCCAGGGCGATGACGAAGGTGCGCCGGCGGCTCACGCCCGCAGTCAGCAGCGGCCCGATGATAACCATGCCCTCCGGCACATTCTGCAGGGCGATGCCGGCGGCCACGGTCAGCGCGGCGGCGGTGTCCTCCGTGCCGAAGCTGACGCCCGCGGCAATGCCCTCCGGCAGGTTGTGGATGGCGATGGCGATGACGAACAGCAGCACCTTCTGCAAGGCCGCGTTGTTGCGGTGGGTCTCCTGATCCACCCCGGCCAGGTGATGCAGATGCGGAGTGAACTTGTCCATCAGGTTCAGGAAGAACGCGCCGCAGAACAGGCCGATCACTGCGATCCACACGCCGCCGCGTTCCATGGCCGGGGCGATCAGCCCCACAAAGCTGGCGGCGAGCATCACGCCCGCCGCAAAGCCGAGGATCGCATCGTTGTACTTATGGGGAACCTTGCCGATCACAAAGCCGATCAGCGCGCCGAGAACCGTTGCGCCGCCCACGCCCAGGGCGGTCAGTGCCACGAGCTGCATAGATCCTTACTCCTCTTTTGTCAGGTCCAGCATGTAATCCAGCTTGTCCTCCATGCGGCCGTTCATGTCGTAGACGTTTTTCGTCCGCTCCAGGAAGCGGAAGCCCAGCTTGTCCAGAATGTGCTGCATGCGCAGATTGCTGCCCATGGTATCCGCCAGCAGACGCTTGAGGCCGTATTCCTCCCGCGCCAGGCGGATGGCCTGACGGATGGCCTCCGTGCCGTAGCCGCGGTTTTTGCAGCTGTCGTCCACCATCATGATGCCCAGCTCGCACTGCCGCTTCTGGCGGTCGATGCGCTTGAGGGACAGCGAACCCACGGCATGGCCGTCCTCGGCGAAGATGCCGAACACCGGATACCAGTCCCGGCGGGTCTGGTCGTAGCGGAAGCTGCACTCCACATGCTCCTGCTGATAACGGTAGGGCCGGGCATCCATGATGGGATCCGGCACGTACCGCTGCCAGAAATCATGGTATTCCTCCCGGGTGAAGGGCCGCAGCGTGACGCTCACAACAGCCCCTCCTTCCAGGAAACCTGCGTGGTCAGGATGCGGCACAGCGCCGTCAGGCCCTCGGCGTCGGCCTGGGTGAAGCGGCCGGGGATGGGACTGTCGATGTCCATCACGCCAAGGAGCCGTTCGCCGTCCATCAGGGGGATGACGATTTCCGCGTTGGAGGCGCTGTCGCAGGCGATATGCCCGGGAAAGGCATGAACGTCCGGCACCAGCTGCAGCGCGCGCGTGGCCGCCGCCGTGCCGCAGACGCCCCGGCCCATCGGGATCACCGTGCAGGCCACCTTGCCCTGGAAGGGCCCCAGGTACAGGGTATCGCCCCTGAGCAGGTAAAAGCCTGCCCAGTTGATGCCGTCCAGCGCCTCCCACAGCAGGGCGGCGCAGTTGCTCAGGGCAGGCAGGGGCAGGGGACAGCCTTCCGCCAGGGCGGACAGCTGCCTTGCCAGCAGGCTGTAGCGTTCCCGGGGATCCGCGGGATACGTGATTGTCTCGTGCATGGGACACCTCAGGTGAAAATTTGTGTGGGCAGACGGTGCTTCTCCCGGGGCGGAAACTGCCGGTCGAAGGCCTCGACGGCCTCGGCGGTTATGCCGGCGTATACCGCGGGATCCTCGTAGGTTCCCGCCAGATTGTCCAGCGCGCCGTCATACAGGGGCAGCGCCATCAGCTCCGGAAAGGCGGAGCCGTCCGGCAGGGTAATGTGCCAGTCGGTGGTGGGACGGTAGCCAAAGCGGCCGTAATACGCCGGGCTGCCCGTCAGGAAGATGGCGCGGAAGCCCTGCTCCCGGGCCATCGCCACGGTGCGGTCCATCAGCGCGGAGCCCACGCCCCTGCGCTGCCGGGCGGGCGACACCGTCAGCGGGCCGAGGCACAGCACGTCCGTCAGGACGCGGCCGCAGGCAGGACGCAGCTCCGCCCGCACGCAGGCGGCATGGCCGATCAGCGCGCCGTCTTCCTCCGCCACAAGCTCCAGCGCGCAGGCCTGCTGCTCATGCAGCCGGTGCACCAGGTAATGCTCCTCGCAGCCGGGCCTGTACACATCCCAGAAGGCGTCCCGGGTCAGAGCCTCCAGGGCGGGATAATCCGCGGGAACCACGGGGCGGATGATCATGGCCGGCCTCCCTTACAGCACGTAGAGGTAGATGGAGAAGAAATGCAGAATGGTTCCCGCCAGGCAGAAGAAATGGAACACGGAGTGGAAGTACTTCTTCCTGGAGCCGATGGCGTAGAGCACCGCGCCCACGGTGTAGGCAATGCCGCCCCAGATCAGCAGCGCCAGCGCCGTGGGATGCATCACCTTCACCATGTATTGATAGGCGAAGACGATGATCCAGCCCATGATCAGGTAGCAGGCCACGGACAGCTTGGCGAACTTCTTCAGGTTGACGGCGTTGAGGACAATGCCCAGAATCGCGATGCCCCAGATGATGCCGAAGATCCACCAGCCCAGCGCGCCCCGCAGGGACACCAGGGTGTAGGGCGTGTAGGTGCCGGCGATCAGCAGAAAGATGGTGCAGTGGTCAATCACGCGGAAAACGCGCTTGGCCTTGTTGACCTTCAGGGAATGATATAGGCAGGACATCAGGTACAGCAGCGTGACCGTCAGCCCGAAAACGATGCTGGACGCCAGCTTGTAGCCATCGAAGGGATTGCAGCTTTTCACAATGCACAATACCAGCGCCGCAATGCCCAGCAGCGCGCCCACGCCGTGGGAAATGGCGCTGATCAGTTCTTCGCCCAGGGTGTACCTGGGAATGGTAATCCGATGCTTGACTTGCTCCTGCTGACTCAACGAACAAGAACCTCCTTATATAACGTTGATGGAATCAATGCACCAGCCGGTACAGCGACACCACCTTGCCCAGGATGACCACCTCGTCGGTATAAATGGGCTCCATGGCGCTGTTTTCCGGCTGAAGGCGGAAGCGGCCGTCCTCCTTGTAGAAGCGCTTGACCGTGGCGGAATCGTCGATCATGGCCACGACAATATCGCCGTTGGTGGCATCGGCCTGCTTGCGGACGACGATGTAGTCGCCATCCAGGATGCCCGCCTCGATCATGCTTTCGCCCCTGACGAGCAGGATGAAATGCTCGCCGTCGCCCAGCATGACCTCGGGGATGGCCACGTAGTCCTCCAGGTTTTCCTCCGCCAGGATGGGCACGCCGGCCGTCACGCGGCCCACCACAGGCACCGCCGTGGTGGTGTTGCGCACGAAGTTCGGATCGCCCACCACCTCCATGGCCCGGGGCTTCATGGCGTCGCGGTGGAGAAGACCGCGCTTCTCCAGCCGCTGAAGATGTCCGTGCACGGTGGAGGTCGACTTCAGCCCTACGGCATTGGCGATCTCCCGCACGGAAGGGGGATAGCCCTTGCTCTGGATTTCGGACTTGATGAAGTCCAGGATGCGCTGCTGATTATCACCACGGGGACGCTGCATACAATCGCCGCCTTTGCATCAATGTTAATTTCATTATAGCATAGGCGAGGGAAAAAATCAAACGGATGTTCGCAGCATCGTTGCATCCAGTTGCAGCCTGTGCTATAATGACCATCAGGAGGGATCGAACATGGACGACATTCAGAAGCTGTGCGTATTGTACGACAGGGTGTGTATGGGCTGCGGCGAATGCAACGGGCTGAACATGGCCGGCATCGGGCTTGATCCGCTCGGGGAGGATGATGACGAAGATGACCGCTGCGACCTTGACCCGGACAAAATCTGCGATAACTGCATGAAGTGCATCACCGGCGACAGCGAATACCGTGCCATCATCGTGGACAGCATTGAGCTGGAGGAGCCGGAGGATGATGGTACCCGGCCAACGCTGTGGTGAGCGTCCGTCAGGTGACGGGCTTGTCGGGTCTGGCCGTCAGCCCGGCGTCCTGGGGCAGATCGTCCTCGGCGCCGGGCAGGCGGACGTAGTCGGCAGCCATGCGGCGGCGGGCGTCGGTCATGTCGGCATAGTGCTTGCGGGTGGTGTCCACGGAGGAATGCCCCAGCACGTCCGCCACCAGGTAGATATCGCCGGTGGCATTGTACAGGTTGGTGGCGAAGGTGCTGCGCAGCTTGTGGGGGCTGATGCGGGGCTTGAGGGGCGCGGCGATGGCGGCGTACTTCTTGACCAGCTGCTGCACGGCCCGCTGGGTGATCCGCCGCTTCTGCAGGGACAGGAACAGCGCGTCCTCGTGACCGGGGAGCGCCGTTATTTTTTTGCGCTCCTCCATGTATTCGCCAAGCGCCGTGGCCACCTCCGGCGGGAAGTACAGCACCACCTGGTTGCCGCCCTTGCGGGTGACCAGGAAGGCGTTTTCCTCCAGGTTCACGTCGGACAGGTTGATGCCCACGCACTCCGACACGCGGATGCCTGTCCCCAGGAACAGCGACAGCATGGCCACGTCCCGCCGGGCGGTCAGCTTCTGATAATGCTTCTGATGGCTGGTCATGGCTTCGCCGGTTTCGGCCTGGGCGAGCATCTTGGCCATTTCCTCCTGATTCAGGCGAAGAATGGGCTTCTCGTGGATTTTGGGCAGCGGCACCAGGGTGGTCACGTTGGCGGGGATCCGTCCGTTTTTGAACAGATAGTCGTAAAATGAACGAAGGGAACAGAGCTTGCGCTTGATGGCCAGGTCGTGGTTGACCAGGGCCTTGACGGGACGATCGGGGGATTCCTCGTCATCCTTGAAGTAGTAGGTGAGGTACTCGATGTAGGCGGTCAGATCGCTCTGGCTGACGCGGGCCAGATCCTCGTCGGTGAAGTGCGTCAGCTTCTTGTCGGCGAAGGCGACGCGCTCGGTCTGCAGGAAATGGAAGAACGTCCGCAGGTCGATGGCGTAGGCCAGGCGCGTGAAGGTACCGGTGGTCACGGCGATGGCGCGGAGAAAATCACCGCAGGCCTGCGGCAGCTCGCGGGATATTTCGCGGATCTGCAGGATGCGCCGGGCGTCAACCTGCTCGCGGTAGGCGGATTCGGACATGCGATGTCCCCTCCCTTCTTTTCGGCATGCTTAACTCTTCGTGAAACTGTGGTTTAGCGAATAGTTCCGGAGACGTGTGGATACCGGGTGAGCCCCCTGCCCACCCGGTCCGGTCACTCGGCGTCGTCGTCCCTGGGGGTGTTGATGCGGCGGTACTCCTCGATGGCGCCGCGGGCCAGCTCGTCGCAGCGGTTGTTCTCGGGATGATCCGAGTGGCCCTTCACCTTGATGAAGGTGACGTTGTGCTTCCTGGTCTGCGCCAGGAGGATGAACCACAGATCCTGATTCTCCACTGGCGCGCCGGTGGAGGTCTTCCACCCCTTCTTCTTCCAGCTGTCGATCCAGTGGTCGTTGAAGGCCTGCACCATGTAGTTGCTGTCGGAATACAGCTTCACGTCGCAGGGCTCCTTCAGCGCGCCCAGGGCGCTGATGGCGGCGAACAGCTCCATGCGGTTGTTGGTGGTGCCGGCCATGTAGCCGCTCATTTCCTTGCGGTGCGGGCCGAACTGCAATATGGCCCCCCACCCGCCCGGCCCGGGATTGCCGGAGCACGCGCCGTCGGTGTAAATGTTGACCTGCTTGCGGGGTCTGCTTTCCATGAAATAACTCCCCTACCGTTCTTGTTGTTTGCGCTTTACCGGGACATGTCGCGGGACTTTTCCGCGCAGGCGCGCATGGCGTCCATGATGGCGGCGCGGAAGCCCTTGCGCTCCAGCTCCTCCACGGCTTCGATGGTGGTGCCGCCGGGCGAACAGACCGCGTCCTTCAGGCTTGCGGGATGCGTGCCGGACTGCAGCACCATCAGCGCGCTGCCCAGCACCGCCTGCGCCGCCATTTCATATGCGCAGGAGCGCGGCAGGCCTTCCTTCACGCCCGCGTCCGCCATGGCCTCGATCATCATGAAGACATACGCTGGGCTGGAGCCGCTGATGGCGATCACCCCGTCGAACAGCCGCTCCGGCAGCACCACGGTGCGGCCCACCGCATCGAAAATGCCCTTGGCGAAGTCGAAATCATCCTTGGAGAAGTTGCTGTCGTCGCACAGGGCGGTCATGCCCTCGCCCACCATGGCGGGCGTGTTGGGCATCACCCGCAGATAGGTGGCGCCGGTGCCGGCGAGCGCGTCGGCCAGCATGGCCACGGTCCATCCGGCAGCGATGGAGATCACCGCCTTGCCGTGCAGCTGATGGCGGATATCGTCGATTACGCCGCGGATGTAGTGGGGCTTCACGGCCAGGATGATCATGTCCACCTGCCCGGCCAGGTCGGAGGCGCTGTCACAGAAAATCACGCCGGACATTTCCTCCGAGAGCTCCATCATTTTCCGGCGGCTGGTGTCGCACACAGCAATCTGGCTCTGCTTGAGATAGCCCGCGTCGATTACCCCGCGCAGGATGGCGCTGCCCATGTTGCCCGCGCCGATCAGACCGATCATCTTCATGCCCATACCTCCCATTCCCCGAAGGCAAGATGAATGCCCTGCCTATTATAGCACGGAAAAAGCCGCCTGCATAGCGGATTCTTGCAGGCGGTCTGTAAATTTGTCCGCGGGCGTTACTCGAAAACGACCATGTCCTCCCCATCGAAATACAGCCCCTGGCGGTTGCCCAGCCGGAGCGCCTCCCGCCGTTGCCGGGGATAGCGTCCGGGCAGCGCGCGGGTGTCCTCGCCGCTGTGCACATGCAGCGGACAGGCCAGATAGCCCAGGCTGTCCGGCATGCAGTCCGCGAAGATCATGCTGCCCGCGCTGACCCCCAGCACCACCCCGCCCCTGCGGATGAAGGCATGCAGCGTCCGGTCAAAGCCCGCCTCGTTCACCCGCTGCATCAGCCAGGTCGGACTGCCGCCGCACAGGTAGATCACGTCGTACCCGAAGGCCTCCCCGCCCATGGGCCTGTGCAGGTCGTACACCAGGATGTTCTCCCGCCGGAACCCGCATTTCACAAGATCGTTCAGGCACTTGGGCAGCACGTCGATGGCGTCGGGCGAATTGGCCGCCGTGGGAATGAAGATGGCCCGGGCTTCCTGCGGGGGCCGGGACAGCATGCGCAGGAAGCGCTCCGTGATGGCCGGAGTCTCCAGGCCGCAGGAGGTCAGCAGAACGTTCATGCCCGGAACATCCTCTCTTGTACGAATTGATGTTCCTATTCTATCACGGGAACGGATGTTTGTCAAGAGGGGCGGAGAAAAAGCAGGAAGCGCTCCGTGATGGCCGGAGTCTCCAGGCCGCAGGAGGTCAGCGGAACGTTCATGCCCGGAACATCCTCTCTTGTGCGAATTGATGTTCCCATTATACCACGGGAACAAATGTTTGTCAAAGAGGGCGCAAAAAGAGCAGGAAGCGCATGGCTCCCTGCTCATGGGCCTTACAGGATGTACCGCCGCAGGTCAACGGGCTTGTTTTCCCCGCTGAGATGGGCGCGGACGTAATCGCCGTCGATCTTCAGCTCCACGGGGGGCATGTTCTCGTCCCCGGCGTTGAAGGAGATGTCCTCCAGCAGCTGCTCGAACACCGCGTGCAGACGCCGCGCGCCGATATCCTCGGCGGTCTCGTTGGCGGTGTAGGCCGCGTCGGCGATGGCCTCGATGGCGCTGTCCTCGAAGGTCAGCAGCACGCGGTCCACCTCCAGCAGCGCCCGGTACTGCCTCGTCAGGGCGTTGTCCGGCTGGGTCATGATGGCCTTGAAGTCCTCCCGGGTCAGGCTGCGCAGCTGCACATGCACCGGGAAGCGGCCCTGCAGCTCGGGAATCAGGTCGCTGACCCTGGCCACATGGAACGCGCCCGCTGCGATGAACAGCATGTAGTCCGTCTTGACGGGGCCGTACTTGGTGTTGACGGTGCTGCCCTCCACAATGGGCAGGATGTCCCGCTGCACGCCCTCGCGGCTCACGTCCGGGCCGCTGCCGCCGCGATGCCCGGCGATCTTGTCAATCTCGTCGATGAACACGATGCCCTGCTGCTCCGCCCGGCGGATGGCTTCCTCCTGCACGGCGTCGGCGTCGATCAGCTTGTCGGACTCCTCCTGCAGGAGGATCTTGCGGGCCTCGCGCACCTTCATGCGGCGCAGCTTGGTGCGCTTGGGCATCATGTTGCCCATCATGTCCCCCAGGCTGATGGAGCTGCCGCCCACATCCAGCGTCGGCGCGGCCTCCTCCACCTCGATCTCCAGCTCCCGGTCCTCCAGCTCGCCCCGCATCAGCTGCTGGCGGATTTCCTCCCGCTTGCCGGAGAGCTTCTGCTTCTCTTCCTCGCTGGGCTCGTTTTCCTTCTTCTTGCCCAGGAGGAAGTCCAGGTTCAGCCCGTTGCCGCCCTGCTTGGGCGGATGCACCAGCAGCGTCACCAGCCGAGCCTCCGCCAGCACGTTGGCCCGGGGCTGCACGCGCTTCATGTGCTCGTCCCTGACCATGCGGATGGCGTTCTCCACCAGATCCCGGATGATGGACTCCACGTCCCGGCCCACATAGCCCACCTCGGTGAACTTGGTGGCCTCCACCTTGATGAAGGGCGCGGCCACCAGCTTGGCCAGGCGGCGGGCGATCTCGGTCTTGCCCACGCCCGTGGGGCCGATCATCAGGATGTTCTTGGGGCTGATTTCCTCGCGCATGCTCTCCTCCACCTTCGAGCGGCGGTAGCGGTTGCGCAGGGCGATGGCCACGGATTTCTTGGCTTCCTCCTGGCCGATGATGTAGCGGTCAAGCTCCCGGACAATCTGCCGGGGCGTCAGTTCTGCCATAGCGCGTCGCCCTCCTTACACATCCTCAACGATCACGTTGTCGTTGGTGAACACGCAGATCGACGCGGCGATGTGCAGCGCCTTCTCCGCAATCTCGTGGGCGGACAGGTCGGTGTTCTGCACCAGCGCCCGGGCGGCCGCCAGGGCATAATTGCCGCCGGAGCCGATGGCCACCACGCCCCCGTCCGGGTCGATGACCTCGCCCGTGCCCGAGAGAATCAGCAGCGTGTCCTTGTCCGCGACGATCATCTGCGTCTCCAGCTGGCGCATGGCCTGGTCGCCCCGCCACATCTGGGCGATGGCCACCGCCGCCCGCTCCAGGTTGCCGCCGCACTGGGTCAGCTTTTCCTCGAACTTCTCGCACAGGGTGAAGGCATCCGCCACCGCCCCGGCAAAGCCGATGACCACCTGCCCGTTGTACAGGCGGCGCACCTTCTTCGCCGTGCTCTTGAAAATGACGCTCTCCCCCATGGTGACCTGCCCGTCGCCGGCAATGGCGGTTTGCCCGTTGCGGCGCACGGCGCAGATGGTGGTTCCTCTGAATGGACTGCTCATGGATTCGTTTCCTCCGTTGTCAGGATAAAGTCCGCGATGACGCCCGCGGTTTCCGCATCCACGGTGCAGGGCACGTAATACTCCATGGCCGTGCCCGCCGCGGAAGCGTCCACCTCCGGCTTCATCAGCATGTGGTTCACATCGTTCCAAAGGGTCGTCAGCCAGGGCGCGTCCATGGGCAGGACGGCTTCCCAGGTCTGTCTCCCTTCCTCCTCGGTGATCTGGAAATCCCGGCTGCCGTTGATGATCAGCGCAGGCAGCTGCAGCTGCGTCAGGTAATCCGCCGTGGAGGGCCTGACCGCCATGTCCCAGAAGTAATAGCCCGGCTGACCCAGGATGGTCATGGCCTTTGCGGTCTCCCCGTCCAGGGCGGGCAGCTGCTCCAGCTGCGCGCGGGCCTCCTCCAGCATCGGCAGATAGGCGGCCTGCTGATCCTCCGGCATGGCGGCGATGGCGTCCTCGTTCTGCCGGAGGATGATTTCCATCAGGCTGCGGTTGGTGCCGCAGGCAAGGATCATCCCGCAGAACAGCCCGTCGCTCTCATCGGCAATGCGCGGGGCCAGCATCGCGCCCAGGCTGTGGCCCAGGACGAAGATCCGGCTCGCGTCAATGCGGGGATCCTCCGCCAGCAGACGGCCCGCGGCGATGGCGTCCTGAATGGTTTCCTCCTCCACCGTGAAGGCGGCGAAATCCTCCGAGGACGCGATCTCCTGCCCGTAGACATAGGTGCGCTTGTCGTAGCGGATCACGGCGATCCCCTGCTGCGTCAGCATTTCCGCCAGGTTGCGGAAGGGCGCGACGGCCCCCACGGTCTCGTCCCGGTCGCTGGGGCCGGAGCCCTGCACCAGCACCACGGCAGGCACCGGGCCTTCGCAATCGGCGGGCAGGGTCAGCGTGCCGGACAGCAGCCAGGGTTCCTCGCCCACGGTCACTTCCTCCGCCACAATGCCCTCGGGCACGGCGGCAGAGGCGGTCTCCTGCTCAACAGGGCTGAAGGTCAGCCCGCAGATCAGCCCCTCCCCGTCCAGGGTCAGCTGGCAGGAAAGGCTGGCGCGTTCAAAGTCCAGCGTCCGGGTGTACACCGTGTAGCCGGAAGCCTCCGCACGGGCTTCATCCGCCCGCAGGCCCGTGAACTCGCCGCCCAGGGCGGTCAGCTGGGGCCAGATCGACCGGATGGCGTCCGCCGTCATGGCGGCCTGAAGATCAGGATGCATCCGCGCAAGCAGCGCCTCCGCGCCGTCCTCCGCGGACAGCAGGGCAATCACGTCCTCCACGGGATCCGGCGCGCTCTCCCCCAGGGCAAGGGCCGGGAGCATCAGGGCAAGGGCAAGCATCAGGCAAAGCATTCGCTTCATGAAGATCAACCTCCTGCCCTTATCATAGCACCCCTTTGTCAACGCTGGATGAACTTTCGTCCGAAAGCCCCGTTTCCGCGGCCCAATTCCGCATAAAGGCGAGCGAACGCTCGGAGATGGCCTCGTAGCGCTGCTGCTTGTTGCGGATCTTCTTGTGCTGCCTGTCCACGATCAGGCCGTCGATGAGCCCGAAGGAACAGTTCATCGGCTGGAAGTTCTTGTTGGGCGCGGCCACATACCGGCCCATGGCCCCCATGGCCGTGATGCCCGGCAGCTCCACCGTGCCCAGCCCCCGCAGGTCGCGCCCCAGCGACAGCCCGCACATCAGGCCGCTGGCCGCGCTCTCCACATAGCCCTCCACGCCGGTCATCTGTCCGGCGAAGTAGCACCGGGGCCGGCTGATCATCTCAAAATGCGCGTTGAGGAAGCCCGGCGAATGCAGGAAGGTGTTGCGGTGCATCACGCCGTAGCGGGCGTAGGAGGCGTTCTCCAGGCCGGGAATCATGCCGAAGACGCGCTTCTGCTCCGGCCACTTCAGCCGGGTCTGGAAGCCCACCAGGTTGTACAGCGTGCCGGCCTCGTTGTCCTGGCGCAGCTGTACCACGGCGTAGGGCTCCTTCCCCGTGCGGGGATCCTTGAGGCCCACGGGCTTCAGCGGCCCGAAGGCCAGCACCATGCGGCCCCGACGGGCCATGGATTCCACCGGCATGCAGCCCTCAAAGACGCTCTTTTCCTCAAAGCCGCGGATCTCCGCCGTCTCCGCCGCCAGCAGCGCGTCCACAAAGGCGTTGTATTCCTCCTCGGTCATGGGGCAGTTGAGATAATCGTCCCCACGGTCGTAGCGGGACTGGCGGAAGATCCTGTCCATGTTCAGGCTCTCGAGGGTCACGATGGGCGCCGCCGCGTCGTAGAAGTTCAGCGTCTCCAGCCCGGGCAGGGCGGCAATGGCCTGCGCCATGGGCTCGGAGGTCAGCGGCCCCGTGGCGATGATCACCGGCCCCTCCGGAATGGCCGTCGCCTCCCCTTCCGCCACGTCGATGAGCGGATGGCTCCGCAGGGCCCGGGTGACATAGCCGGAGAAACGGTCCCGGTCCACCGCCAGCGCGCCGCCCGCCGGAACCCGCGCCTGATCCGCCGCCCGCATGATCAGCGAGCCGCACAGCCGCATTTCCTCCTTCAAAAGGCCCACGGCGTTGGTCAGCCGGTCCGAGCGCAGGGAGTTGGAGCACACCAGCTCCGCAAACTGATCGGCGTGATGGGCGGGGGTTTTCTTCGCGGGCTTCATCTCCGTCAGCGTCACGCGGATCCCCTGCCGGGCCAGCTGCCAGGCGGCCTCGCTGCCGGCAAGCCCCGCGCCGATCACCTGTGCGTGCATCTCAGCCATCAGCCTTCCTCCGTATCCGCGCTGTCATCCTGCCGAACCTCCACACGGCAGCGGCAGGTCTCGTTGGCGCACAGATGCCACAGCTCGCCCTTGCGGCTGCGCTTTTCCACCATGTAGCCGCCGCACTGGGGACACTTGTCAGTCACGGGCATCTCCCAGGAGACAAAGTCGCACTCGGGATACCGCTCGCAGCCGTAGAACTTGCGGTTCTTCTTGCTGGTTTTCTCCATCAGGCGCGCGCCGCATTTGGGGCAGGGCGCGGCGATATAGTTGAGGATCGGCTTGGTGTTGCGGCAGTCCGGGAAGTTCGGGCAGGCCAGGAAGCGGCCGAAGCGGCCCATCTTGTACACCATCATCGCGCCGCACTTGTCGCAGGGCACGTCGCTGGGCTCGTCCTTGACCTCCACCTTCTCGATTTCCCGCTCCGCGATTTCGAGGGTTTGCTCAAAGGGCGGATAGAACTCCCGCAGAATCTGCTTCCAGGCGATCTTGCCCTCCTCCACCGCGTCCAGCTTGTCCTCCAGCTCGGCGGTGAACTCCGTGTCAACAATGTCGGCGAAGTATTCCTCCATCATGCTGGTGACCATGCGGCCCAGCTCCGTGGGATAGAGGCGCTTCTTCTCCCGGCTGACGTAGCCGCGGGATATGATGGTGGTGATGGTGGGCGCGTAGGTGGAGGGACGGCCGATGCCCTTTTCCTCCAGCGCGCGCACCAGGGACGCCTCGGTGTAGCGGCTCGGCGGCTGGGTGAAGTGCTGCTCGCTCTCCACATCCTCCACGGTGACCGCGTCGCCCTCCTTCAGCTGGGGCAGGGTGGTCTCGCTGGAGGCCACCTCGTCGTCGGTGCCCTCCTCGTACACGGAGGTGAAGCCCGCAAACCGCTTGTGCTCGCCGTAGAAGCGCAGCCCCACGCCATCGCCCGTGATGTCCAGCGTCTGGGTTTCGTAGAGGGCGGGCATCATCTGGCTGGCCAGGAAGCGGTTGTAGATCAGCCGGTAGAGGTTGTACTGCTCCTTGGTCAGGGAGGCCTTGATCTTCTCGGGCGTGCGGCGCACGTCCGTGGGACGGATGGCCTCGTGGGCGTCCTGGGCGTTCTTGCGGCCCTTGTACTCGTTGGGCGCCTCAGGCAGGTATTCCGCGCCGAAGCGCTCCGGGATGTAGGCCCGCAGGGCCGACAGGGCTTCGTCGCTGATGCGCACGCTGTCGGTGCGGATGTAGGTGACGATACCCTGCGTGCCCTCGCCCTCCAGGTCGATGCCCTCGTAGAGCTGCTGCACCACCTGCATGGTCTTGGCGGTGGTGAAGCCCAGCTTGCGGCTGGCCTCCTGCTGCAGGCTGGAGGTGGTGAAGGGCGCGGCGGGCATCTTGCGCTTTTCGCCCTTCTTCACGCCGGTGACGGTGAAGGCGGTGGACTGGATCCGCTCCACGGCCTTGGCGGCTTCCTCGGCATTGACGATGGAGGCCTTCTGCCCGTCCAGGGTGGACAGGCGCACGCCGAAGTGCTGCCTGCGGCCCTTGCCCTGCTCCACCGCGGCCTTGCCGGTGATCTCCCAGTATTCCTCGGGGATGAAGTCCTCGATATCCTGCTCCCGCATGACCACCATGCGCGTGGCCACGGACTGCACGCGTCCGGCGGACAGGCCCTTCTTGATCTTCGCCCAGAGCAGCGGGCTGATCTTGTAGCCCACCAGGCGGTCCAGCACGCGCCGGGCCTGCTGGGCGTCCACGCGGCCCATGTCCAGGGGCCGGGGGGACTTCAGCGCCTGCTGGATGGCCTTCTTGGTGATCTCGTGAAACTCAATGCGGCAGGGCTTGTCGGTGTCCATGCCCAGGATATGGCCCAGATGCCAGGAGATCGCCTCGCCCTCGCGGTCAGGGTCGGTGGCGAGGTAGATCTGCGAAGCGTTTTTGGCTTCCTTGCGGATGCGGGTCAGGATGTCGCCCCGGCCGCGGATGGTGATGTACTTCAGGGCGAAGTCGTTGTCCACATCCACGCCGATCTGGGATTTGGGCAGGTCGCACACATGTCCCTGGGACGCCTCCACCTTGTAGCCCTTGCCCAGAAATTTGCTGATGGTGCGGGCCTTGGCGGGCGACTCCACAATGATGAGCTTCTGCTTGGTTGCTGCCATGACGGTGATGCCTCCAGAAAGAAAAATGTTTACGCCCGGTGATAGATTTTCCCGGGCAGGGATTGAACAAGGCCAAGAATCTGCAGCATGGTCAGATCCGAGGAGAGCGCGGACGCGTCCAGCCCGGTACACGCCGCCAGCTGGTCGAAAGATTGATCCCCGCGGGACAGGTGCGTCAGGATCAGCCGCTGCCCGGGCGACAGGGGCGGCAGCTCCTGCTTCTGCGCCCTGGTGGGCGCGGGCTGGGTGTCGTCCCAGCCCAGATCCTCCAGCACGTCCCGGGCGCAGGTGAAGTAGTTTGCACCCTCCCGCAGCAGCTGATGCGCGCCCTCCGCCCAGGGAGAGCCGATGTTGCCCGGATAGGCGAACACCTCCCGCCCCTGATCCAGCGCGTGATGCACGGTGGTCATGCTGCCGGAGCGGATGCGGGCCTCCATCATCACCACGGCCTTGCCCAGGCCGGATATGATCCTGTTGCGCACGGTAAAATGCCCGCAGTAGGCCGGCATGCCCATGGGATACTCGGACAGCAGCACCCCGCCGCCGCGGAGGATATCCTCCCTGAGCTGACGGTTGGCGGCGGGATAGTCGACGTCCAGCCCGCAGGCCATCACGCCTGCGGTGGGGCTTCCGCCGGCCAGGCAGCCCCGGTGCGCCGCCGTATCCACCCCCAGGGCCAGGCCGCTGACGATGGTCACCCCATGCCCGCTCAGCTCCCGGGCGATCTGTTCGGTGGCGGCGATGGCCCCCGGCGACGCGCTGCGGGAGCCGATGATGGTGACGCAGCGGCCCGTCAGGCAGTCGGGATCGCCCCGGTAGTACAGCAGGGGCGGCGGCGATGGAATGTCCCGCAGGCTGTCCGGATAGCCGAAGTCCTCCATGCCCAGGATGCCGATGGCGTTCCCGCGCATGTCCAGCATCATCTGATGCATGGCCTCGGGCTCGGCCTGCCTGCGCAGGATGGCAAGCTGCCGGGGGGTGGCGTAGGGCGCAAGAATGACCGTTCCCTCATGGACGAAACGGTCATACACAGCCTCGGCATCCCCGAAATCATGCAGAATAGCCCCAAGCCGCTCCGGCGAAAGCATGGCATAGGTCAGCCATGCGCGGCATCCGTCCTGACGCGTGTAGCGCATGGCTTGACTCCCCCTCCGGCAACGCTTTTGTGCGGCGGCGCAGGGCTTGCGGTCGAAATGAAGTTCCTTAAGAAAAACAGCTCTGCGCTGTTTAACACTCTAACACAGTTTTTTTGAAAAAGCAACGCATACCGCAAGAGAATTTGCGATCCGCAATTTTTCGCCGCCGCTTGACAGACGCGCAAATTCTGGTATAATGTCAGCCATCAGGGCGATGAGGAAAAGAGTAGCCCTCCTGTGCCGCGTCAAGAGAGCTCCCGGCTGGTGGAAGGGAGAGACGGCCGGTGGGTGAAGTACATTTCCGAGCCATCCGCTGAACGCGCTTTGGGTCAGTAGGCGGCATCCGGTTGCGCCGGTTATCGCGCGGGAGGAATCATGGGTTCCTCGCTGAGGGCCGTTTTCCGGCCGAACATGGAAGTGGTACCGTGGCTTTTGTCACCTTCCTGGACGCATCATGTCCGGGAAGGTTTTTTTCATGGAACGCAGCAAGGAGGCTGATTGGATCATGGATCTGGATACCCTGCAGTTTGCCTCGCGCTTTGACGGCGTGACAGGCAGCGCCATCCGCGAAATCTTCAAGATGATCGCCAAGCCCGGCATGATTTCCTTTGCCGGGGGCAATCCCGCCCTGTCCGCCCTGCCGGACGAGGTGGTGGCCGGCATCGCCGCCGACGTGCTGCATCGCGACGGCAAGGCCATCCTGCAGTACGGCGCCACCGAGGGCTACGCGCCCTTCCTGGAGAGCCTGAAGCGCTACGCCCAGGAGCAGCTGGGCTGCGACATTCCCGCGGTGCTGCCGGTGACCGGCTCCACCCAGGCCATGGATCTGCTGTGCAAGGCGCTGATCAACCCTGGCGACGTGATCCTGGTGGAGAATCCCTCCTTCCTGGGCAACCTGCAGTGCATGAAGCTCTACCAGGCCACCCTGGTTCCCGTGGAGAGCGACGACGAGGGCATCATCGTGGACAAGCTGGAGGAGGCCATCATCCGCCACAGGCCCAAAATGCTCTACACCATCCCCACCTTCCAGAACCCCACCGGCAAGACCCTGGCGGCCGACCGCCGGGCGCCCATCGCCGCCCTGGCTGCCAAATACGGCATGGTGGTGGCGGAGGACGATCCCTACCGCGACCTGCGCTACGCCGGCACGCCCTGCCCCTCCATCAAGTCCTTCGACAAGGAGGGCTGGGTGGTGTTCCTGGGCTCCTTCAGCAAGATCATCTCCCCCGGCCTGCGGGTGGGCTTCATAGCGGGCGATCCGCGGATCCTGCGCAAGTGCACCATCGGCAAGCAGTCCTCCGACGTGCATACCGCCAACCTGAACCAGGCCATCGTCGACCAGTTCCTGCGCAGGAACCTGCTGCCGGAGCACATCGCCTCCATCTGCCAAAGCTACAAGGCGCAGCTGGACGCCATGCTGGAGGAGCTGGCCACCTTCCCGGAGGGCACCCGATATACCCGGCCCGAGGGCGGGCTGTTCATCTGGGCGGAGCTCCCCTCGGGCATCGACGCGCAGGCGCTGCTGGAGAAGGCTGTGGCCCGGCATGTGGCCTATGTGCCCGGCACCCACTTCTTTGCCGACGGCGGGCATGAGAATACCCTGCGGCTGAACTTCTCCAACTCCACCATCGAACAGATCCGCACCGGCATGGCCGTGCTGCGGGAGCTGATCGCGGCGGAAGCCGGGCAGGCCTGATGCCATCCGTCAATGCAGGTATCCATCCACACGGTGATTGTTATAGAAAGAAAGGATGTTATCAACCATGGCGCACATTCTGGACGTACTCAAGGAGCGCGGCTTCATTGCCCAGATGACCTTCGAGGAGGATCTGTACAAGCAGCTCGAGGAGCCCACCACCTTCTACGTGGGCTTCGACCCCACCGCTGATTCCCTGCACATCGGCCATTACATCCCGATCATGGCCATGGCGCACATGCAGCGTGCGGGACATCGTCCCATCGCGCTGATGGGCGGCGGCACCGCCATGATCGGCGACCCCTCCGGCAAGACCGACATGCGCAAGATGATGACCGTGGAGACCATCGACGACAACGTGGCCCACATCAAGCAGCAGATGTCCCGGTTCCTGGACTTCTCCGAGGGCAAGGCCATCATCGCCAACAACGGCGACTGGCTGCGGCATCTGAACTTCATCGACTTCATGCGGGAGATCGGCTCCACCTTCTCGGTGAACAAGATGCTCACCGCCGACTGCTACAAGGCCCGCATGGCCACCGAGAACGGCCTGTCCTTCCTGGAGTTCACCTACATGCTCATGCAGAGCTACGACTTCCTGGAGCTGTTCAAGCGCTACGGCTGCCGGCTGCAGATGGGCGGCAACGACCAGTGGAGCAACATGCTGGGCGGCGCCGACCTGATCCGCCGCAAGGAGCAGCAGGCCGCCTACGCCTGCACCTTCCAGCTGCTGCTGACCCACGACGGCCGCAAGATGGGCAAGACCGAGAAGGGCGCGCTGTGGCTTGATCCCAACAAGACCTCCCCCTTCGACTTCTACCAGTACTGGCGGAACGTGGACGACAAGGACGTGGGCAAGTGCCTGGGGCTGCTGACCTTCCTGCCCATGGACGAGGTGCGCCGCCTGAGCGCCCTGGAGGGCAGCGAGATCAACGAGGCCAAGAAGGTGCTGGCCTTTGAGGTGACGAAGCTGGTGCACGGCGAGGAGGAAGCCCGGAAGGCTGCCGACGCGGCTGCCGCGCTGTTCGCCGGCGGCGCCAACAGCGCCAGCGTGCCTTCCTTTGAGCTGACGGCCGCCGACCTGGCCGAGGACGCCCGCGTGACCACCATGCTGGTCAAGTCCGGCCTGTGCAAGAGCCAGAGCGACGCCCGGAACCAGATCAAGGCCGGCTCCGTGCTGCTGGGCGATGAGAAGGTCACGGACTTCAACGCCGCGGTGACCGCCGGCATGTTCGGCGAGGACGGCCTGATGCTGCAGAAGGGCAAGAAGGGCTTCCGGCGGCTGATCCTGAAATGAGCGCCCCCTACAAGACCCTGCGGCAGGCCGCCTCGGACGAGGTGATCATCAACAGGAGCCGTTTTATCGGCTACGCCAGCCCCTGCGAAACCGAGGAGGAGGCCCTGGCCTTCCTGCAGTCCATTCGCACGAAGCACAAGGACGCCACCCACAACTGCTACGCCTATGTGATCGGGCGCAACGCCGGGATCATGCGCTATTCCGACGACGGCGAGCCCGGCGGCACGGCGGGCCTTCCCATGATGGAGGTGCTCAAGGCCCAGGGCGTGGTGAACTGCTGCGTGGTGGTCACGCGGTATTTCGGCGGGGTGCTGCTGGGCGCGGGCGGACTGGTGCGGGCCTACACCCAGGGCACGGTGATCGCGCTGAAGGCGGCGCAGGTGGTGGTGATGGAGCCCTCCTGCCAGTACCTGTGCGAGGTGCCCTATCCCCTGTGGGACAAGGTGCAGCACCTGATGCGCACGCTGCCCCTGCAGCTGGTGTCCAGCGAGTTCACCACGGCGGTGACCTTCTCCATCCTGGTGAGGGAGCGGGACGCGGACAGGGTGCTCGCCGAGCTGACCCGCATCACCGACGGGCGGCTGGAAACCCTGCCGGAAGGCGAATCCTACCAGGCGTGGAACGAGGAATAATCCAGGCAGACGATGGCATGCTACCCATCGTCTGCTTTTTCTTTACCATTCATGAACAGTTCATAATTGTGCTGTACACTCGGAACGAATCTTCCGGAAGGAGTGCATGGCACTGTGAAAAACAGGAAACTCGTGAAAAGGATTCTGGTGACGCTGGCTGTGGTGATCGTGGCATTATCCGCCGCTTTATTCCTCACGACAGGCAAGAAGGCCGCCTATACCGAGGAAACCGCCCGCACCATGAGCATTGAGACCTACTATACCTTTTCGGGCAATATCGAGCCTGACCACGCCCGGGTGGTGACCGCCACCGCCAAGGGCACGGTGAAGGAGTGGAAGCTGCAGGAGGGCGACACGGTGGAAAAGGATGACAACGTGCTGCTCGCCAAGAACGGCGCGAGGTACAACGCGCCCATCGACGGCACCATCTCCCACCTGTACCTGGATGAGGAGGAGGACTTCAACCCCGGCGACGTGCTGTTCCGCGTGGCGGATTACGAGCATCCCGTGGTGAAGATCAAGGTGGACGAGTACGACGTATCCGCGCTGAGCAAGGGCATGAGCGTGGAGGTGAAGGTGCATGCCACGGACCGGCTGATCAACGGGGAAATCACCCGCATCGCCCAGGAGGCCACGGTGGAGAACAACCTGGCCTATTACGAGGTGGAAATCGCCCTGCCCCAGGACGGCACGCTGGCCATGGGCCTGACCTGCGAGGTGAGCATTCCCCGCCAGAGCGTCCGGGACGCCACCACCGTATCCATGGCCGCCATCCAGTATGATGAAAACGGCAAGCCCTTCGTTTACTGCTACTCCCGGGGGGACGAGGTGGTGCGCCAGAGCGTGCTGCTGGGCATCAACAACGGCTCCATCGTGGAAATATGCGACGGCGTGAAAAGCGGCGAAACCATCCTGATTCCCGCGTCGTCCGACTTTGAGCTGCCCATGATGCGCATGATGCGCTGAGCGGAGGGCATTGGCATGAGCGACACCATTCTTTCCATGCGGGGGATTATCAAGCGCTACCGCATGGGCAACGAGGATCAGACCGTGCTGCGGGGCATCGACCTGGACGTGTGCAAGGGCGAATTCGTGGCGGTGCTGGGGCCGTCGGGCTCGGGCAAGAGCACGCTGATGAACATCATCGGCTGCCTGGACACCCCCACGGAGGGCAAGTATATCCTCCACGGCCGGGACGTGAGCCGCCTGGACGAGGCGGAGCTGGCGCAGGTGCGCAGCCGGGAGATCGGGTTTGTGTTCCAGTCCTTCCAGCTTTTGCAGCGGCAGGACGCCATGCAGAACGTGGAGCTGCCCCTGATCTACAGCGGCGTGAAGCCCGGCGACCGTCAGGCCCGGGCGAAGATGATGCTGGAGCGCGTGGGCCTGGGCGACAAGCTGCACCACTTCCCCAACCAGCTGTCCGGCGGCCAGCAGCAGCGGGTGGCCATTGCCCGCGCCCTGGCCAACCAGCCCACCATCCTCCTGGCGGACGAGCCCACCGGCGCGCTGGATCAGCAGACCGGCAAGCAGGTCATGAACCTGTTCCATGACCTGAACGAGGAGGGCAACACCATCATCATGATCACCCACGATATCGGCATCGCGCGGCATGCCCGGCGGATTGTGCGCCTGCTGGACGGCGAGCTCAGCGAGGGGGTGGCCGAGGATGCTTAAGGAAAGCCTGCGCATGTCCTGGCAGAATATCAGGAGCAACAAGATGCGCACCTTCCTGACGATGCTGGGCATCATCATCGGCGTGACAGCCATCATCGCGCTGATCACCACGGTGGAGGGCGCCACGGGCGAAATCACCAGCCAGTTTGCCGCTCTGGGCGCTGGCAAGGTCAGCGTATCCGTCACCGGCACCACCCTCAAGCGGGGGCTGAACAGCGACGATATCGAAAAGATCGCCGCCCTGGACAACGTGGCGGGCGTGGATCCCAGCGTCACGCTGGGCATGCACATCGCCCATGACGGCGTCCTCCTGGAGGACGCGTCCATCGAGGGGCGCAGCGCAGCCTACTTCAGCGGCGAAAGCACCGCCGTCGCCTGCGGCCGCACCCTGACGGACATGGACATGGACGTGTACAGCCGGGTCTGCCTGGTGGACAGCGATATCCGCGCCGCCCTGTTCCCCAACGAGAACCCCGTGGGTCAGGAGCTTGTCATCGGCGGGCTGACCTTCACGGTGGTGGGCGTGCTGGACGACGGCGGCGACAACGACGTCATGCGCGCCATGACCGCCATGAACGGCGGGGATTCCTCCGGCACGGTGATCATCCCCTACCCCGCCGCGCTGCGCATGTCCGGCAGCGGCAGCGTCAACAGCCTGACGCTGTACCTGGCCGATACCGACAAGGCGGATCAGACCATCGACCAGGTGGAGGAGCTTCTCAACGCCACCTTCAACTACCGCGACAACGCCTTCCGCATCCTGAACCTGGACAGCCTGCTCAGCACCATGGACACCATCACCGGCATGATGACCACCATGCTGGCGGGCATCGCGTCCATCGCGCTGCTGGTGGGCGGCATCGGCATCATGAACATGATGCTGGTCTCGGTCAGCGAGCGCACCACGGAGATCGGCCTGCGCAAGGCTCTGGGCGCGCGCCCCGGGCTGATTCAGGCGCAGTTCCTGCTGGAATCGGTGATGCTCAGCCTCATGGGCGGCGTGATCGGCATTGTGCTGGGGAATCTGCTGTCCTACGTGATCGCGGTGGCCATCGGGTTCACCTTCACCGTGTCCACGGGGGCCATTGCCCTGGCCTTCAGCTTCTCGGCCACGGTGGGCATCCTGTTCGGATGGGCGCCCGCCCGCAAGGCTTCGCGGCTGAATCCCATTGAAGCCCTGCGCAGCATGTGATATAATGGATTCATCGCAATGCTTTGCCAATGATCAAGGGGGTGCCAGGCATGTTTACGATTATGGTGGTGGAGGACGATCTTCCTCTGCAGCGGATGATGAGCGCCTTCCTGGGGCTGAACGGGTATCAGACCATCTCCGCCGCCAATGGCGAGGAGGCGCTCCGGACCATCGAGCGGGTGATGCCTGACCTGGTGATCGCCGATGTGATGATGCCCGTGATGGACGGCTGGCAGCTGACCAGCGAGCTGCGGCACAGCTATCCCCTGCTGCCCATCATGCTGGTGACGGCCCGGGATACCATTGAGGACAAGCGCGCGGGCTTCCAGTCCGGGGCGGATGATTATCTGACCAAGCCCGTGGATCTGGATGAGCTGCTTCTGCATGTGGGCGCGCTGCTGCGCAGGGCCCAGGCCATGACCAGCCACCGGCTGACGGTGGGCTCCACGGTGCTGGATTATGATTCCCTGACCGTCACCCGGGGCAGCGATACCCTGACCCTGCCCAAGAAGGAATTCTATCTGCTCTTCAAGCTTCTCAGCAGTCCCCGGCAGATTTTCACCCGCCGCCAGCTGATGGACGAAATCTGGGGCATGGACGCCCAGAGCGACGAGCGTACGGTGGACGTGCATGTGAAGCGCCTGCGGGAGAAATGCGAGATTTTCCCGGATTTCACCATCCAGACGGTGCGCGGCCTGGGCTACAAGGCGGAAAAATGCAATGAGTAACTTCCGGCGGATTTTCCATCCCTATACCTTCCGCAACAGGATGATGTCGGCGCTGCTGGTTTCCTCGGTGGTTGCGGGCGTGATCGCGCTGGTCAGCTCGTTCCTGTACAGCTCCATGAGCGTGCGGGAGGAGCTGGCCCTGAATCAGCATGCCGTGGCCATCTACCTGCTGGAGCTGGATCAGAAGACCGACCTGTCCATGGAGGAGATCATCAGCATTGCGGGCAGCGACATGATGTCCGTCCGGGTGGAAAGCGTGGCCCTGGAGGCCATTCCCGCCCAGGTGCTGGAGCAGCTGCCCGAAAAGATGGTGGTAACCTGGGGCGTGTCGTTCAAGGGCATGCCGTCCACCTATGTGCAGCTGGAATCGCAGGTGGTGCGCATCATGCCCGCCCAGCGGCTGAATGTGTATCTGGTGTCGTTTTTCCGCATCGGGTTTGCGTCGCTGTCCTTTCTGCTGGCCTTCGTCATGATGGCGTGGCTGGCGTCCAACAATATCGCCAGACCCATCACCACCCTGACCCAGGCCACGCGCCGGGTCAGCGACGGGGACTTCTCCGTCAAGCTGCCGGACGACATGCCCGGCGAGGTGGGCGAGCTGATGCAGTCCTTCAACGCCATGACCGACGCCCTGGCCCGCACCTCCTACCTGCAGAAGGACTTTATCAGCAGCGTCAGCCATGAGTTCCGCACGCCCATCGCCTCCATCCGGGGCTTTGCGCGCCTGCTGCAGATGGACGGGCTGGACGAGGCCTCCCGCAAGGAATACGTCAACCTGATCGCCCAGGAAAGCGACCGGCTCTCCCGCCTGTCCGAGACGCTTCTGCGCCTGTCCGCCCTGGAGCAGCAGGCGGCGCCCGCAAGCCTGAGCTCCTTCCGCCTGGACGAGCAGATCCGCCAGGTGATCCTTCGCCTGGAGCCCACCTGGTCCTCCCGGGACATTGAGTGGCAGCTGGAATTGCAGCCCGTGACCGTGACCTCCGACTTTGAGCTGCTCACCCAGGTGTGGATCAACCTGATCCAGAACGCCGTCAAGTTTTCCGAGCCGGGCAGCGTGATCGAGATCAGCGTCCTGCCCACGGACATGGCGGAGGTCAGCGTGACCGACCATGGCATCGGCATGGATGAGGAAACCGTCAGCCGGATTTTCGACCGGTTCTATCAGGGGGACAAGTCCCGCAGCCATCAGGGCGTGGGCCTGGGCCTGAGCCTGGTCAAGCGCATCCTGACGATTCTGCAGGGCGAAATTCACGTGCGCTCCCATCCCGGGGAGGGCAGCGTTTTCCGCGTGAGGCTGCCCTTCGATTATTATCATTCCGCCACGGAGGATACCAACCATGAGCGACGAACGGAAGGAAAACATGATGCAGCTGTCGGCTGAGTTCCAGCAGATGGTGGATGAGTTCTTCACCGTGCAGTGCCGCTACCAGGCGGCCATCCGCGAGGTGCAGACCAAGCTGGAAATCCTCGACGACGAGTTCCAGATGAAGCACAGGCGCAATCCCATCCATCACATGCAGACCCGCATGAAGTCCATCCAGAGCATGATGGAGAAGCTCCAGCGCAAGCATGAAAGCATCTCCATCGCCTCCGCCGTCACCAACCTGACGGACATCGCCGGCGTGCGGGTGATCTGCTCCTACATTCAGGACATCTATACCGTGGCGGATCTGCTCACCAGCCAGGACGACGTGAAGGTGATCCGTGTGCGGGACTACATCAAGAACCCCAAGCCCAACGGCTACCGCAGCCTGCACCTGGTGCTGGAGATTCCGGTGTTCCTCTCCGAGGGGCGGATCCCCGTGCCGGTGGAGGTGCAGATCCGCACCATCGCCATGGACTTCTGGGCCTCGCTGGAGCATTCCCTGCGCTACAAGGCGGAGGGCCAGGTGACGGAGGAAATCTCCCAGGAGCTGCTACAGACCGCCAGCGACATTGCCGCCCTGGATCTGCGCATGCAGCAGATCCACGACAAGGTGGACGCCATGGCCCTGGCCAAAGCAAACTGACGGATAAACGCCTGTCATGCCGCCATACTATCCCCTGTGGAGGGATGCGGAATGACAGGCTTTCTTTATGCGGCGATTGCGGGGGCGGCCATGAGCGTACAGGGCGTGATGAACACCCGCATGGGCGACAAGGCCGGCGTGCTGGAAACCAGCGCCTACGTGCAGCTGACGGGCTTTGTGCTGGCGCTGATCATCGCGCTCATCTTCGGCAAGGGCGATATCCGCCAGATGCCCCAGGCTCCCTGGTATGCCTGGCTTGGGGGCGTGCTGGCGCCGGTCATCACGGTGACGGTGATGCTCTCGGTGGGCGCGCTCTCCCCCACGGTGGCCATATCCACCATCCTGCTGAGCCAGCTGGCGGTGGCGGCGCTGATTGACGCCTTCGGCATCATGGGCGCGGAGCAGATCGCCTTCACGTGGAAGAAGCTCCTGGGGCTGGGGCTGATGGCCGGGGGTGTGATCCTGCTCAAGCTGAAGTGAATGACAGCATCCGACCTTCTTCGCCGGCATTCGACCGGCTTTTTTCGCGTGCGCGGAAATTGTCGAACGATTCTCCGCCCGACCGCATAAACAGACATTTTTCGCGGCAGGATAGGCCCTGTGTACCATGGAATAGCTTTCCCGATACCTGGCAAAAAGGAGGCCGTCATGTTATGCTGCAATCCATCCGCGATGGCGACAGGCTCATTGTCCGCCTGAACGGCGA
>JBJEYH010000131.1:0-6299 GCA_051886675.1 Aristaeellaceae bacterium
CGGGCGCGTACTTCAAGGGCGTGCTGGGCTATCTGCTGGCAGCCTTCCTGCTGGTGTTCGCGGGCATCTACTGCATGGCCTACAACCTGAGCGGGTATTACAGCAACTTCGAATATGTGCTGGATTCCATCGCCTTCATCTACCTGATCGCCGTGCCGATCATCGCCATGCGCTCCATGGCCGAGGAGCGGCGGCAGAAGACCGATCAGCTGCTCTACGCCCTGCCCATCCGCATGTCGGACGTGGTGGTGGGCAAGTACCTGGCCATGCTGCTGGTGCTGGCGGTGCCCACGGTGATCATGGGCTTCTATCCGCTGATCCTCAGCCAGTTCGGTACGGTGGCGCTGTCCACGGCCTACGGCGCGCTGCTGGCCTTCTTCCTGCTGGGCGCGGCGCTTTTGTCCATCGGGTTGTTCATCTCCTCCCTGACCGACAGCCAGGTGGCCGCGGCGGTCATCACCCTGGTGACGATGCTGCTGCTGTACTTCATGTCCGGCCTGGCCAGCTTTGTGTCCACGGACGGCTCCGCGTCGCTGATGGCGCTGTCGGTGCTGGCGGTGATCGTCGCGCTGATCATCTACGCCCTGACCCGCAACCCCATCGTGGCGGCGCTGGTGGGCATCGTGTGCATCGGCGGACTGCAGCTGTGGTATCAGGCGGACAGCGCAGCCTTCTCGGGCCTGTTTGCCAGCATCATGAGCGCCATCAGCGTCTTCGACCGCTTCAGCCCCTTTGTGGAGGGCGTCTTTGACCTGACGACCGTGGTGTACTACCTGTCGATCATCGGCGTGTTCCTGTTCCTGACGGTGCAGGTCATGGAGAAGCGGAGGTGGAACGAATGAGCAAGCAGCAGAAGAAGGAAAGGAAATCCTTCAAGGCCTCGCTCAAGCGCATGTTCGGCGGGCGCTTCCGGGCAGGCAGCTATTCGGCCGTGGCGGCGGCGGTGGTCATCGCCATCGCGGTGCTGGTGAACCTGATGGTCTCCAGCCTGCCCTCGACCATGACCGAGCTGGATATGACCAGCCAGTCCCTCTACAGCCTTTCCGACCAGAGCAAGCGCATCGCCGCCTCCCTGGACAAGGACGTGAAGCTGTACCTGATCTGCAACTCCGGCAACGAGAATTCCACCATCGAGCGGCTGCTGCAGCGCTACGCGGCGCAGTCCAGCCACATCCAGTACGAGAGCGTGGATCCCTCCCTCCGGCCCACCTTCCTCAACGCCTATGACCTGGACATCAGCCGCCTGTATGAAAACAGCGTCCTGGTGGACTGCGAGGGCCGCTACCGCCTGGTGGGCTATGACGAGATCTTCGTCACCGAGTATTCCATGGACTACTATTCCTACTCCTATAACACCACCACCACCTTCGACGGCGAGAACGCCCTGACCAACGCCATCCACTACGTGTCCAGCGACAACCTGCCCAAGGTGTACATCCTCACCGGCCACGGCGAGGAGGAGCTGAGCGAGACCATCACCGGCATGCTGGCCCAGGACAACCTGGACTACGAGAGCCTGTCGCTTTTGTCCCTGGACGCGGTGCCCGAGGACGCGGCGGCCGTGGTGATCAACGCGCCCTCCTCCGACCTGAGCGAGGATGAGGCGGATCAGCTCATCGCCTACCTGGAGGGCGGCGGCAACGTGGCGCTGCTCACCGGCTACATGGGCGAAGACGATATGACCCAGCTCAAGCGGGTGACGGCCTCCATGGGTCTGACCACGGATACCGGCATCATCATCGAGGGCGACCGGCAGATGCGGCTGAACCGCTATCCCCACTACCTGCTGCCCGACGTCGCCAGCCATGACGTGACCGACGCGATCATCAGCGCGGGCTACTACATCCTGATCCCCCTGGCCCAGCCCATCGTGGAGACGGAGGATTCCACCGCGTCCGTCACCTGGCTGCTGACCACCTCCGACAGCGCCTACGCCAAGCAGGCCGCCCTGCAGATGACCGTCACCGACAGGGAGGAGGGCGACACCGACGGCCCCTTCAACATCGCGGCGGTGTCCGAGAAGAACGGCAAGCTGTTCTGGGCGAGCAGCAGCTACCTGCTGGACAGCTATGTGGACAGCATGGTGTCCGGGGGCAACAGCAATCTGTTCCTGAATGTGCTGAACTGGATGGGCGGGCAGGAGGAGAGCATCTCCATCCGGGCCAAGTCCCTTGACACCACGGGCCTGACGGTCACCCAGGCTGAATCCACCCTGTGGAGCATCGTCATGATCGGCCTGATTCCCCTGGCGCTGGTGGCCATCGGCATTGTCATCTGGATAAGGAGGAAGCGGCGTTGAAGCGTTCCATCAAATTGCTGCTGCTGGCGCTGGTGCTGGCCCTGTGCGTGGGCGGGTACTTCGGCGTGCAGCAGTTCAGCCAGACCCAGCAGGTCATCGAGGAAGCCGGGACCTTCGACCTGACGGCCAAAGTGGCCGACGATCTCACCGGCCTGAAGTGGACCTCTGGAGAAACCACCTTCGACCTGACCTGGGACGGCAGCGCGTGGCAGCGGGCGGACGACGCGGCCTTCCCGCTGGATCAGGATGCGGCGCAGGACATGGCTGACGCGCTCCTGGCCCTGACCGCCACCCGCAAGATCGAGAACGTGACCAGTCCTGCCGACTACGGTCTGGCGGAACCGGCCTTCTCCGTCACCGCCCGCTGGAAGGACGGCACGGAAACCACCTACGCCATGGGCGACCAGACGCCCTTTGCCGACGGGTACTACCTGCAGCTGTCCGGGCAGGACACGGTGATCTACACCATCAGCAAGAAGCTGAACAGCCTGTTCGAGACGGATATGAACGCCCTGGCCGTGCTGGAGTCCATCCCTGAGGTGGAGAACGTGACCCGGCTGACCGTGGGCGACACCCTGGATCTGCAGAAGGCCTCCGCCAGCAGGACCATCAACCCGGATCAGCTGTGGTATTCCGCCGACGGCGAGCCCGTGGACGGCGCGGATGATCTGGTGGAGACCGCCCAGGACATCGCCTGGGACGAGCTGGTCACCGCCTCGGCCACCCAGGATGAGCTGACCGCCTGGCAGCTGGACGGGGACGCGGCCATCGCCATCAGCCTCTACGACGGCGACGAGGCCGGCATGACCGTCCTCCTGGGCACGACCAACGACGACGGCAACTATTACGCCCGTCTGCCCGAATCGTCCATGGTGTACACCGTGTCCGCCACGGACGTGAGCAGCCTGCTCACCGCCACGGCGGAGGAAATGCGCAGCGAAACCATTCTGTCCCTGCCCTATGAGCAGGTGAAGACCGCCACGCTGACTGCGGGCAGCACCGTGTACGTGCTGGAGCATCCGGCGGAGGACAGCCAGCCCGAGGAGGGCGGCGAGGATGCCGCCGCGGACGCGGAAGCGTCGGAAGCCCCGGAGGCCACCGCCGAGCCCGAGGAGGATCCCGGCGAGGACATCTGGGCGCTGGTGCTGGGTCTGGACGCCCGGGGCGTGCCTGAGGCGGAGGCCGGCGAGCTGGTGCTGACCATCCAGGTTGTCAGCGCCGAGGGCATGGAAGCCACGCTGACCATCGCCGAGTACGACGCCAGCTACTACCAGCTGACCATGGGCGGGCGCAAGACGCTCGTCTCCGCCGACGAGGTGGACAAGCTGGTGCGCCAGGTGAAGCAGCTGGCCCGGTAACCCCATCACAGACAAACGGCCCCCTGCGGCGGAAAACGCTGCAGGGGGCTTTGGCGTGTCAGGGAAAACGAAGGGGCCGGGGGATTACCGCCAGGTTTTCCGGCGGGCGGCGAACAGCGCCAGCGCCAGCAGCGGCATGCCCGTGGCGATCATCAGGGCCTGCAGGGGGATCACGTCCGCCAGGGGGCCGAAGGCCAGCATGCCCAGGGGCAGAAAGCCGGAATACATCGCGCCCATCAGGCCGAACACGCGCCCCTGCATGGCCGGGTCGGCGGTCTCCTGGATCAGGGTGGTGGAGGCGGTCTGCACGGCGGTGATGGCCATGCTGTACACGAACATCAGCGCCAGGTACATCAGGAAGAAGGGCGATACCCCCAGCCCGATGGTCATGGCGCCCGCGACGCCCAGGCCCAGGGCCAGCAGGCCCGTCCGGCTGCGCATGCCGCCCGGCAGGCCCATCAGCATGCCGCCCGCGGCCATGCCTGCGCAGCCTGTCAGCTCCGCGGCGGTCAGGTACCAGTAGGTGTCGCCGTACGTGCGGCTGATCAGCAGCCCCGACATGAACCCCGCCGGCACGCTGAGGAAAATGAACAGCCCGTAGACGCTCAGCAGCCGTCCGATGCCCCTGTCCGAGAAGGCGTAGCGAACCCCGGCCGTGATGTCACCCAGCATGGAGCCGCCCTCCGATCGGGGCGCGCTTTCCGCGACGCGCACGCAGCACAGAAGGCTGATGCCCACCGCCGCCGTCAGCACGTCGAGCAGGAGCGTTGCGCGCAGGGAGCCCATGGCGAGGATCGCCCCGGCTGCCGCGGGCGCGGCGAACTGCACCACGGACTGCAGGGTGGCGTTGATGCCGTTGAAGCGCATGAGGTGCTTTTCCGGCACAAGGGCGGGGATCATCGCGCCCACGGCAGGGGTCTGCACCCCCGCGCCCAGGGAGCGCAGCGCGGACATGATCAGCAGCGCCGTCAGCAGCGCGCTGTCCCGGGAGACGAGGGGCATCAGGCAGACCATGACCAGCGTGACGCCGGCGATCAGCCCGTCGGCCAGGATGATGAGTCTCCTGCGGCTGAAGCGATCCGCCCACACGCCGCCGACGAAGGAAATCAGAAACTGCGGCAGGTACGAGCATACGGTGAACGCCGCCACCCATACGCCGCTGGCGGTGGTCAGCGTGACGTACCAGATGACCGCCATCTGCACGATCATCGAGCCGAAGAGCGTCACGCACTGACTGATGAGAAAGAGTACCGTCTGTTTTTTCCAACCGGGCGCCATGGTATCCATAGAAAAAACCCTCCTTTCGCTGTTGCCGGATCATTCTAACAGCAAAGGGAGGGCTGGTGTTATAGTGGAGGGTTGGCGAATTGCGCTTTCATACCGGCGAGCATGCGGGCCATGCGGGCGGCGTTGCGCTCCGCCGCCTGGAGGGAGAGGATCAGCCGGTCGCAGACGGAGATGATCTCGCTGCTCTCCCCGGGGACGTTCAGGGCCCGGGCCATATCCGCCCGGGGATCCCGCTCCAGGGCCGTGAGCATGCGCAGGATGGCCTCCAGCGAGTAGCTGGCGCAGCGCAGGGCGCGGATCATCATGATGCGGTTCAGGTCGTCGCCGTCATAGACGCGCTGTCCCTGCCGGACGCCGCCTGCGCGCAGCAGGCCGTTGCGTTCCCAGTTGCGCAGGGTATCCACCGAGATGCCCAGCGCATCGGCGGCCTCCCGGCGGGTCATGGAGATGGATGCTTCGCCCCGGGCCAGGTGATACCGCTCCGCGATCCGGATGGCTTCGGCGGCGTTGCGCGTTTCCCGGGCCACCTGCGCCCGGTAATCCTCCGTCAGGGAAAGGGCGCGGTCGAAATCGCCCCGGGCGGACGCCTTCACCGCGTCCACCATTTTTCTGCGCAGCCCGTTCTGCAGCACCTCCGTCCGGAAGGCCACGCGGACAAGCCGCAGCTGCGCCAGGTGGAAATCCGTGAAGATCCGGTAGCCGTTGGCCCTGCGCGCCGCGGGGGGAATCAGCTGCCAGGTCTCGTACAGGCGCACCGTGTTGGGATGGACGCCCACCAGACGCGCCAGCTCCGAGGTAGCGTACGTTTTCATGCCTGCAGTCCTCATGGGGAAAAAAGAAGAGCATCACGGCGCGGCCGGAGGATGCTCTTTCGCTGTGCGGGTGGTTACAGGAGCTCGGTCAGCCTGTCCGCCACGAACACGCCGCTGGCGGAGGCATGGGACAGGGAGTGGGTCACGCCGCTGCCGTCGCCGATGACGTACAGCCCCTTGTGGATGGTCTCCAGGTTGTGGTCCAGCTCCACCTCCATGTTGTAGAACTTGACCTCCACGCCGTAGAGCAGGGTGTCGTCGTTGGCGGTGCCGGGGGCGATCTTGTCCAGGGCGTAGATCATCTCGATGATGCCGTCCAGGATGCGCTTGGGCAGCACCAGGCTCAGGTCGCCGGGGGTGGCGGCCAGGGTGGGCCGCACGGTGCATTCGGCGATGCGCTTCTCGTTGCTGCGGCGTCCGCGCTCCAGGTCGCCGAAGCGCTGGACAATCGCGCCGCCGCCCAGCATGTTGCTCAGGCGCACGATGCCCTCGCCGTAGCCGTTGGAGTCCTTGAAGGGCTCGGAGAAGTGCTTGCTCACCAGC
>JBJEYH010000132.1:0-6298 GCA_051886675.1 Aristaeellaceae bacterium
GTTGCTCATGTGGATGATTCCCTCTTTCCCCTCGTCGGTCGGTCAGAAAAGCTACCATTTGATTTATGTGCACCGGGCAGGAGTCCGGCAAACACCTGGGATATGGCCTGCGGCATCAGCGATTGCGGCGGCCCTCATACAGCGCCACGCCGTCGCCGCCGTCGATCTCCTCCACCTGCACGCCGATGCGCTCGTTCTGGGAGGTGGGGACGTTCTTGCCAATAAAGTCCGGGCGGATGGGCAGCTCCCGATGGCCCCGGTCGATCAGCACGGCCAGGCGGATCTTCGCCGGCCGCCCCTGATCCAGGATGGCGTCCATGGCCGCGCGGACGGTACGGCCGGTATGCAGCACGTCGTCCACCAGCACGACGATCTTGCCGGTCACGTCCACGGGCAGGTTCTTGCCCTGCACGGCGATCTGCAGATCGCCGGGATCCCGGTCGTCGCGGTACATGGCGATGTCCACCTCGCCCACGGGCAGCTTCACCTGCTCGTAGCGGGCGATGATATCCGCCAGGCGCTGGGCCAGGGGCACGCCCCTGCGCCGGATGCCCACGAACACCACGTCCTCCAGCGGATTCAGCTGCTCCATCATCTCATGGGCCATGCGGATCAGCGCGCGGTTCATCGCGTCGCCGCCCATCAGCTGCGCCTTGGGAATGCCGCCTGTCATCATGCTGATTGCCTCCTTCAACACAACCTGCCCTGCGGGCAAAAAGAAAACGCCTCTCCCATGGGCTGGGAAGGCGCACACGTCTGCGTATGGTTGAATCACTGCGCAGCCTTTTCAGCCTCTCGGTGCTGTCCTTAAAGGATTGCTCGGATTACCACGCGGTAGTATAGCATGGTTTTTTTCATTTGTAAAGCGTCACGGGCGAACTTTTTTCATTCTTTTTCGTCAATAATTCGCTGCGTCCGCCAATTTCCGCTTGACATGCGGGAAGCTTTGTACTATTCTTGTATACAAAGTGCAAACAGTAGACAGACCTGCACTTTTTTTGATTCGCGCCCCCGCGGATCCCCTCTTCCCCGACGGACCCAGAAAAGGAGCTGTTGACCATGACCAACCTGACCTTCCAGCCCATGATGGAAAGCCGGCCCATCCGCGAAATCGCCTATGAGGTGCTCAAGCACGCCATCATCACCGGCGAGATTCCCGCAGGCGAACGCATCGTGGAAACCGACTACGCGGAGCGCCTGCACATCAGCCGCACGCCCCTGCGCGAGGCCCTGCGGAAGCTGGAGCGGGATGGTCTGGTGGAATATGTGCTGCGGCGCGGCGTGGTGGTGCGGGCCTTCACCATCGCGGACGTGGAGGAGATCTACACCATCCGCAACGCCCTGGAGATGCTGACCCTGCCCGCCATCATCCGCAACGCCACCGACGCGGACATCGCCGACCTGCGCAGCCGCCTGGGCGAGATGGATCTGCTGATGAACGAGCGCAACTTTGACGAGCTGTCCCCCATCACCCGCGCGTTCCACCGGCAGCTGACCAGCCTGTGCGGCCAGCAGCGGATCCTGCGGGTCATCGAGGGGCAGGACGAGTTCATCACCCGCTTCTCCGCCATGGCCATCCGCCAGGAGGATCGCCTGGCCCAGGCCCATGAGGAGCACTACAAGCTGGTGGAATTCGTCGAGCAGAAGGATCTGGAGCATTTCCAGAAGCTGATGAACCGCCACATCGAGCGCAGCAAGGAATGCTGCCTGCAGGCCCTGGCCGCCCAGCGCGCCCAGCAGAATCTGTAAGGAGCGCGTCACTGATGAAGAACAATTACCACACCCACACCACCCGCTGCTTCCACGCCGTGGGGCAGGACGAGGACTACGTCCAGGCCGCCATCGACGGCGGCTTTGACCTGCTGGGGTTCGCCGATCACGCGCCCTGGCCCTTCCGCAGCGGGTTTGTCAGCGGCATCCGCATGGGGATGGACGCCCTGCCGGGATATCTGGCCTCCGTGCGGGAGCTACGGGCGCGCTATGCGGGCCGTCTGCCCATCCTGCTGGGGCTGGAGAGCGAGTACTTCCCCCGCTACCACGACCATCTGCTGCGCATGCGGGAGCTGGGAGTCAGCTACTACATTCTTGGCCAGCACTACGCCGACAGCGAGGAGGACACCCCCTACACGGGCCTTGAGTGCCAGACGGACGAAGGCGTGCTGCGCTACGCCGAATCCACGGTGCGGGCCATCCGGACGGGGCTGTTCATCTACGTGGCGCATCCGGATCTGTTCATGCGCCACCGCACGGACGAGCAGTTCACCCCCGCCTGCGCGGAGGCCGCGGACATGATCTGCCAGGCGGCGAAGGAGCAGGGCATGCCCATCGAGTACAACCTGCTGGGGCTGGGGAATCTGCTGTCCGGTCAGGGGCGGGGCTATCCCTCCGACCCCTTCTGGCAGTATGCCCGGAAATATGATAACGATGTCATCCTGGGTGTGGACGCCCACGACCCCGCCCATCTGCGGGACACGGCCCTGTGGCAGGCGGGCATCGACCGGGTGACGGCGCTGGGGTATCATCTGGTGGAAGCCCTGACGATTCCCGGGTAAAGCAGGATTTATTTTGCATATCGCATGGAGGAATGAAGCATGGACTGGACATGGGATCTGTCGTACCTGTACAAGAGCTTTGAGGACGAGGCCTTCCTCAGCGACCTGGCGAAGGTGCCCGGGAAGGTGGAAGCCCTGAACGCGCTGCTCGCCGCCGACATGGACGAGCTGTCCCGGCTGGAAAGGCTGGTGGACGCCCAGGAGGAGCTGAACGCGCTGCTGGAGCGGCTGTTCCTGTTCACGGAGCTGACGCTGTCGGTGGACGCGGGCAACGCGGTGGCCGCCCAGTATGACGACAAGCTGAACGTGCTGATGAACGACGTGCGGCTGTTCGGCTCGGCGTTCAACCGCTACGTGGGGAGCCTGAGCAACCTCGAGGAGCTGATCGCCTCCTCGGAGAAGCTGCAGACGGTGGCCTTCGCCCTGCGGGAGGACGCCCAGGCGGCGGCCCATACCATCCCCGAGGCCATCGAGCCCTGGATCCTGCAGATGCAGCTGTCCGGCGGCAACGCCTTCTCCCAGCTGCGCGACCGGCTGGACTCCACCCACACGGTGGAATTCCGGGGCGAAACCCTGCCGCTGTCCGCCATCCGCGGCAAGGCCCACGATCCCGATCCCGACGTGCGCCGCGAGGCCTACGAGGTGGAAATCGCCGGGTACAGGAAGATCGAGCTGCCCATGTCCTACTGCCTGAACAGCATCAAGATGGAGGCCCGCACCCTGGCCAGGGCCAAGGGCTACGACTCCGTGCTGGACATGACCCTGCAGGAGTGCCGCATGGATCGCCAGACCCTGGACGCCATGTGGACGGCCATCGGCGAATATCTGCCGCACTTCCGCCGCTACCTGCGGGCCAAGGGCGAATACCTGGGCCATCACGACGGCCTGCCCTTCTACGACCTGTTCGCGCCGGTGGGCAGGAACACCCGCACCTTCACCGTGGAGGAGGCCCGGCAGAAGCTCATCGAGGAGCTGGGCAAGTTCACCCCGAAGATGGCGGAATTCATCGACAATGCCTTCGAGCAGCGGTGGATCGACATGTTCCCCCGGGCGGGCAAGAGCGGCGGCGCCTTCTGCGCGGGAGCCCATGCCTTCGACCGGAGCCTGGTGATGACCAACTTCCAGGGCAGCTTCTCCGACGTGAGCACCATCGCCCATGAGCTGGGCCATGCCTGGCACAACCGCTGCATGGCGGGCCTGCCCGGCATGATGACCGACGCCCCCATGCCCCTGGCGGAAACGGCCTCCATCTTCAACGAGACCATGCTGGCCCATCAGGTGCTCAAGACCGCCACCCCCGAGGAAAAGTTCACCCTCCTGGAAAGCAGCCTGATGGAAATCACCCAGACGGCGGTGGACATCTACAGCCGCTACCTGTTCGAGACGGAGGTCATCGACACCCGCGCCGATCACGCCATGACCGTGGACGAGCTGAAGGACGCCATGCTCCGCGCGCAGGACGCCACCTACGGCGACGGCCTGGACAGGAACTACCGCCATCCCTACATGTGGGCCTGCAAGAGCCACTACTACTCCTCCGGGCTGAACTTCTACAACTTCCCCTATGCCTTCGGCGACCTGTTCGGCAAGGGGGTGTTCGCCCAGTGGCTGGAGAAGGGCGACGCCTTTGTGGAGGATTACTGCCGTCTGCTGCGGTCCTGCGGCTCGGCGTCCATCGCGGACGTGGCGGCCAGCGTGGGCATCGACGTGCGCAGCGTGGACTTCTGGCGGTCGAGCCTGGAGGTTGTGCGCAAGGATATCGACGAGTTCTGCGCCCTGTGCGCTTCCCAGCAGCCCGAACGCAAATAATGCTTGCGTTCCACCGTGCTTTGTGATAGAATAACAGGGCTTGATACTCAAGGAGGTTATTGCCATGGGCGTTGTGAACATCATTCTTTCCGTGATTCTGATTCTTGCCGCGCTGTTCATGATCGTCACCGTGCTGCTGCAGAGCAGCAACGTGAAGGGTCTGGGCGCCATTGCCGGCCAGATGGACAGCTATTTCAGCAAGAACAAGGCCAAGAGCGTGGAAGCCAAGCTGGCTCTGGGCACGAAGATCGCCGCGGCGGTGTTTGTGGGCCTGTCCCTGCTGATGCTGGTGCTGGACAAGTTCGCCTGAGCCTGATCCCGCCATCACGCAAAATAAGGCTGTAGCCACGCGGCACAGCCTTTTTTGCGTTGTCCAGCGACCCCCACCAAGGGAACGCGGCAGCGGAAAAGGGTCAAGGGGCGATGCCTCTTGCGCGGGTGCAGGGGCGGCGTTAGCCCCTGCGCAGGTCTGGGCGGCAGCCCAGGCGCAACACAAAGAAAAAGAAAAAAAGGAGCGCAAAGAAGCCAGAGTTTCCCAGCAGGCGACGAAGTCCGCCCGCGCCGGAAACGGCAGGTTGATGCCCCTTCAGGAGAACGGCCCGAAACCAAGTTTCCAAGCAGGCGACGCAGTCCGCCCGCGCCGGAAACGGCAGGTTGATGCCCCTTCAGGAGAACGGCCCGAAACCAAGTTTCCAAGCAGGCGACGCAGTCCGCCCGCGCCGGAAACGGCAGGTTGATGCCCCTTCAGGAGAACGGCCCGAACCCCCAGCCTCCCGGCAGCCGACGCAGTCCGCCCGCGCCGGAAACGGCAGGTTGATACCCCTTCAGGAGAACGGCCCGAACCCCCAGCTTCCCGGCAGCCGACGCAGTCCGCCCGCGCCGGAAACGGCAGGTTGATGCCCCTTCAGGAGAACGGCCCGAACCCAAGTTTCCAAGCAGGCGACGCAGTCCGCCCGCGTCGGAAACGGCAGGTTGATGCCCCTTCAAGAGAACGGTCCGAAACCAAGTTTCCAAGCAGGCGACGAAGTCCGCCCGCGCCGGAAACGGCAGGTTGATACCCCTTCAGGAGAACGGCCCGAACCCCCAGCTTCCCGGCAGCCGACGAAGTCCGCCCGCGCCGGAAACGGCAGGTTGATGCCCCTTCAGGAGAACGGCCCGAACCCCCAGCCTCCCGGCAGCCGACGCAGTCCGCCCGCGCCGGAAACGGCAGGTTCCGGGTTCCGCAAGTCCCCGCGCCACCCCACCCCAGTCCCCCCATCATCCTACAGGAGGATCCGAGCATGTTTCGAGCGATGCGAAGAGCCCGGCAGCAGGTATCCCAGGAGGAATGCCGGCGCATTCTTCGGGAAGAAAAAAGAGCCGCCTTCTCCGTCATGGGCGATGACGGATACCCCTACACGGTCCCCGTCGACTTCTACTATGACGAGGAGGACAACTGCATCTACCTGCACGGCGCGAAGTCCGGCCACAAGATCGACGCGATTCGGCGCTGTGACAAGGTCTGCCTTACCACCTGGAACCAGGGCTACCGGACGGAAGGCAGCTGGGAATGGAATGCTACCAGCGTTGTGGTATTCGGCCGCGCAAGGCTTCCTGAGGATCGCGCCGCCTGGGAGGACAAGCTGCGCAGGCTGGCGATCAAGTATTATCCGACCGTCGGGGAGGCAGAGGCGGAAATGAACACCCCGCCGATCCACGCCGTCCAGATGATCGCCATTGACATTGAGCACATGACCGGAAAGCTTGTCAACGAAAGATAATCCGCGCAACCGCCGGCCAGCGCCCGGCCATTCCTGCGCAGGGGCATCGCCCCTGCCGCCGGCACGTTTCGACCAGGGAAAAGGGACGACCCGCGATGGGCCGTCCCTCTTGCATGTCAGGATGAAACTCAGGGCTGCTTGCCGATGTAGGCCAGGATGCCGCCGTCCACATACAGG
>JBJEYH010000133.1:0-6254 GCA_051886675.1 Aristaeellaceae bacterium
ATGATCCGCGAAGCCATCATCAAGCTGTCCAGGAAGGAAAACCTGACCTACGCCGAAGCCGAAGCCGTCATGGATGAAATCATGAGCGGCCAGACCACCCCCGTGCAGACCTCCGCCTACCTGACCGCCCTGTCCCTCAAGGGCGAGACCATCGACGAGATCACCGCCTCCGCTGCAGGAATGCGGAACCACTGCGTCAAGCTGCTCCACGACATGGACGTGCTGGAGATCGTGGGCACCGGCGGCGACGGCGCGAATTCCTTCAACATCTCCACCACCTCGGCCTTCGTGATCGCCGCGGGCGGCGTGCCGGTGGCCAAGCACGGCAACCGGGCGGCGTCCTCCAAGTGCGGCGCGGCGGACGTGCTGGAGGCCCTGGGCGTGACCATCACCCTGCCCCCCGAGAGGAGCGAGGCCCTGCTGCGGGAGGAGAACTTCTGCTTCCTCTTCGCGCAGAACTACCACATCGCCATGAAGTACGTGGCCCCCGTGCGCAAGGAGCTGGGCATCCGCACGGTGTTCAACATTCTGGGCCCGCTGTCCAACCCCGCCGGCGCCAACATGGAGCTGATGGGCGTGTACGACCAGACCCTCGTGGAGCCCCTGGCCCAGGTGATGAGCAAGCTGGGCGTCAAGCGGGGCATGGTGGTCTACGGCACGGACAGGCTGGATGAGATTTCCATGAGTGCGCCCACCAAGGTGTGCGAGATCCGCGACGGCTGGTTCCAGTCCTTCGAGATCACGCCGGAGCAGTTCGGCTACACCCGCTGCGACAAGAGCGAGCTGGTGGGCGGCACCCCCGCGGAGAACGCGGCCATCACCCGGGCGATCCTCTCCGGCGAGGAGCGGGGCGCGAAGCGTCAGGCGGTGTGCCTGAACGCCGGCGCGGCGCTGTACATCGGCGGGAAGGCCTCCTCCCTGGAGGAAGGCGTCCGCATGGCGGAAGGCATTCTGGATTCCGGCGCGGCCCTTGCCAAGCTGGAGACGGTCATCCGCCGCACGGGGGCGTGAGCGCCATGGCACCGACGATCCTGGACACCATCGCCGATTACGCCCGGCAGCGGGTATCGGCGGACAAGGCGGCCATCCCCCCGGAGGACATGGCGGCCATGGCCCGTCAGGGCGCGCCCGCCCGCGGCGACGCCTTTGAGCAGGCCCTGCGCCGGGAGGGCATGCGCTTCATCTGCGAGGTGAAGCGGGCCTCCCCCTCCAAGGGGCTGATCGCGCCGGACTTCCCCTACGTCGACATTGCCCGGGCCTACGAGGCCGCCGGGGCGGACTGTCTCTCCTGCCTGACGGAGCCCAAATGGTTCCTGGGGTCGGACGCCATCTTCCGGGAGATCCGCGCGGCGGTGGCGCTGCCCATGCTGCGCAAGGACTTCGTGGTGGACGCCTACCAGATCGACCAGGCGAAGGTCATGGGGGCGGACGCGGTGCTGCTGATCTGCTCCCTGCTGGACACCGCGACCATCGCCCGGTATCTGGAAAGGTGCGACGCGCTGGGCCTCGCCGCCCTGGTGGAAGCCCATGACGAAGCGGAAATCGCCTCCGCCGTGGCAGCCGGGGCGCGGATCGTCGGGGTGAACAACCGGAACCTGAAGGACTTCTCCGTGGACTTCGGCAACGCGGCCCGGCTGCGGGACATGATCCCCCCTGGCAGGGTGTATGTGGCGGAAAGCGGCGTGACCGGCCCGGAATCCATGGCGGTATTGAAGGCCATCGGCGCGGATGCGGCGCTCATCGGCGAGGCGCTGATGCGCGCCCCCGACAAGGCCGCTATGCTCCGGGCCCTTAGGGAGGCGGCATCATGACGCGCATCAAGATCTGCGGCCTGTCCCGCCCCTGCGACGTGGCCTTCGTGAACGAGGCCCGGCCCGACTGGTGCGGCTTCATCATCGACTTTCCCAGGAGCCATCGGAGCATAACCCCTGCCGAAGCCCTTGCCCTGCGCAGGCAGCTGGCCCCGGGCATCGTGCCGGTAGGGGTGACGGTGGATCAGCCGGCGGAGGCGGTGGCCGCGCTGCTGAGGTCGGGCGTGATGGACGTCGCCCAGCTCCACGGCACGGAGGACGAAAGCTACCTGGCCGCCCTGCGGGCCCTGGCCCCGGGCCATCCCCTGTGGAAGGCCTTCACCCTCCGCACCCCCGACGACCTCCCCTGCGCCCTGGCCTCCAGCGCGGACATGATCCTCCTGGACAGCGGCAAGGGCAGCGGGCAGACCTTCGACTGGTCGCTGCTGCGGGGAATCAGCCGGCCCTTCCTGCTGGCGGGCGGGCTGACCCCGGAAACCATCCCCCGGGCCGTCGGAGAGGTTCGCCCCTGGGGCGTGGATCTGTCCAGCGGCGTGGAAACGGACAGGCGCAAGGATCGGGACAAAATACTGGCGGCCGTCGCCGCCGCGAGAAAGGATTGACCATCATGTCCAAGGGACGCTTTGGCGTGCATGGGGGACAGTATATCCCCGAAACGCTGATGAACGCCGTCATCGAGCTGGAGGAGGCCTACACCCGCTTCAGGGACGATCCCGCCTTCAACGCCGAGCTGACGGCGCTGCTGAACGACTATGCCGGCCGGCCTTCCCGGCTGTACTATGCCGCCCGGATGACCGAGGACCTGGGCGGCGCGAAGATCTACCTGAAGCGGGAGGATCTCAACCACACCGGCGCCCACAAGATCAACAACGTTCTGGGTCAGGCGCTGCTGGCGAAGAAAATGGGCAAGACCCGCCTCATCGCCGAGACCGGCGCGGGCCAGCACGGCGTCGCCACCGCCACCGCCGCCGCCCTGATGGGCATGGAGTGCGTGATCTTCATGGGCGAGGAGGACACCCGCCGCCAGGCCCTGAACGTGTACAAGATGCGCCTGCTGGGGGCCACGGTGATCCCCGTCACCACCGGCACCGCCACGCTGAAGGACGCCTGCTCCGCCGCCTTCCGGGAGTGGACCAACCGCATCAGCGACACCCACTACTGCCTTGGCTCCGTCATGGGGCCGCATCCCTTCCCCACCATCGTGCGGGACTTCCAGGCGGTGATCTCCCGGGAGATCAAGGCCCAGCTGCTGGAGAAGGAGGGCCGGCTTCCCGACGCGGTCATCGCCTGCGTGGGCGGCGGCTCCAACGCCATCGGCGCGTTCTACCACTTCATCGACGAGCCCTCCGTGCGGCTCATCGGCTGCGAGGCCGCCGGCCGGGGCGTGGACACCTTCGAGACGGCGGCCACCATCGCCACGGGACGGCTGGGCATCTTCCACGGCATGAAGTCCTACTTCTGCCAGGATCAGTTCGGGCAGATCGCCCCGGTGTATTCCATCTCCGCCGGGCTTGACTACCCCGGCATCGGCCCGGAGCACGCCCATCTCCACGATACCGGCCGCGCCGAGTACGTCCCCATCACCGACGCCGAGGCCGTGGACGCCTTCGAGTACCTGTCCCGGCTGGAGGGCATCATTCCAGCCATCGAGTCGGCCCACGCCCTGGCCTATGCCCGGAAGCTGGCCCCCACCATGGGCCGGGAGCAGATCATCGTGGTGAACGTGTCCGGCCGGGGCGACAAGGACTGCGCCGCCATCGCCCGCTACAGAGGGGAGGAGCTTTCCGAATGAGCCGTATCCGCGACGCCTTTGCCCAGGGCAAGGCCTTCATTCCATTCATTACCTGCGGCGATCCCGATCTGGAAACCACCGCCGCTGCCGTCCGCGCCATGGCGGAAGCCGGCGCCGACGTGATCGAGCTGGGCATTCCCTTCTCCGACCCCACGGCGGAAGGCCCGGTGATTCAGGCCGCCAACGCCCGCGCCCTGCAGGCCGGAACCACCACCGACCGCATCTTCGACATGGTGCGGGAGCTGCGCCGGGACGTGCGCGTCCCCATGGTGTTCATGACCTACGCCAACGTGGTGTTCTCCTACGGGACGGAGCGGTTCCTGGGCATATGCCGGGACATCGGCATGGACGGGCTGATCCTCCCCGACGTGCCCTTTGAGGAGAAGGCCGAATTCGCCCCCCTGTGCAGCCGCTACGGGCTGGACTTCATCTCCCTCATCGCGCCCACCTCCGAGCATCGCATCGCCATGATCGCCCGGGAGGCCAGCGGCTTTGTGTATGTGGTGTCCAGCCTGGGCGTGACCGGCATGCGCAGCGCAATCACCACCGACATCGGCGCCATGGTGAACCTGGTGCGCGCCGCCAACCCCGATATCCCCTGCGCGGTGGGCTTCGGCATCTCCACGCCCGAGCAGGCCGCCCGCATGGCTGCCCTGGCCGATGGCGCCATTGTGGGCAGCGCCATTGTCAACCTGATGGGCAGGCATGGCCGGGAGGCCGTCCCTTATGTCCGGGACTACGTGGCCGCCATGAAGGCCGCCGTCCGCAGCGTTTGATCCGCGCACACAAAAAGGCAGGAGGCTCCCTCGCCGGGGATGTCCTCCTGCCTTTGCTTTATCCGTTGGCGTTCTCCCGGGCCAGCAGATCCAGCGCCCGGGCCAGCACCCGCTTGCTCCCGGCCACCACCATGTCCGGGTCCTCATCCCCCCAGGGCTTCACCTCGAAGGACAGGGGCGGCGGATTGTCCGCGTTCAGGTAGCCGACGTCCATGAGCGTCCGCAGGTAGTCCGCCAGGGTGGCCGCGTCCGCCTCGCTGCCCGCGATGCCGAAGCGCGGATGCTGATCGCCATAGGCGGGCATGCCGGGGGTCAGCACGGCGTTGGCGATGTGGGCATGGCGCAGGTAGGGCGCGATGGGCGTCAGGCTCTGGGGAAAGGTCTCCCGCAGCTGCAGGATGTGGCTCATGTCCGCCATCAGCCCGAAGAAGGGGTACGCTTCGTGCATCTCCCGGCCGAAGCGGCTGGCGATGTCCACCGGCCCGATGAGCGACCGCTTCTCCACGTCCCGGTCGAACACCTCCAGCGTCACCGAGGGCAGGCCCTTCGCCGCCGCGTCCTCGCAGATGGCCCGGGCGCTGCGGCACAGCGCGTCGTAGTGGGCCTCCTCCCGGGCAGGATCGAAGGGCCCCGCCAGGAAGGCAATCCCCTTCGCGCCCAGCTCGCAGGCCTCGTCGATGCAGCGCTTCATCCGCTCCACGCCCCGCAGGCGATGGGCTTCGTCCAGGCTGCACAGGTTCTCGCCGTTGCGCATCAGCTGGGGCTGCGCGCCGTAGGCCACGTCCACCCCTGCCTGCCGGGCCAGATCCCCCACCCGGCGGCGGACTGCGGCGTCGGCAATGTGGGTCAGCTCGATCAGCTCAAAGAAGGGATCCGCCAATACCCTGCGCACAGTGCCCTCGATATCCCCCTCCCCCGAGGCGGCAAAGGGGTAGGCCATGAAATGCACCAGCCCCATGCGGAAGCTGCGCCGGATGTCCTGCTGCGTCATGATGATTCCTCCCGTTGACGGTATGGGCATACCTTTCGCCGCGGCGGTGGGAAATCCCTTCCCGCCCCACGAAAACGGCGGATACCCGGTGTGACCCGGATATCCGCCGCGTTTTTGGCCCTTGCGGGATGCCCCTCGCAGATTACTCCGCGATGGTGCAGTACATGAAGTACTTGTAGCCCAGGGGGTTGGTGTAGAAGCCCTGGATGCTGTCGTCGATCATGTAGATGTCGGTGTAGAAGTACAGGGGGGTGACGCAGCCGGTGGCCATCAGCATGTCCTCAGCGCGATGCATCAGGGCATAGCGGGCGTCGTTGTCGGTGCAGGTCTTGATGGCGGAGATCAGCACGTCGTAGGTCTCGGCCCAGGTGCCGTTCTCAACCTTCACGTCGATGCCCAGGTCGGTCAGATCCAGGCTGTACATGGCCAGGTCGGCATGCTCGCCCTTGCCGTACTGGATATCGTTGTTGCCGGAGCCGGAGGTCCACATATCCAGGAAGCAGATGGGATCGTTGTAGTCGGCGATCCAGCCATTGCGGGCCACGGAGTAGTCGCCGGCCTTACGGGTGTTCAGGAAGGTGTTCCACTCCTGGTTGGTCAGGTTCATGGTGATGCCCACGCCCGCCAGCACGCTCTGCAGGTACTCGCCGATGGCCTTGTGGCCCTCGGAGGTGTTGTACAGATAGGTCAGGGTCGGGAAGTCGCTGAACATGCCGGTAGCCTCGTCATAGGTGTAGTACTTCTTCAGCACTTCCATGGCGGCGTCCCAGTTGTCCATGTAGGCGTCCTCGGACACGTCGTAGTAGCCGATGTAGGCGTCGGCGGAACCGGCGTTCTTGTAGAACTCGGAGCCGTCAGCGTCGGTCATGCCCATGGCCACGAAG
>JBJEYH010000134.1:0-6234 GCA_051886675.1 Aristaeellaceae bacterium
GACGCGGCGTTTTTTATGCGGGCAGGCCGGGGGTGCGGCGGGTGCTGCCGGGCTTCGCGGCAGAAGAGCGTCACGGGAATCAACAGGCGCATCCGCAGCAATCGCGGGCGCGGCGTTTTTCAGCGGGCAGCCGCGCCTTTCAGGCGGCCCCACCGAAGCCCCCGCGGCGGCGCGCCGAAAAAACCGCCGCCGGAGCAGTGCGTCCCCGGCGGCGGATGGGCAGGCGGAATGGCTTACGGAAGCAGCGTCACGTGCATGCAGCGCAGGGAGGATACCCACACGTACTGCACGCTGCCGGTCAGGCCGTCCAGCATGGCGTAGCGCAGGGTGATCTCCCCCAGCTCGCTGTCCTGGGTCAGGTACAGGTCAAAGACCGTCTCTCCCGCGGCCTGGGCGGCAGCGGCGGCGGCGGTGGCTTCCTCCGCCGTGGTCACGAAGGCTTCGTATACCGGGCGGGTGGCGGGATCGGTTTCCGCCAGCAGGGGGACGGTCATGTCCCGGCTCCAGGTGTGGGACTGCGCCGCGCGATCCTCGCCGATGCCGAACCACAGGTGGCAGACGTCGCCGTCCATGTCGTCCCAGGTCGCGTCGATCATCCGCCAGGCGCCGTCCAGCTCGATCAGGTTCCACATGTGGGTGGAGAACATCCCCTCAAAGCCGCCCTTGAGGCTGTCGCCGTGCTGATAGCGCACGTTCAGCCCCGCCAGACGGCCCACCAGCACCATCGCGTCGGCATAGCCGTCGCAGTTGGCCTGGCCGCTGAGCAGCGCACCGACGCAGCAGTCGTCCTCGATGGTGGCGTCGTCGTCGGTGTAGGTGATGAGGCCGCACAGCGCATCGTGAATGGCCAGGGCCGTGGCGGTATCGTCCTCCCGGCGGCAGGTGTCGGCCAGGGCCTGGGCGGCGGTCAGCGCCTCCTGATACCGGGCGGGCAGGGAAGCGGTATCGCCGCTGTCCACCGCGCGGAGGATATCGGTGCCCGCGTAGTAATGCACGCCCTGCAGGCTGATGGAGCCCGAAAACCGGTTGGTGGTCACGCTGTCGGCGGTGAAGATGCCCACGTTGGCCATCAGGTCATAGAACCGGGCGTCGCTGGCGAAAAGGGAATCCACGCCCTCCATCAGCGCGCTGTACACCTCTTCGGTCAGCAGGAGGGAGATGTCCGTATCCCCCCGCCCGGCGCACAGGGCCATATGGGCGCAGGCATCCTCCAGCGTGGCGATGGGCGTCGCGTCGCTCTGGATGACCGCGTTGTCGATGAGGATCAGCCGGCTGACGCCGCTGAAGCGCAGATCCCCCGCCGTCATGCCGGCCTGGGCCTCCAGCTCGTACAGGTGCGCGAAGGAATTGGCATAGATGCCGTCGTAGGTGGCCTGATCCATCATGATCCGGAAGGACGTTTCCCCCCGGACGCCCATGGCGCGGATGGCCTGCACGATCTCCTCATCGCTGCGGCAGTACAGGCAGGGAGCGTCGCTGTAGGCGACCTCGGTGAACAGGAGCATGCAGGCGCTGGTGTTGTAGGACAGGCTGTAATCATCCGCGCCGCCCAGGAAGGCGATGAGCCGGTAATCGTCCCGGGTGAGGGCTTCATACACGCCGGGGTCGAACACCAGGTTGAAGGCGGGCTCGGCCGATTCCCGCCACAGGGCGATCTGCTCGCCGGCCTGGCTGATGCTGTCCACCCGGGCGAAGGGGACGCTCATGGGCTGGAAGCCGCTGAGGAAGCAGATGTTCAGGCTGTTGCCCTGCAGCTGGAAATCCGCGATGCCCAGCCCCGCCATCAGCCGGAACATCCCCCGGCCGGTGTACAGGCTCTGGAACAGCTCCGGCGTGCACAGGAGGGTCACGCGGTCGCCGCCGCCCTGCAGGCAGGCGGATACGGCGGCCTCCACATCGGCCTCGGAGGCGCAGTCCGCCACCAGGGCGTCGGGATGCCACACGATGTTCTGCAGCTGGATCACGCCGGAGGAGGAATACCGCAGGCGGAACTCCGTCATGCCGGCCAGGTAGCACAGCCGGTACAGGGACGCGAAGCTGTCCGCGCTGATGCTGTCATAGAGCTCCGGGGCGCAGTCCACCTGGAAGGTATCCGCGCCCAGAGCCTGCTGCTGCGAGAGGATCGCCTGCAGGGCTTCCACGGTATCGGCGGACAGCGCGTCCTCGGCCGCGGCGGGCAGGACGGCGGCGGCCAGCAGCAGTGCGCAGGCCAGCAGCAGGCTGATCAGTTTGTTCATACGGATGATCGCTCCTTTTCCTCAGGAAAATTCTGCCTTGATTATATGCGCGGGCGCGGGGGACTGTCAAGCGGATGGGCCGGGCGGAATCCGTCTGCGCTTTCCGGGACTTTTTTGACGCGCGTGCTTGACAAACATCCCTTCGCCGCCTATCATACAATAGGTAAAAGTATGCTACGGCAGATCGGGAGGAAGATTCCAATGGCTGAACTGACCATGGACAAGCTGGTGGCTCTGTGCAAGAACCGCGGCTTCATTTTTTCGGGCTCCGAGATCTACGGCGGCCTGGCCAACACCTGGGACTACGGCCCTCTGGGCGTGGAATTCAAGAACAATGTGAAGAAGGCCTGGTGGCAGAAGTTCGTCCAGGAGAGCAAGTACAACACCGGCCTGGACTGCGCCATCCTGATGAACCGCGAGGTGTGGGTGGCCTCCGGCCATGTGGGCGGCTTCAACGACCCGCTGATGGACTGCAAGGCCTGCAAGGCCCGCTTCCGCGCCGACAAGCTGATCGAGGACTTCACTCACGGCGAGGAGACCGGCGACGGCTGGACCAACGAGGAGCTGGAGAACTACATCGCCGGGCACGACATCGTCTGCCCCGTGTGCGGCAAGAAGGACTTCACCGGCATCCGCCAGTTCAACCTGATGTTCAAGACCCACGCGGGCGTCACCGAGACCACCGCCAACGAGATCTACCTGCGCCCCGAGACCGCCCAGGGCATCTTCGTCAATTTCCAGAATGTGATGCGCTCCACCCGCAAGAAGCTCCCCGCGGGCATCGCGCAGATCGGCAAGTCCTTCCGCAATGAGATCACCCCCGGCAACTTCATCTTCCGCGTGCGGGAGTTCGAGCAGATGGAGCTGGAGTTCTTCTGCAAGCCCGGCGAGGATCTGGAATGGTTCAGCTACTGGCGTTCCTTCTGCCGGGACTGGCTGCTGAGCCTGGGCATCAAGGAGGAGCGGCTGCGCCTGCGGGATCATGAGCCCGAAAAGCTGGCCTTCTATTCCAAGGCCACCACGGACTTCGAGTTCCTGTTCCCCTTCGGCTGGGGCGAGCTGTGGGGCATCGCCGACCGCACCGACTACGACCTGACCCAGCATCAGAACCACTCCGGCAAGTCCATGGAGTACCTGGATCCCGTGACCAACGAGCGGTTCATCCCCTACTGCATCGAGCCCTCCCTGGGCGTTGACCGCGCGGTGCTGGCCTTCCTGTGCAACGCCTACGAGGAGCAGGAGCTGGAGGGCGGCGACGTGCGCAACGTGCTGCATCTGCATCCGGCGCTGGCGCCCTTCAAGTGCGCGGTGCTGCCCCTGCAGAAGAACAAGCTGGGCGGTCTGGCCAGCGAGATCCACGCGGAGCTGGCCAAGTACTTCCCCACCGACTACGACGAGACCGGCTCCATCGGCAAGCGCTACCGCCGTCAGGACGAGATCGGCACGCCCTTCTGCATCTGCGTGGACTTCGACACCGAGCCCACCCAGACCGTCACCGTCCGCGACCGCGACACCATGCAGCAGGAGCGCGTGGCCATCGCGGACCTGAGGAAGTATATCGAGGATCGGATGAGGTTCTGACCCACCCGCAAAGAAAAATGCTGTCCGCGCAGGAACAAGGCCGGACAGCATTTTTAATTTGCCGAAAGCCTGAAATATGCTTGCGGCTTCCAATATGTGGTGCTATACTGTACCGCGTGACTGCCTGCGGGGCAGTTGGGTTCAGGCCTGCATACGATTCAGACTTTCCACGCACAGAAGAAAGGGTGGCCAACATGGAGAAACTCAAGGTGCAGCCGTGGCAAGTGGTTGTTGTTATCCTGCTGCTGGTGTTTGCGATCCTGTCGCTTGCGGTGTTCAGCAAGCCGCTGTCCTCGCCGGGAACCTATCGTGAAACCATTCAGGTGCTGGACAACCAGAAAATGAAAGCTGCGGCACTGACCGTAACGGTGACGGCGGCCTCTGCCGCGATTTCCGCGCTGCCGGACGATACCTGCAGCTCCATCGGCGATGAGCTGGATGACCTGGCGGCGCCGCTGTTCCTGATCTCCTGCATGCTGGTGCTGGAAAAATTCATGCTTACCACCTTCGGCTGGCTCTCCTTTGCCTTCCTGATTCCCGCAGCCTGCCTGATCGGCGCGGTCTATACCATTTGGCCGCAGGAGCAGCTGTTTTCCTGGGTGAAACGGCTGCTTGTCCTTGCGCTGGCGCTGACGATGCTGGTTCCTGCCAGCGCTGCGATCACCTCCATGGTCGAGCAGACCTATTCCGATTCTGTCATGCAAACCTATGACGATGCCCAGCAGCTGTGGGAGAAGACGCTGGAAGGTGTCGACAGCGGCAATGCGTTCCTCGACTTCTTTTCGAACATTGCCAATGGCGCCTCTGCCCTGATCGAAACAGCCAAGCAGATGCTGGGTATCCTGATTGACGCGGTTGCTGTGCTGCTGATTACCAGCTGCGCCATTCCCATCCTGACATTCTTTGTTTTCTACAAGGTTGCGGGCTATGCGTTCAAGGCGAATATTCCTGTCCAGCAGATCAACAGCCTTGTGTCATCGCTCCCGCACCGCTCCCGCAGGCAGCGCGGCAGGTCGGTTGATGCCAGTGAAGCGATACCCGCTGATGACAATCGTCCCCGCTTGCCCTGACCTCCGCGCAACAGCAAACAGCGTCCGTTCAGGGGATGGGCCCCCTGAACGGACGCTGTTTGCGTCATGCAGCCGCGCCGGCCGCATGAAAGGTCGCCGAAAGTCCTTTGAAGGGAAAGGGGTCTGGGGGAAGGGGAAGCTTTCCTCCAGGAAAGTTCCCCTTCCCCCAGCTTTGCACGTCGGTCCTGCTTACACCGCGCCCTGGGCCATCATCGCGTCGGCAACCTTCAGGAAGCCCGCGATGTTCGCGCCGGCCACATAGTCGCCGGGGGTGGCGTATTCCTTGGCGGCCTCGTCGATCTTGTGGAAGATGCCCACCATGATGTCCTTCAGCTTGGCGTCCACCTCGTCGAAGGTCCAGCTCAGACGCATGGAGTTCTGGCTCATCTCCAGCGCGGAGACGGCCACGCCGCCCGCGTTGGCAGCCTTGGCGGGGGCGAACAGCACGCCCGCCTGCTGGAAGGCCGCGGTGGCCTCCAGGGTGGAGGGCATGTTCGCGCCTTCGCCCACGGCCTCCACGCCATTGGCGATCAGCAGCCTGGCGGAGGCCTCGTCGATCTCGTTCTGCGTGGCGCAGGGCAGGGCGATCTGGCAGGGGATCGTCCAGATGCCGGCGCAGCCCTCGGTGTAGGTGGCGGTGGGCACAGCCGTCACATACTCCTTGATGCGCTTGCGCTCCACTTCCTTCAGCTGCTTGACCACGTCCAGCCTGATGCCGTCGGGATCGTGGATGTAGCCGTTGGAGTCGGACATGGCAACCACCTTGCCGCCCATCTGGGTGATCTTCTCGGTGGCGTAGATGGCCACGTTGCCCGAGCCGGACACCACCACGGTCTTGCCGGCCACGTCCTTGCCATTGGCCTGAAGCATGGCCTGGGTCAGGTAGCACAGGCCGTAGCCGGTGGCCTGGGTGCGGGCCAGGGAGCCGCCCCAGGTCAGGCCCTTGCCGGTGAGCACGCCCTCATACAGGCCGGTGAGACGCTTGTACTGGCCGTAGAGATAGCCGATCTCGCGGCCGCCCACGCCGATATCGCCGGCAGGCACGTCAACGTCCTTGCCGATGTGACGGTACAGCTCGGTCATGAAGCTCTGGCAGAAGCGCATCACCTCGTTGTCGCTCTTGCCCTTGGGGTCGAAGTCGGAGCCGCCCTTGCCGCCGCCGATGGGCAGGCCGGTCAGGCTGTTCTTCAGAATCTGCTCGAAGCCCAGGAACTTCAGGATGCTCTGGTTGACGGAGGGATGCAGACGCAGGCCGCCCTTGTAGGGGCCGATGGCGCTGTTGAACTGCACACGATAGCCGCGGTTCACCTGCACCTTGCCCTGATCGTCCACCCACGGCACCCGGA
>JBJEYH010000135.1:0-6210 GCA_051886675.1 Aristaeellaceae bacterium
GGGTGGTGGGCAGGGTGGCCAGCACGCCGATGCGGCTGCCCAGGCGCACGGCCTCGCGGCACATGTCCTCGTCGATGCGGACGATGGGCACGCCGATGTAGGCAGCGGCGGTCTGCACGGAATCGGCCACCTCGCCCACGGAGGAGCAGATGTTCAGCACCGCGTCCGCGCCCTGGCCGATGGCGTCCATGTACATGCCGATCAGCCGCGCGGCGGGGGCGGGGGTCACATAGCCGGCGTCCCGCACCTGGGCGAGAATGCTGGGGTCCTGCAGGCTGATGATCTCCACGTCCTGCCCCACGTTGTCGCGGACCTCACGCTCCACCATATCGATCAATTCGGGGGTGGTGCTTGTATACACAAGGGCGACTTTCATTGTTCAGTTATCTCCTTCCGGCTCCTGACGGAGTAGTTTTATTCATTATACAGCACAGAACGTTTTTTTGCAACAAAAGCCGCCTTTGGGAACCCGGGTGGATCATAAGCAACAGAAGGGTGCAGCGCTGCGGACGCCATGCCCCGCGCAAGGCGGGAAGGAGGCTGCGCACCATGAAAGCGCGCTCCGTGATCCCCGCCCTGCGGGGGGGGGGCTGCACCAGGGCACGGTCATCAGCCCGCCGGAGCCGAAAACCTGGCTGGCGGCGGAAGGGGAATCACGGGCGGGAATCGTCGGGGCGCGACGTTCCCGGAAGCGGGGGGCTATTGTTGTTTTCGCGGGCAGGATGTATAATGGGGGGAGAAGCTGCTCAGCAGGAGGTCGCGTATGCCAACCCTCAAGGACGTCGCCAAAGCCGCGGGCGTATCCACCGCCACCGTATCCCACGTGCTCAACGGCACCAAGAAGCTCTCCCCCGAAACCACCGAGAAGGTCATGAAGGTCGTCAAGGAGATGGGCTATCTGCCCAACAACCTGGCCAAGTCCCTCCGGCAGGGGAAGACCATGCTGGTGGGCGTGCTGGTGGAGGACATCCGCGGGCTGCCGGTACCGGACATCGTATGCGGCATCGGCGACAGGCTGGGCGAGGACGGCTACAGGATGCTCCTGTACGACCTGCACCTGATGGGCAAGCTGGACAGCAGCAACGAGGACATCAACTTCCACCGCCAGCAGATCGAGGACGGCTTTTCGGCGCTGCAGGCGGCCAGGGTGGACGGGCTGATCTACGTGGGCATGCAGGATATTCCGCTGATGTACCACTTCAAGCCCCTGGACAAGCCCCTGGTGTTCGCCTACTCCCACGTCATGCAGGACGACTGCTACGTCACCTACGACAACCAGAGCGCCGCCGAGGCGCTCATCGGCCGGCTGATCGCCCAGGGACACCGGCGGATTGCGGTCATCAGCGGGCATCCGCACTCGTACCCCACCACCATGCGCATGTACGGCTACTGCAAGGCCATGCACGACGCCTGCCTGGACATCCCCCGGGACTACATCCATTACGGGGACTGGAGCTTCGAGTCCGGCAGCCGGGCGGCCAGAAAGCTCCTGGCGGTATCGCCCCGGCCCACGGCCATCTTCGCCATGAACGATCCCATGGCCACCGGCTGCATCAACGCCCTGCGCGAGGCCGGCCTGCGGGTGCCGGAGGATATCTCCGTGGCGGGCTTTGAGAACCGGGTGCTGTCGGCCTACATCCAGCCGCCCCTGACCACCTGCGCCATTCCCACCCTGGAGATCGGCCGGCAGGCGGCCAGCTACGTCCTGGACAGAATCCAGCTGGGCGACATGCCCCCCGAGCATCTGATCCTGCCCTGCCAGCTGGTGGAGCGGCAGTCCGTGGGCCGCGCCCCTGAATGATTTTTCGCGAAATTGGTGTTTTTCTATTGCTTTTTTGCCCGGAATGTGCTATATACAAGACAGATGTGGCCGAATGGAATCGCTGAAAAGGATTCGCTGTTTTTTATTCCCCGGAAGTTAATCGATTAACCGTCTTCCCCGGCTGATCCAACCGGCGGGAAATCCTTTCCGGCCATCTGGTTAAACGATTATCCATCGGTGAGGTGATGATGCATTTGCGTATCAAGCTGATTGCGACCGACCTGGACGGCACCCTGCTGGACGGCAACGGCGAGCTGACCGCCAAGAGCCTTGCGGTGATGCAGGCCTGCGAGGAACGGGGGATCCACTTCGTCATGGCCAGCGGGCGGCTGTTCGAGAGCATCCGTCTGCTGGCCCGGAAGGCCAACCTTCACAGCCCGATCATCTCCAGCAACGGCGGCCGCGTGGATCTGACGCCCTTCGGCCCGGCCATCATGGAGGATACGCTGCCCGTGCCCCTGGCGGAAAGGGTGTTCGATATCCTCAAGGCCTCGGGGCTGTATATCGAGTGCTACAGCGGCAATACCATCTACCGCAGCCATCCGCGGCTGTCGCCCTTCCTCCGCTCGCCCGACGATTACGACCCCACGCCCTGCATCCCCGACGGCGAGGGCTTCGAGCAGCGCTTCGTGGACGATATCGATCGCATGGAGCGCGAGGGCCGCGACCGGGCCTACAAGTTCGCGGCCTTCAGCAGGAATCCGGCGGACCTGCAGGCCATCGTCCGCCAGCTGGAGGGATTGCCCGTGAGCATCAACAGCTCCTTCCCCTTCAACATCGAGATCATGGAGCAGGGCCACGGCAAGGGCAAGGCCATCCGCTTCCTGCAGGAATACTACCAGCTGGAGCGGGACGAAATCATGACCTTCGGCGACAGCACCAACGATATGGAAATGATGCTGGCCTCCGGCGTGCCCGTGGCCATGGGCAACGCCCTGGAGGAGGTCCGGCAGATCGCGCGGATCATCGCCCCCGCCAACACCCAGGATGGCGAGGCCGAGGTGATCGAGCGCTACGTCCTCGGATCCTAAGAAGGGATACGTCTCTTCTGAAGATAAATCGTAAAGGGGGATACACATCATGAAGAAACTGGTTTCTCTGCTCCTGGCCGTGCTGATGCTCGGCGCCATCGCAACCGCCCAGGCTGACACCATGTCCTGGTGGGATCAGTTCCTGAACCTGCAGGAAACCCATCAGCGCATTGTCTGGGATCCCTTCACCGCGGAAACCGGCATTGCCATCGACTATCAGAACTACGACGCCGCATCCTTCAAGGAGGCCTTCGACCTGGCCATGGGCACCGATCAGGGCCCGTCGGTCATGTCCTACGCCTGGGGCGCCAATGAGGCCGTCGCCAAGTACAACAACGGCTACTTCGCACCCCTCACCGTGGCGAAGGAGGATCTGCCCGATTACGTCCAGGCCACCCTGGCGGAGGGCTACACCATGTTCGACGGTCAGGTGTATTCCTTCCCCACCTTCGCGCCCAACCATCAGGCCCTGTTCTGGTACAACAAGGACATGGTCAGCGAGGTTCCCCGGACCCTGGATGAAATGCGCGAGCTGCTCAAGAGCCTGACCAACCCCGAGCAGAACGTCTACGGCATCGCCCTGCCCCTGACCGATACCGGCCGCATGCACAACATCATCAACTACGTGGCCGAGCTGTCCGGCGGCGTGTTCGACATGGACTACACCACCGGCCAGTATGTGTTCAATGACGAGCTGACCAAGGCCGTGTTCAAGTTCTTCGTGGACATCTGGGAGGACGGCAGCGTGCATCCCGCCTCCACCACCCTCAAGACCCGCACCGTCCGCGAGCGCTGGGCCAACAACGAGGCCGTCTTCGCCATCGACGGCTGCTGGTATCCCGGCTCCATCAAGAGCGCCTTCGGCGTGGAGTACCTGGACAAGCTGGGCGTGGCCGCCGCGCCCGTGGTGGGCCTGGAGCTGGCTGAACAGCAGGGCATGGTGGGCGCCTCGCCCGCGACGGGCACCTACTACCTGTCCGGCTTCTGCAAGGATACCGAGCAGGGCACCAACCTGCTGCTCCGCCTGCTGAGCGACGATTACGCCATCGCCCTGGCCGAGGCCATGGATCAGCCCCCGCTGAACACCGCCGCCCTGGCCAATGCCACCGACATCGCCCAGGTGTATGTGGATGGCTGCAACATCATGGCCTCCCAGATGGGCTACCGGCCTGAGCCCCAGATCCGCAACGCCGCCGTGGGCGACGTCTACACCGAGCTGATGACCATCTCCCCCAACGTGGGCGACATCTACGTGGGCTACATCACCGGCGCCATCACCGACTGGGAGAGCGCCCTGGATGAGTACACCGCCGCCATGAACGCCGAGCTGGACCGCGCCATCGACGCCTGCCGCGCCATGGGCTCCGACGTGTCCCGGGAGGACTGGATCTTCGCCAACTACGTCCGCGGCGAAAGCTACACCAGCGACAAGTATGACGAGCTGAAGTAACGCATTCCGGCGGGGAGGGCAACGGCGCCCTCTCCGCCCTGCCGGAAGGAGAGAGAACATGGCCCGGCCAACGTCCCTCAAGCGGAAGCGCACGCCCTATGGATGGATCTGTCTGTTCCTGGCGCCCACGCTGATCCTGTTTTCCATGTACACGCTGTACCCCATCGGCGCGACCGTGTGGTATTCGCTGACCAACATGCGCTCCTTCACCAGCAGGAACGTTTCCTTCGTGGGGCTGGCCAACTACCGCGCGCTGTTTGCGGACAGCCAGTTCATCAACAGCCTGTCGGTCACGGGGCGGTTCCTGCTCATGGCGGTGCCGGCGCGCTTTGTGCTCTCGCTGTTGCTGGCGCTTTTGCTCAACTGGAGGCGCTGCGCCGGCAAAACCTTCTTCCGCACGATGCTCTTCCTGCCCGTGCTGACCACCTCGGCGGTCATCGGCGTGGTGTTCATCATGATTCTGGATCCCACCATGGGCCCGGTCAACATCCTGCTGAAAACGCTGGGCATCAGTTCCCTGGCCAATGTGTCGCTGCTGGGCAACTACGCCACCGCGCTGCCCACCGCGGCGGTGATCTGGGTGTGGAAATGGCTGGGCAATTCGCTGATCTACTGGATCGCCTCGCTGCAGAGCGTCCCCGACGAGCTCTACGAGGCCGCCCGCATCGACGGCGCCAACAGCGTGCAGCTGTTCAAGGCCATCGTCTTCCCGCTGCTGATCCCCTTTGCCGTGATCATCCTGGTGCTGACCGTCAGCGACGCCATCCGCGTGTTCAACCTGATGCTGACCCTCACCAACGGCGGCCCCTACTTCGCCACCGAAACCGTGGAGGTGTTCATCTACCGGCACGCCTTCCAGTCCTCCTCGCCCCGGATGGCCTATGCCTCGGCGGCGGCGACGATCTTCGGCGTGTTCTTCATGGTGATCGTGGTGCTCCAGCGCCTCGCCAACTCCCTCGTGAACAGGAGGAACCGCTGATATGCGCACAGTGACCTTCTCCCGCCCCCGGCGCAGACCCTCCCTGGGCGTGGTGGTATCCTTTGTGTTTCTGCTGCTGCTCACGGCGCTGTGGGTCTATCCCTTCGTGTGGATGTTCGCCGCGTCCTTCAAGACCAATCAGGCCATTCTCAGCGACGGGCTGAAGCTCCTGCCTTCCCAGCCCACCTTCGCCGCCTATGGCCGCGCCTGGAACGAGGCCCACTTCAGCACCTACTTCATGAACTCCGTCATTACCACCGCGGCCACCATCCTGATCGTGGTGTTCCGCTGCTCCACCTCGGGCTACGTGCTGGCCATGTACGACTTCCCCGGCAAAAGGCTGCTGGAGGCCGCGCTGCTGATCACCTTCTTCATCCCCACGGGCACCATGCTGATCCCCACCGTGCTCATGAGCCGCAACCTGGGCCTGCTCAACACGCGCATCGGCCTGATCCTCGCCCTGGCCGGCGGCGGACAGGTGGCCTCCACGTTCATGTACAAGGGCTTCTTCCGCCAGACCCCCCGCGAGCTGGTGGAGGCCGGCGAAATCGACGGCGCGGGCTTCCTGCGGTGCTTCGGGATGATCATGCTCCCGCTCACCGGCCCCATCACCGCCACCACCGTGGTCATGACCTTCATGGGCGCGTGGAACAACTTCATGCTGCCGCTGGTGTTCACCTTCTCCAACGCCTCGCTGCGCACCCTGCCCGTGGGCATGATGGTGTTCTCCAAGGGCGATATGGTGGACTATTCCGGCCAGTGCGCCGCGGCGCTTTTGTCCATCGCGCCGATTGTGATCGTGTATGTGTTCTGCCAGAAGTACTTCGTGTCGGGCATCGCGGGCGCCATCAAGTCGTAAGCGCCCGGGGCATCAGTAAACATCCACCGGCCAAGCCGGTGGCTTTTCATATGCGGGCATAGCCCTAGA
>JBJEYH010000136.1:0-27435 GCA_051886675.1 Aristaeellaceae bacterium
AGTCCCGGCGGCGGGAGGCGCGGGGCCTTTTCGCGGGGCGGGGATTAACACGGCGTAAACAATTCTCCAGCAATCCGGCAACAAAGGGGCGGTATGCTGTGGCGGGGAGAATGCCCGGACGGCGATCTCCCCGGCAGCGCAGCCGGATCCTCGGCGAAGCGGAGGTTCGCGCGCTGGTCAGGTGATCTCCCGGACACGAAGGCCCTGCGCAGTCCCGGCGGCGGGAGGCGCGGGGCCTTTTCGCGGGGCGGGGATTAACACGGCGCAAACAATTCTCCAGCAATCCGGCAGCGGGAGACGCGGGGCCTTTTTGCGGAGCGGGGATTAACACAGCGCAAACAATTCTCCAGCAATCCGGCAACAAAGGGGCGGTATGCTGTGGCGGGGAGAAGCCCTGGACGGCGATCTCCCCGGCAGCGCAGCCGGATCCTCGGCGCAGCGGAGGTTCGCGCGCTGGTCAGGTGATCCCCGGACACGAAGGCCCTGCGCAGTCCCGGCGGCGGGAGACGCGGGGCTTTTTTGCGGGGCGGGGATTAACACAGCGTAAACAATTCTCCAGCAATCCGGCAGCGGGAGACGCGGGGTCTTTTCGCGGGGCGGGGATTAACACGGCGTAAACAATTCTCCAGCAATCCGGCAACAAAGGGGCGGTATGCTGTGGCGGGGAGAAGCCCCGGACGGCGATCTCCCCGGCAGCGCAGCCGGATCCTCGGCGCAGCGGAGGTGCATACGCGTGAAAATCAAGGATCCTGAGGTTACCCTGGCGGACGAGGCCCGCAGCGGCGTTCAGGAGGACGTGCACTCGGGGTTCCTGGACTGGCTGTTCCAGTTTTCGGTGACGGGGGAGGACGGACAGCATTACGCCATCGGCGGATCCATCCTGTCCATGGCGCTGGAGAAGCTGGACGTGGTATCCTTCACCTGCGCCCGGGGCGAGGGCGGCACGGAACAGCTGCCCGGCTCCATCGACCGGGTGACGCGCTTCCCGGGGATGCTCTGCGAGCGGCTGCTGCGCAAGCCCCAGGGATCGCTGCGCATCCGCAGGGAGGAGTATCGGGCGGTGGTCACCTGCGGGGAGGAATACCGGGTGGAATGCCTGGCGGATCACACCTGGCGCCTGCGGATCGACTCGCTGGACGGGGCGTACCGGGCGGAGCTGACGCACTGGCCGAAGGGCTATCCCCTGTGGTACGGCCGGGAGAAGCCCTCGCATCTGACGCAGCACTCCGTCACCTGCGGCTACAACTGGGCCGGGGACGTGGAGGGCGTCATCACCCTGGCGGGGCAGGATATCCGCGTCCGGGGCCGGGGCATCCGGGAAAGATACGTGGCGGTGGATTCCTCCGCCGCGGAGCTGGGCGGCTGGGAGGACTGGGGCTGGATCGCCTTCGACCAGATCCACACCTCCCTGTACGACATGCGCCTGGGCATGAAGGACTTCTCCCTCTACGACCTGGAAACCCGCACCCATTACCCCGAGGGAACGCTGACCATCCAGCATGAGGACTGGGCCTTCATGCGGGAGCTGGACGGCTTTATCCCCTGCACCTACAGGATCCGCATGGCGGTGGAGGGCGGCGCGCTGGAGGCCAGAGCCCGGGTATGCAACGCCACCACCTGGGGCGTGACCTTCCAGGTGCCGGATTACCCGGTGGCCACCCTGACCTTCGGGGAGGTGGAGGGCACGTTCACCACCGCCGGGGGGACCGTGCGCCGTCTGACGGGCGGCCGGGGCGCGCTGTCGGTGCGGCAGTGGCATGCGTATCCCAGCGTTCTCCCCCGGGAGCTGTACACCGACGATGCCCGCACGGGCGAACGCTTCGACACCCTCTGATACCGGGCGCGTGGGCGCAGTGCTGGGAGGTTAGGCCATGATGGACTGGAAACGCATCGGGAAGCGGCTGCTGTATCCCGGGAGAGCCGTGCTGCTGGCGGGCGTGCCGGCGGCGGCGATCATGCTGGCCTTTGCCTTCACCGCGATGGAGGGGGAAGGCCCGGTCGCCTGCGCGGCCTACGCCTTCTCGGCGTACATGACCGTGGCGGTGTGCATCCGGCTGCCCCGGCTGGCGCGGGAGGCCTATGCCTGGGCCCATGGGGTTCCGGTGCTTCACCGCGTCCTGACGGATCCGGTGCTGCGCATGCATGTGTCGCTGCGGCTGTCCCTGGGGCTGAACCTGCTCTACGCGGTGATGAAGCTGATCATGGGCGCGTACTACCGCTCGGTGTGGTTCGGGACGCTGGGGGTGTACTACGCGCTGCTGACGGCGCTGCGCATCATGCTCCTGGGGCATGTGCGGCGCAATGTCCCGGGCAGGGCGCAGGTATCGGAGCTGAAGCGGTTCCGGCTGTGCGGCGAGGTGCTGATCCCCATGACCATCGCGCTGACCGGCGTGGTGGCGCTGGCGATCGAGAGAAACGAGGGCTTCCGCTACCCGGGCTATCTGATTTATGTGGCGGCGATGTACGCCTTCTACGCGGTGATCAGCGCGGCGGTGAATCTGGTGAAGTACCGCCGCTACCACAGCCCCGTGATGTCCGCCACCAGGGCGGTGAGCCTGGCCTCGGCGCTGGTATCGGTATTCGCGCTGGAGACGGCGATGCTCTCCCAGTTCGGGCAGGAGCAGGATCCCGTCGCCCGGCAGGTGCTGACGGCCGCCACCGGCGCGGGGGTATGCGCGATCATTCTGGGCATGGCGGCGGTGATGATCATCCACGCCACCCGGCGGCTGAAGGAGCTGCAGGCCTCCTCCTGACCAGGCACGCCGGCAGGGAACGGAGCCCGGGGGGTTCGGGGGGACGAGGTCCCCCCGAGGCCAGGGGGTGTTGGGGGGCTGGCAGCCCCCCGGGGAGCGCGACAAAAGCCTCCTGCCGAAGGGCAGGAGGCTTTTGGGCATGTTCCGCGTCGCGGCGCGCCCGTTGCGCGCCGTGACCCCTCAAGCGCGGCTCGCCCTCCGCGAGCCGTGCCTTCCGCGCAAGCCGCTGCACACCCCCACGCGTGTTCATCGTGACCGAAGGCGCGCAGCCCAATCGCGTGCCGGGTGTGGGCACTGCCCACCGTGCCGGGTGTGGGCACTGCCCACCGTGCCGGGTGTGGGCACTGCCCACCGTGCCGGGCGTGGGCACTGCCCACCGTGCCGGAAATGCTGTGACGCCATCAGCAATCCCAACGACCTTTGTCTGGCTTATCATATGCCGGGCGTATTCTATTACGCGGAAGGCGGCTGGGGACATCATATGAAGAGCATTGGGAATCATCCGGCGCTGGAAAACCCGGTATCCTTCATGCTTGTGATGGAGGACTTTCGCAATACCGTCGTCGCTGCGGGGAGCTGTCGGCTGGGCGATATGGTCAGGCTTCTTCAGGACAATGATTACATTCCCCGGGATACCCAACGGATCATTGTCGATTTCATCGGCGCGCTGAATGACAGATGGTCGATTCCCTTGATCGACGCACGAATGACGCAGAGCATCCGCGACGTGATGCAGTACATTCACAGCAGCAGGCCGGAGGGGGCATACGAGCCGGTGATCAGCTTCCGGTGAGGGCATGCGGAGGATGCGGAAACGGATGCTCCCCGCGATGACGGCCCGCTGCGGCTCCCGCTGAACTAAGCCTTGCAAATGGTTAGCGGCGATGCTATAATAAGCGTTGCGAATCCAACAAAAGCGAGCTTTTTTGCCATACCGAAGGGAGTCACAGCGTCATGAAGCAGATCACCTCCGCCCAGCTGCGTGAAATGTTCCAGAAGTTCATGGAGTCCAAGGGCCATCACCGGATTCAGTCCGCCTCCGTCATTCCGGAGAACGATCCCACCGTGCTGTTCACCACCGCGGGCATGCATCCCCTGGTGCCCTACCTGATGGGCACGCCCCATCCCGCCGGCACCCGCCTGACCGACGTGCAGAAGTGCATCCGCACCGGCGATATCGACGACGTGGGCGATCCGTCCCACCTGACCTTCTTTGAGATGCTGGGCAACTGGAGCCTGGGCGATTATTTCAAGAAGGAAGCCATCTCCTGGTCCTGGGAGTTCCTGACCAGCCCGGAATACCTGGGCCTGGACAAGAACCGGCTGGCCTTCTCGGTGTTCGCGGGCGACGAGGACTGCCCCCGGGACGTGGAATCCCATGACCTGTGGCGTTCCATGGGCGTGGAGGATGATCACATCTTCTACCTGCCCAAGGAGAACAACTGGTGGGGCCCCGCCGGCATCACCGGCCCCTGCGGCCCCGATACCGAGATGTTCATCATCACCGACAAGGAGCCCTGCGGCCCGAACTGCTCGCCCGCCTGCTCCTGCGGCCGGTACCTGGAAATCTGGAACGACGTGTTCATGCAGTACAACAAGCAGAAGGACGGCACCTTCCTGCCCCTGGCCAAGAAGAACGTGGATACCGGCATGGGTCTGGAGCGCACCATCTGCGTGCTGACGGGCAAGAAAACCGTCTATGAGACGGACGCCTTCGCGGGGATTCTGGCGAAGATCGCCGAGCTGTCCGGCAAGACCTACGGCGAGAGCGACGAGGTGACCAAGGCCTTCCGCATCATCGCGGATCATATGCGCACCTCCACCTTCATCCTGGGCGACGACCGGGGCGTCAGCCCCTCCAACACCGACCAGGGCTATATCCTGCGCCGGCTGATCCGTCGCGCCGTGCGCTACGGCATGTCTCTGGGCATGGCCGAGGGCTTCACCGCGCAGATCGCGCAGGTGATCATCGACCAGTACCGGGAGGTGTATCCGGAGCTGGAGCGCAACAGCGCCTTCGTGCTGGAGCAGCTGCAGCTGGAGGAGGGCCGTTTTGCCCGGACCCTCAAGCAGGGCGAGAAGGAATTCGAGAAGGTGTACGCCAACGCCGTGAACACCCGCGCGCTGCTGGAGAGCATCCTGGCCGCGGCGGACAAGGCTGCCTTCGCCCGCGAGCTGGCCCAGCAGAAGAAGCTGCGTCCCTCGCCCGACATGCTGCCCATCATCGAGGCGGCGAACGCCGGCGACGAGGCCGCGCTGATTGCCGCGCTGGAGGCCCGCATGGCCACCCTGGACACCCTGGACGGCCGCAGCGCCTTCAAGCTGTACGACACCTACGGCTTCCCCATCGAGATGACCATCGAGCTGGCCGCCGAGAAGGGCCTGAAGGTGGACGAGGCGGACTTTGCCGAGCGGTTTAAGAAGCATCAGGAGCTGAGCCATCAGGGCGCGGATCAGAAGTTCAAGGGCGGCCTGGCGGATCACAGCGAGCAGACCGCCAAGCTGCACACCGCCACCCACCTGCTCCATGCCGCCCTGCGCAAGGTGCTGGGCGACGAGGTGGCCCAGAAGGGCTCCAACATCACCGCGGAGCGTCTGCGCTTCGACTTCTCCTTCGGCCGGAAGGTCACGCCCGAGGAGCTGAAGCAGGTGGAGCAGCTGGTGAACGAGGCCATTCAGGCCAAGGCTCCCATCGTGTGCGAGGAGATGACCGTGCCCGAGGCCAAGGCGAAGGGCGCCATCGGCCTGTTCGAGTCGAAGTACGGCGAGAAGGTCCGCACCTACAAGATGGGCGAGTTCTCCTTCGAGATCTGCGGCGGCCCCCACGCCACCAACACCGGCGACCTGGGCGAGTTCAAAATCATGAAGGAGGAGTCCTCCTCCGCGGGCGTGCGCCGCATCAAGGCTGTGCTGAAGTAAGGCTGTACCCGGAGGTACGCGCCTGCTGTGCCGCATCATGGACGGACAAGGATCCGGAACGGGATGATCGATCCCGCTCCGGATCTTTTTTTGCCGCATTGCTGTTTGCATGGCACAGGGCATGTTCCGCCTGGCGATGCTGTGCCGGATGCGATGAAGCGTCCGGGCGTCGGCGTGCTGTACTTTGACTGAATTTGGCTGTGGAGGCTGTAGACAAAGCGTAACCCGGATGGTATAATGTGACTTGACGGTCATCGGTATTATTGCATTTCTTATCTGTTTATGTGCGGGATCTTGATACAATTGATGCAGCAACCCAGAGGCCATGACGCATGCAAGGGAGTCCGGCATATGAAAAAGAAGGTGGCGCTTTTTCTTGTATTCATACTGGCCGCGGCATTGGGCTGCAGCTGTGCGTGGAATGGCGGCCTTCCGGCACAGGAAGGGCAGATTCAGGAGCTGGATCGTCTCTGGATACCGGAAAACGGTGAATACGTGCCGTTTCTTGTGCTGAAGAAAACGGAGCGCGACTACCTCCTGATCCGGGAACACACAACGGGGCCAAGCGCCTTCGTATACGGCGACAGCCCCAACAGCTACTATGGCCATTCCGCATTGGACGATTACCTGAATACCGAATATGCCAGCCGCTTTTCATCGGAGGTGCAGGCCTATTTGGTCGAAAGCGAGGTGGTGATTACCAGGGAATCCAGCATAGGCGTCTGTGGCGAAGAGATGGAAACGATCCGGCGGATTTTTTACGTTCCATCCTGGACGGAAGCAACGGGAATGCATAACAGCATCGGCCCTGAGGAAGGAAGCCTGTTTTCCAGGGAATTCATGCAGCGTTGTTTGGTGGCAACAAACGATCAGGGCGAACCCGCTGCCTGGTGGCTCCGGACACCGGATACATGGCATTTCAACCGTGTATTCGGCATCAGCGAGTACGGCAGCACGTTTACGGGAACAACGGTTGACAGCATCACGGTCTACAAGGCCGGGGTGAGGCCTGTGTTCCGGGTATCTTCAGCCATGCCGGTGGCGCTGGAGAACGGACAGTGGCGCATGCGCGTCAATACGGAGTAAGCTGGCTGCATGGGTGTATGGGGCAGGATACCAATGGAGAAAAAGGGAGAGGTACGTCAAATGAAGAAATTAATGTCAATAGTGCTTGTTCTGGTACTGATGGCACAGCAGCTGTCGGGGCTGTCCGCCCTGGCGGAATCGGACGCGACCCTGACGTTCCCCCGCTTCGAGGTGGAAGAGGGCATTTCGGAGCAGGAATACGCTCAGAATAAGCAGGAATTCGTCAACCAGCTGAATGGGGGCGGGAGCAACTGGTTCACGTCGCGCGCGCTGGTGAGGGGCAATACGCTGTCCAATGAATATATCGAGTTCGCCGTCAACAGCAGCACAGGCAGGTTTACCGTCGGCACGGTCGAAGGCAATCCTGCGCTGTCCACCGATAACAACAAAATCCTGCTCTACGGGCACAGCAACCCGACTACATCCTACACAACCGTCTGTGTGGACGGTACGCCCTACATCTACGGCAACAGCGGCTTTACGCAATCGCCTTATTTCGATGCCGGCACGAACGCGAATTATTCCGGAGCAATGTTCGGGAATATCAGCGTCCAGCAGGTCATCCGCATTGTCGAAAACAGCGCGACACAGCGCGAAGACGTTGTCGAAATCCAGTATATTGTGACCAATACCGGCAGCAGCACCGCTTCCCTGGGCCTGCGCGTCATGATGGATACGATGCTGGGCTCCAACGATGCCGCGCCGTTCCGCATTCCGGGCTATGGCAACCTGACCACTGAAATGGAATTTGCCGGGGACAGCATTCCGCAATACTGGCAGGCCTTTGACAGCCTGACCGATCCGCAGGTTGTGTCCTACGGCAGTCTGCTCTGCGGATCCATCAGGCCGGACAAGGTGCAGTTTACCAACTGGAGGCGGATATACAACACCCCCTGGGACTATTCGCCAGCGACAGGAATCAGCAATGGCGACAGCGCTGTGAGCATCATCTGGGAAAGAACCCTGGCCGCCGGCGCGCAGGAAACCTACGTCACCCGCTATGGCCTGAGCGAGCTGATCCAGGATCTGCAGCCGCCCCTGGGCGTGACCATTTCGTCCGCCTCGCGCATTGAGACCAACGCCGCCAGGGATGACTATCTGCCGTATCCCATCACGATCTATGTGCAGAATCTCGGCACGGCCGTGGCGAGCAATGCTACCTGCACCATTGAGCTGCCTGAGGGGCTTGCCTTTGCCGATACCGGCGCAACCACGGCTGTGTACAAACTGGGCACCATGAATGTCGGCGCTGTGGGAACGATTGAGAAGAACGTCGTTGTCAGCATTCCATACAACAGCGAGGTGAACAAACAGTACAAGGTTACCGTTTCGGCCACGAACGCGTCGAGCAAGGTGCTGACGAGGGACGTCACCATCGGCGCGCTGGATGTCGACGTCTTGACGAGGTCCGGTCAGTTCAAGTATCCGGGCATGATCAACGGGCTTACGGATTCCACGGCCACATACCATTATTCCGACCTGTACTTCTACGGCGATGCCCGGGCGTACAACAGCCAGCTGGCGACCATGTCGCTGTGCCTGGAGCTGTCCTCGTGGTCCAGCTTTGACACCGGTGTGTGGGCCAACAAAACGAAAAATGCCCGCGCCCTGCTCAACGAGATTGGATTCGACGCCATTGAGCAGAACGGCGTTTGGGACGATCAGCCCACCATGAACTCCATCGGCCTGATTGCCGCCTACAAGAATATCGGGAACATGACGGTCGTTGCCCTGGCGGTTCGCGGCGGCGCATATTATGACGAGTGGGGCGGCAATTTCGTCCTGGGCCCCAGCGACAATCATGAGGGCTTTGAGGCGGGAGCCCAGGCGGCATACAATTACCTGAACGGATATATGGCAAAACACAAGGCCAACGGCGAATTCAAGAATGAGGTGAAGCTCTGGATTGTCGGCTATAGCCGCGGCGGTGCGGTTGCCAACATGACGGCCGGCAGGATAACCGACGCGCTCAGCTGCGGCGGCGTGGCCCTGCAGCAGAAGAATATCTTTGCCTATACGTTTGAGGCGCCGCAGGGCTATGTGGGCGTGGATTCCCCTTCCGGGTACTGCAACATTCACAACCTGATCAACCCGATGGATCTGATTCCGCTGGTAGCGCCGTCTGTCATGGGCTTCAAGCGGTACAACACCAACTCCATCCCGCTTCTGCCGTCGCTGGGCACCACGGAGTATTACAATGATATCAGTGCGATCCGGACGCAGTTCGAGAATGTGTGCAAAGGCATTCCGGGGGGCAGCACAGCCACCTACAATCCCAACCCCTTTGCCATGCAGGTTGATTTCAAACTGAATGCCAGCGTCAGCGCCGGCTACAAGACCTGGGAGTTCCTGTGGTTCTCGGGGAAGTATCCGTACGTCAGCATCGACATCAACCCGCAGTGGCTGAGCCGCAACAGGCAGCTGACGGTGGACGCCATGCTGGAGGGCAGCGTGAATACGGTGTTCACAAACATTCCCAACGGCCGCATTGGCTATGTGAACAATGTTGAGAATGCGCTGAGCAGCCTGATCACCTTCTTCATGAGCTACAACAGCACCATCGACTGGCTGGCAGTGCTGAACGATGCCTTCTTCTCCAACTATGCCGAAGGCGCAAGGAAAATTGTCGGCATCCTGCTCTACCCTCTGGATACCCCGAAGACGAAAATCCAGCGCGCTGCCGCTGCCGCAACGGAGCTGATCATCAATTCCGCGCTGAAGCAGACGGGCACGAATCTGGAGGAGGTCAAAACGGCGCTGGTCACCCTGCTGCAGACAGTCTTTAGTACGTTTATTGACAGCCCGCAGCAGTTCTTCAGCTTCCTGTATTACCTGATTGCCGATAACGGCTTCCAGCCGCACTGGCCCGAGGTCACCCTGGCAGCCATGATGTCCGCCGACAGCAACTATACCTCCCAGCCCAGGAGCGTCCGGCAGCGTCCGCAGAGCTACCGCATTGTACACATCAACTGCCCCGTGGACGTGGTGGTCTATGACGAGAGCATGCAGGTGATGTCCCGCATTGACGGGGACTCCGTGACGAATACCTCCAGCGTGCATGGCGCGGCGATTCTGGACACCGGCGCCAAGCAGATCATTCTGCCGTCGGATGCCGCGTACACCATCCGCATCAACGCCACCGGCAAGGGCGAAATGTCCGTATCCGTGATGGAGTACGACAGCATCCGGCAGCAATACACGCTGCTGCAGGGCTGGCAGAATCTCTCCATCGACACGGGAGATTCCTTTGACGTTGACATTCCGGCCTATGCCGGGGAGGACTACATTGATGCCGACGGCGACGGTTCCGCGACGGTATACCGCATGACGGAAGCTGCGGGCCGGGAAATCGTGCCGACGCTCAGCCTGCGCGGCGACGGCGTGACCTGCCATCAGGTTACGCTGTCCACCAACAACCAGAAGGGCATGGTAACGGGCGGCGGCCAGTATGTCACGTCCTGCTTTGCCCAGGTTGAGGCGATGGCCATGCCGTCGGTGGACTTCCTTGGCTGGTACGTCAATGGCGTCTGCGTATCCACGGAGGAATCCTACCGCTTTGCCGTCAACGAGGATGTGGAGCTTGTCGCGCATTTCTCGGAGGGGAACTTCAACCAGCTTTCTGTGACGGCGACGGCTGGCGGCACCGTGAACGTCAGCGAGATGGAGCTGCCTGAAACGGTACAGCTTCAGCTGATTGCGGAGGCTGATCCCGGCTTTGCCTTTGATCACTGGGAGGTATCCGCAGGCGATATTGAGGATGCCCAATCGGCCACGACGCTGTTCACCATGCCTGCCACGGATGCGGCTGTGGTGGCGGTATTCAAGTGCCTGAACGAGCTGACCATTACCCTGCAGCCTGTGGAGCAGTGCGTTGTGGTTGGGCAGCAGGCGACCTTCACCCTGGAGGCGACGGGCGACGGCGTCACCTGCCAGTGGTACATCAACCGGAACAACGGCAACGGCTGGCAGGCCATTGACGGCGCAGTGGATGCGGCCTATACCACCTCCGTTACCGACCTGGACTGCGATGGATTCAGGTATTACTGCGCGGTTGCCGATCAGTACGGCAATACCCTGAACTCCGATGAAGCGGAACTCCATGTGATCACGGCGCCTGTCGTGCCGGAAACCGGCGATTCCGCCGCTCCCATGCTGTGGCTGGCAATGATGCTGCTCGGTGCGCTCGGGCTGCTGCTTGTGCGCAGGAAGACGTCCTCCAGATAATCTCGGCAGATCTGATGCAGCCATTGAGCGGCAGGGCGTGACGGGTGTTCGTCCGCTCAGTGGGCCGTGACGGCGTGGCTGACGTCGGAACAGCGAATGGACTCATGCGCTGCGGGGCGCGTAAAGCATCCCGTGCGCATGAGTCTTTCGTTTATCCGGGCGCCGGTGCTGTCAGGCGTTGAAGCGGCCGTACAGGACGGAAGCATAACGATCATGCGGCGTGAAGAAAGGAAAGCATGCGATCCCCGGAGGATGGCTGACCATCACGAGGTATCCGGGCAGCTTGTCTGGCTGACGGTTCCGTGGCGGGCGATCGGCTGTACAGGCCCGGGAGACAGCGCACGAAAGCCCCGCGGAGAATCTGACAGCGGGGCTTTCGTATGCAGATAAACAGCCGTCCGGATTGCAGGGCGCTTTGTCCGGGCGGCTGTGCTGTGTGTGATGGATGGGGGAACGGGGCGTTCCTTTCCGGCGCGGGCGGACTTCGTCGCCTGCTGGGAAACTCTGGCTTCTTTGCGTTCCCTCTTTTGTTTTCTTTGTGTTGCGCCTGGGCTGCAGCGACATCCCTGCGCAGGGGCTAACGCCGTCTCCGCTACCAAGGCAAGGGGCATCGCCCCTTGACCCTTTTCCGCTGGCGCGTTCCCTTGGTGGGGTCAGAACATGGCTTCCAGAAGATGCTTGCCGGCGTCTGTGCGGAAAATCCTGTCGCGGGTGTGATGGATGGCTTCCGTACTGCAGCCGTCCTCGTGGAGGTTCACCAGAAAGTCCGCTTCCACCAGGATCTGATGGTCGATCCCCTCGATGGGATCATAGGTGTGGTGATGCCCCACCAGCCACGCCACCCGCTCCGTTTCCTCCGGCGAGTAGCCCGCGCCGGTCAGGAGCGTCCGCGCTTCCGCCGGGCCGAGGGCCTCCTGCAGCTTGCCTCCGCAGGAGCCGTACTGCGCTTCGGCGGGTTTGATGCCCACGTCGTGCACCACGGCCGCGGCCTCCAGAATGGCCTGGGTGGCCTCGTCCAGGCCCTCCATGCGGCCGATGAGCGCGGCGTAGGCATGCACCTTCGTCAGGTGCTGGATGCGCCGGGCATCCCCCGCGAAAAAGGCCATGGTACGGAGGGTCAGCTGATCCAGTCGGTTCATGAGGGTTCCTCCTCTCACAGGCTCGGCGAATCGGACTGCAGCGCCGCCCAGGACGCCTCCATCAGCGGGCGGGTCCAGCGGTACTGGCTGTCGTCGGGGTACTGGCGGTAGACGGGCTCGGTCATCATGGTCAGGTAGAGGAAAATGTCATACCACAGGATCCGCCGGGTTTCCGCCGGGGTGAAGGCCGTCTGCCCGAAGCCCTCCAGGAACGCCGCGCTGCGGGTGTGCCGGCGGAACCGGTCGTCCAGGAAGGGCTCGGCCCACATGGCCCGCTCCCAGTCGATGACCCCCGACACATGCCCGTCCTGCACAAACACGTTCCCCTCCCACATGTCCCAGTGGATCAGCGAGGGTACGGTCACCTCGCCGAAGCAGGGGGCGTCCTTTTCCAGGGCCCGCAGGAGCGTTCCGGCGGGAACGGCGGTGTCCACCTTTTTGGCGTCGGCGTCGGCCAGCACGTTGCCCAGCAGATAGGCGAAGAAATCATACAGCCGGGCGAAGCGGTGCGCCCTGTCCCCCAGCATGCCGAAGGCTTCCCCGCGGATGCCGCGCAGCTGCCGCGACAGCTCCCCCAGCTCCCGGTGCACGGTGGCCAGCGTCTCCGGCGGCAGGGTGTCGCGGATGGCGAAAAGGCTCTGCCCCGGCAGGGCTTCCATGATGAAATATTCGCTGCTGCATATCCGGCAGCTGTCGTCGTGCCGGTAAACCTCCGCCACCCGGGCCGCGCCGCTGCGGCGCACCAGCGCCATGGCGGATACCTCCGCGCGCATCATGCCGATCTCGTTGCGCAGAAGGCCCATGCCGCCCTCCGGAGCGATCTTCAGGATCACCTCCCGCCCGTCGGAAAGCCTCAGGCGGTAGGCGGCGTTGCACAGGCCCTCGGTCAGCTCCCGGGCGTCCGTCAGGGCAAGGCCCGGGAAGGCTTCCGCCGCAATGGCTTCCAGCTGCGCGGGCGTCTGCGTGTTCTTGGTGATGGCCATGGTTATTCCTCCTTGCCGGTCAGCTGCAGGGATCGGGTCAGCGCGGCCAGGTCGGAGGAATCCATCTTCGGCGCGGTGACGATGTACAGCCCCGTTTCGCTCTGGGCGTGGAGACGGATGGTGCTGCTGTTCTCCATGCGCACGGACTGCAGCCCCGCCAGGGATTGCCCGGACACGCCCGCCATGTGGTAATCGCCCTTGCCCAGCAGCTCCACGGCCCGGGCGGGATAAAGGCTCTCCACCAGCAGCTGCTGACCGGAGGGGGTCTGATAGGTGAGGGTGATCCTGCGGGCGAAGCCGCCCTCATAGGCCAGGTCGCAGCTGACGCCGGAGACGAAGGTCAGGCTTCCGCCGCTGACGGCGCACAGAACCGGCACCGGAAAGGGTACGGTCAGCTCGTTCAGGCTGGCTTCGTCGTGGATGGTCACGGCCGGGGAGGCGCTGAGCAGCGGCTGATGCATATCCGCCTGCACATGGGCGTCGCTCTCCTGCGGCTGGCCCAGCACCACCGCCAGATAGAACGCGCCCAGCAGCAGCAGCGCCGCCAGCACGGTCAGCGCCTTGCGCAGGATCTTCCGGGGGAGGGAGGGCTTCTTGCGATGGGCCATGGGGATCAGCTCCTTTCGGCGTGGGAAATTGGCTCCGCTTCAGAAAAAACGCACGCGGGCGGGAAAACCCTGCGTGCGCCGGTTATCCGGGGATGGGGCATCAGAAGTCGCAGTTCATGGGCGTGCGGGCGTAGGGGATCACGTCGCGGATGTTGTCCACGCCGGTGAGGTAGATCAGCAGCCGCTCGAAGCCCATGCCGAACCCCGAATGGGTGCAGCCGCCGAACCGCCGCAGGTTCACGTACCAGTACATGGCGTCCTGGGAGATGTGCAGCTCGTCCATGCGCTTTGTCAGCAGCTCGCACCGGGTCTCGCGCTGGGAGCCGCCCATCAATTCGCCCGCGCCGGGCACCAGCAGATCCACCGCCGCCACGGTCTTGCCGTCGTCGTTCTGGTACATGTAGAAGGCCTTGATGTCCTTGGGCCAGTTGTAGACGAACACCGGCGAATGGAAGTATTCCTCGGTGAGGTACTTCTCATGCTCCTTGGCGGTGTCCTCGCCGTAACGGGGCTCGAACTGGAACTCCCTGCCGGAAGAACGCAGGATCGTGATGGCTTCCTCGTGGGTGATGCGGGCACACTGGCTGTCGGCCAGGGCGTTGAGCTTGTCCAGCAGGCCGGATTTGGTGAACTGATCCAGGAACTGCAGCTCGTCCGGGCACTTTTCCAGCACGGTTTTCACCAGATACTTCAGGAAATCCTCCTCGATGTCCATCAGCTGGTGAATGTCGCAGAAGGCGATCTCCGGCTCGATCATCCAGAATTCGGCGGCATGGGTCTTGGTGTTGCTGTTTTCGGCGCGGAAGGTGGGGCCGAAGGTATACACCCTGGAGAAGGCCATGGCGAAGGTTTCGGCCTCCAGCTGGCCGGTGACCGCCAGCGCCGTGGGCTTGCCGAAGAAGTCCTCCTCAGGCTTTTTGCCCTCCCTGGGGTCGAGGGTGGTGACGGTGAAGGTGTTGCCCGCGCCCTCGGCGTCGTTGGAGGTGATCAGGGGCGTGTGGACGTACAGGTAGCCCCGGTCCTGGAAGTAGGTGTGGATGGCCATGCTGGTCACCGACCGCACGCGGAACACCGCCTGGAACAGCCGGGTGCGGGGACGCAGGTAGGCGATCTCCCGCAGGTACTCCACGCTGTGGCGCTTGGGCTGCAGGGGGTAATCCTCAGGGCAGTCGCCCTCCAGGATGATCTCATCGGCCTGCACCTCGGGGGTGGCGGGATCCTTGTAGGAGGGCACGACGGTGCCGCACACGGTGATGGCCGCGCCCACGCGGAAGGCCTGCACCTGGGCGAAGTCCCTGATATTGCTGTCGTAGACCACCTGCGGATTCTTGAAGCAGGTGCCGTCGAAGAAGTCGATGAAGCCCATGCTCTTCTGCTTGCGGTGGTTGCGGATCCAGCCCTGCAGGCAGACCCGCTGACCCTGCAGCTCTGCAAGGCGCTCCTTGAGCTCTCTGGTGGTGATGACGTTCATGGCCGTATCTCCTCCCGGGCGGATCGTCGCCTTTGACGGGCCGCCTGCGTATTCATGATTCCAGTCCCCTTATCATAGCACAAAAACCGCCCGGCCGCAACAGGCAGGCGGGCGGATGCGGGGGAATATCGGGCGGGGACGGGAAGGGGGCACGCCCCAAAAAAGGCCTCCCCGGCATGGAGGAGGCCCGGTACGCGCCGCCGGGGGCCCGCGGCGTTACAGATGCTCGAAGATCAGCGTGGCCTGGATCCGGTCGCCGCCGCCCGGGCCCTTGCTGCCGCCGGTGGAGGTGGAGCAGGTGTGCAGGCGATAGCCCTTCCTGACCTGCTCGTTGATGGCGTATTCCAGCTCGCTCAGATTGCCCGAGCCGGTTCCCCGGAACTTTTCCTTCAGCGTGACCTGCAGCACCACACAGGGCAGATCGCGGTTGGAGGCGGTGGAAAAGGATGATTCCCGTTGAAGGTCTTCCCGGAAGCCCATGGTGATTCCTCCTTGTGCGCTGTTGCAGGATGATGCTCAATAGCATGGCGAAATACCCAATATATGTCAATCCGGGAATGCCGTGACGAACGGGCAGGGGCGGGAAGAGGCGGATCCGCTTTCCCCAGGTAAAATCCCCAAACAAAATGCAAAGAAAATCATGTGGAAAATCTGGTCGCAATTTGGTATAATTTATCCATCAGACAACGGATGCAATCCGCACCTACCTTTTCACAGAGAGCAGGCGATGCGTTATGACGAATACGGGCGTGAAAAAGGCTGTCAATGTTCCCCGGGGTACGCTGCGCAAGCGGATCTGGCGGCAGCGGTGGCTGCTGCTGATGCTCCTGCCGGGGCTGATCTGGTTCATTGTGTTCAAGTACGCCACCTACGCGGGGCTGGCGCTGTCCTTCACCAACTACGGCTTCCGCAAGACGGTGTCCTTCGTGGGGCTGAAGAACTTCCAGCGGCTGTTCAAGTCGGCGTCGTTCTGGAACGCCTTCCGCAATACCATCATCATCAGCCTGTACAACATCGTGTTCTACTTCCCCTTCCCCATCGTTATCGCCCTGCTGATCAACGAGCTGCGCTCCGTCCATGCCAAGCGCACCGTGCAGTTCCTGATCTACATCCCCTACTTCTTCTCCTGGGTGGTGGTGGGCTCCATTTTCGTCAACCTCCTGTCGCCCTCCAGCGGCATCGTCAACCAGATCCTGCAAAGCCTGGGGCTGGAGAAAATCTACTTCATGTCGGACGTGAAGTGGTTCCGCAAGGTGCTGATCCTTTCCTACATCTGGAAGCAGATGGGCTACGGCGCGGTGATCTATGTGGCGACGCTCTCCACCGTGGATCCCCAGATGTACGAGGCCGCGGAAATCGACGGCTGCGGCCGCTTCAAGCAGGTCATGTACATCACCCTCCCCACCATCAAGCCCACCATCATCACCATGCTGCTGCTGAACCTCTCCCACGTGCTGATGATCTTCGACCAGGTGATGGTCATGTACAACGCGTCGGTGTATTCGGTCAGCGACGTTCTGCAGACCTACTCCTACCGGGAGGGCGTGCTGACGGGCAACCTGGGCTACGGCACGGCGGTGAGCCTGTTTGTGGGCATCGTCAGCCTGATGCTGGTCATGGGCACCAACTGGATCAGCAAGCATTTCCTGGAGGATTCCATCCTGTAAGCATCCCTGCCTGTCCCTCAGGCGCGATCGGGAAGGAGCGGTGAACCCATTATGATTCATGCCCGTCAGCATGCCAACGCCATCAAGGAATCCCCCCAGCGCAAGGCCTTCCGGGTGTTCAACGTGATTTTCCTGGCTATCGTGTGCACGATCGTGGTCATCCCCATCTGGAACGTGGTGATCACCTCCCTGGCCGAGGACAAGGACGTCATGGGCGGCGTATACCTGATCTTCCCGCGGTCCATCACCTTCAAGAGCTACGCCCGGGTGCTCAACAGCGGCTACATGCGCGGCTTCTGGAACTCCATGTTCATCGCGGTGGTGGGCACCATCGTGGCCATGGTGATCACCGTGCCCATGGGCTTCGCCCTGGCCCAGCGGCGGCTGGTGGCCCGCAACGTGTTCATGAAGATGATCAGCCTGACCCTGGTGTTCGACGCGGGCATCATGCCCCTGTACGTGCTGGTGCGCACCCTCGGGCTGATCGACAACTCCTGGTCGCTGATCCTGCCCTTCGCGGTGTCCACCTTCAACCTGATCATCGTCAAGAACTTCATGATGTCCATCCCGGAGAGCTTCGTGGAATCCGCCTGGCTGGACGGCTGCAACGACCTGATGGCCCTGATCCGCATCGTGCTGCCCATGGCGGTGCCGATTCTCGCGGCGGTGACGCTGTTCTACTTCGTCTCCTTCTGGAACCGCTACACCGAGGCGGTCATGTTCATCAACAACAGCGCCAAGTATACCCTGCAGGTGATGCTCCGCGCACTGATCTACCAGAGCGACGGCTCCCTGGGCGAGGGCAACATCGTCTACGACAACACCAAGATGGCCGTCATGGTGCTGGGCATGCTGCCCGTGATGGCGATCTATCCCTTCGTGCAGCGCTACTTCGTCTCGGGCCTGATGCTGGGCGGCGTGAAGGAGTAAGGCGCACACTGCCAACGTTCATCCGGCGGAGGAGAACATCCGCCTGAAGAAAAAGGAGGTACCCGTATGAAGAAACTGCTCGCCCTGGTTCTGGCTGCCGTCATGGCGCTGTCGATCGTGCCGATCGCCTTCGCCGACGATGTGCCTTCCCTCACCATCTGCTCGGCGGACAACACCTTCGGCCTGAGCACCGATCCCGAACTGCAGCAGGCTGTGGTCACCATGCTGGAGGAAAAGTGCGGCGTGAAGCTGGAAGCCATCATTCCGCCCATCGGCTCCTACAATGACAAGCTGGAGACCATGATGGCCGGCGGCGATGTGCCGGACGTGTTCTCCATCTCCCAGGCCATGACCCGCCTGCCCAACTATGTGGCCCGCGAGCAGCCCATGGAGCTCAACGACCTGATCGCCTCCTCCGAGGCCCTCTCCGCCATCGACGAGAGCTACTACAACGCCCTGGCCATCAATGGCAAGATCTACGCCATTCCCTACTACTACCCCCGTGTCAAGTGCATCTTCATGCGCAAGGACATCATGGAGCAGTATGACATCCAGCTCAGCGAGACCCCGACCACCGAGGAGTTCATCACCGAGCTGAGCAAGCTCAAGGGCACCGGCATCATTCCCTTCAGCTTCCCCAAGTGGATCGACAACTTCCAGTTCTTCCTGAATTCCTTCGGCGCCTATGCCGGCATCTACAAGAACGCTGACGGCGTGTATGTGGACGGCATGCAGGAAGACCAGATGGTGGACGCGCTGAACTATCTGCGCGAGCTGTACACCCTGGGCATCATGGATCAGGAGTTCATCACCACCGAGAACAACACCATGCGTGAGTACGTCTACACCGGCAAGGCCGCCAGCGACATCGACTACGTGGCCAACTACTCCAACTACATCTCCCAGTCCGCGGCGGCGGGCAATCCCTGCGACGTGCAGCCCATCTACATGCTCGTGGGTCCCGACGGCAAGGGCGGCGGCCTGAACGAGTCCATCCAGACCGCCTGGTGCATCTCCTCTGACTGCAAGAATCCCGAGGCTGCCCTGCGGGTCATCGAAGCCCTGGTCACCGATCCCGCCACCCATGCCGCCTTCTACAACACCGGCGTGGAGGGTGTGCACTACACCATCCAGGACGGCATCGCCGTGCCCACCGAGAAGGCTGCCAACTCCGGCTATTCCATCAAGTACAACTACATCACCGACTCCTTCATCAGCGACTTCTCCAGCCTGCCCTATCAGCCGGGCGAGGAGATGAAGGCCGCGCTGGAGCTGCAGCGGTCCATCATCGACAAGGGCATGGAGCTGCGCGGCGACAAGCAGATGATCCCCGCCGGCAAGTCCGACCTGTATGACGAGAACTCCGCCTCCATCACCAGCTACTGGAAGGAGGTCATCTCCCAGGTGATTCTGGGCTCCGTCAGCGTGGAGGAAGGCCTGAACAACTACCGCAACTTCTGGAACAGCGTCGATGGCGACACCATTCTCCAGGAGCTGAACGCCAACTGATCATCAACCCGGTTTGCGGGGCTGCTGCACGGTCGTGAGCTGTGCAGCAGCTTCCGCCTGTCCGGAGGGGTTCACGCCCCGCACGGCCTGCAATGTCGTGAGGAGCCGCGCAGCGGCTGCCGCGTGGGGGAGACCCTGCGCGGCCTTTTTTGCATGAACACAGGGCGAAGGAGTGGAGCAGCATGAAGCGACACAGGGGCGTACGGCTGCGGCTGGGGAAGATGTACCTGAGCTTTCTGGCGGCGCTGCTGATCTGCGCGCTGATGCTGCACGGGGCGTACCTGGTGCAGTCCTGGGGGAGCCTGGTACGGCAGGCCCGGGCCGAGCGGGAGCAGGTGCTGGCCCAGAAGGTCTACCATACCGAGCGCTACGTCAAGGAGATGGAGGACTGCGCCAACGTCCTGTGCGTCTCCACGAGGCTGCAGCAGGTGCTCATCAACCGGCAGACGCCGGATTATCTGGCCTACGCGGACTGCCGGGATCTGCTGACGGAGTACGAGTTCGCCCCCTATGACATATTCCGCATCGACCTGTACCTGAGCAGCAGCCAGAGCCTGATCACCTCCTCGGAGGGTGTGTTCTATCACCTGGGGGAGGAGGAGCGGGCCGTCTACGAGGCGCTGATGGCCCGGGGCAAGGGGGAGGGGGACTGCTTCTGGACCCTGGACTACCAGACCCATGAGCCGGAGCTGGTGGCCAAGACCCGGGGCATCCGCTACATCACGCTGGTGAAGCGGGTGGTGTCGCTGTACACGGGCAAGAGCAAGGGGATCCTGCTGATCTCCGTGCCCTACGAGCATTTTGCCTCCATCAACGCCGAAACCCCGGAGAACGAGTACAGCTGCATCCGCTTCGGGGGCGAGACGCTCTGCGGTGCGTCGGCGGAGGGCGAGGGCTGGGAGACGCTGGTCATGGCGGCGGAGGAAGCGCCGGGCTTCACCCTGGAATACAGCTACCGCTTCGGCTTCTGGTCGGTGTTCGGCGGAGGGTTCGTGGTGGTGCTGGGGGTGATCATGCTGCTGTTCCTGCTGGGGTTCGTGCTGATTGTGATCATCACGGAGCGCCGGGTGGCCAAGCCTGTGGAACGGCTGCTGCAGGGGTTCGCGCGGCTGGAGGCGGGGGACTTCTCCACCCGGGTCGGGGACGGGGAGGACGGCATCTTCGGCGAGCTGAACCGGGGCTTCGACCACATGGCGGAGCATCTGCAGTCCACCGTCACCGAGCTGGTGGACGAAAAAACCCGGGGCCGTGAGCTGAAGCAGCGCCTGCTGATGATGCAGATCAAGCCCCACTTTCTCTACAACATTTTCAACAACATGATCTGGCTGGTGGAGCAGGGGCAGTACGACAACCTCAAGGAGCTGGTGGGGGCGACGGCGGGCTTCTACAAAACCGCGCTGAACGCCGGCTCGGAGGACATCATGCTGTTTGACAATCAGCGTCAGCTGGCTTATTATGTCTGTATACAGAAGTTCCGCTTCGGGGACCGGTTCGATCTGGAGATGGAGGTGTCCGAGGAGGCGGAGACGCTGACGATTCCCAACCTGCTGCTGCAGCCGCTGGTGGAAAACGCCATCGCCCACGGCTTCCAGGGGCTGGAGGGGCGGGGGCTGATCCGCGTGACGGCCCAGGTGACGGACGGGACGCTCACCGTGCGCGTGCGGGACAACGGCTGCGGCATCGAGCCGGAGAGGCTGGCGGACATCCGCCGGGCGATGGCGCAGGACGCGGGCGGGGAGAAGTACTTCGCGCTGGTGAACGTGGCGGCGCGGCTGCGCAGCCGCTACGGCGGGGAAGCGTCCATCGGGATCAGCAGCCGGCCCGGCGAGGGGACGGAGGTTGTGATCCGCATGCCCGCGGGGGCCTGAGGGAGGTTGTGCCATGTACCGACTGATTATCGCCGATGATGAGGAAATCATCCGCACGGGGCTGCGGGACGCCATCGACTGGCGCAGCTGCGGGGTGGAGGTGGCGGCCTGCGCGGCGGACGGGGTATCCCTGTGCACCCAGGCGGTGCGCTGCCACGCGGACATCGCCCTGGTGGATATTCAGATGCCCGGCATGGACGGGCTCACGGCCATCGAGCGGCTGCGGCAGGAGCTGCCGGGCTGCGAGTTCATCATCTTCACGGCCTACGAGGACTTCGCCTACGCCCGCCGGGCCATCGACCTGGGGGTCATGGCGTACATCACCAAGCCCGTGCTCAAGGACGAGGTCATTGCCAAGGTGCAGCTGGCGGTCAAGCGGCTGGACAGGCGCAAGGGTCTGGCGCCGGGCGAGGCGGGCCAGGGGGAGGACAGCGCGCCCATCGCGCGGATCAAGCGCTACATCCAGGAGCACATCGAGAGCCGGGTATCGCTGATGGAGGTGGCGGAATACATGCAGATGAATCCGGCGTATCTGTCCCGCTACTTCAAGGAAAACACGGGCATGAACTTTGTGGACTACTGCCGGCGGATCCGCATGCAGCGGGCCAAGGAGCTGCTGGAAAACACCAACCTGAAGGTCTACGAGATCGCGGGGCGGCTGGGGTATCAGAACGCGCAGGCCTTTGGCACGGCGTTCAAGGAATGCGAAGGGGTATCGCCCTTCGCCTACCGCAGCGGGCGGGGCGACGCCCCCCGGGAGGACGGGGACAAGGCATGACACATCACACGACACGGAAAGGCGGCGCGGGCATGAAGAACCATGTGCTGTTCACGGAGGATTTCAGGGGCTTTCCCATCGGGGAATTCCCCTACGACAGGGATCATTCCGCCATGGGGGAGTACCAGTATGTGACGGAGGCGGGCGATCACGGCCGGTGGGTGGATCAGGTATGCAACTACACCTGGAACGGCACGGGGCCCACGTGGCTGATCACCTCGCAGGAGGGCCATCACGCGGTGGAGTGCATGCGCCTTGAGAAGAACCGGCCCCACCGGATGTTCCCCACACTGCAGACGGGGCGGCCCGCCTGGCGGAACGTGGCCTTCGCGGCGACGGTGCGGCGGCTGTCGCTGAAGGGGATGGCGGGGCTGTGCTTCTGCATGAACCACTCCATCGACACCCTGGTGTTCAGCCTGGAGGGCCGGGATCGGGCGCGGCTTGCCTGGCGGTACAAGGAGGAGGTGCGGGTGCTTGCGGAGGCGCCCTTCGCCTCCGACAGCGACCGGGACTACCGGCTCCTTGCGGACGTGGACGGCGAGCGCGTGCGCTGCGCGGTGGACGGGCAGGTGCTGATCGACGTGGAGGTTCCCCTGGCATCGCGGGGCGGCAAGGCGGCCCTGACGGCGGATTGTCCCACCCGCTTCACGGACGTGGAGGCGCGGGTGACGGCGGAGGAGGCGGAGGCCATCGCCCGCCGGGAGGAGGACGCGCGCCTGAAGGAGCGGGCGGAAATGGCCCGGCATCCGGCCATGAAGCTGTGGAAGAAGATCGACCTGAAGGACTTCGGCACCAGCCGGCAGATCCGCTTCGGGCACCTGACGGGAGACGGCAGCTGGCAGATCGTCCTGGCGCAGATGCAGAAGCGCGTCAGCCGGGACGCCTACGGGTTCATCAGCTGCCTGACGGCCATCGACCTGGAGGGCAACGTGCTCTGGCAGCTGGGCGAGCCCTCCGCGCAGACGGAGGTGCTGGGCAAGGTATCGGCGGACATGCCCCTGCAGGTGTACGACATCGACGGCGACGGCGCGGACGAGGTGATCGTGGGCTGGGAATTCGAGATCCGCATTCTGGACGGCCGCACCGGTCAGGTGAAGCGCGCCGCGAAAACCCCCGTCGCCGACGGGGACGACGATGTGCTCATCGGCGCGCCCTTTGGCGCCTACGCCTTCACCCGCCTGAACCCCGACGGCATCCGCATCTGCAATTTCCGGGGACTTCCGCGGCCCTCGGACATCCTCATCAAGGACCGCTACTGCCGGGTCTGGGCGCTGGACGATCAGCTGAACGTTATGTGGTCGTATATCAGCCCCACCAACACCGGCCACTGCCCCCTGCCCGTGGACGTGGACGGCGACGGGAAGGACGAGGTGCTGGTGGGCTACCGCCTGCTGGACAGCGACGGCACGGAGCTGTGGCACTACCCCATCACGGAGGATCACACGGATGAGATCGTCGCCGGCCGCTGGATGCCCGGGGATGACAACGGCTATTTCGCCTGCGTGTCGGGGACGCAGGGGTTCTTCATCGGGGACTTCTACGGCAGCATCGTGGCCCGGGACATGATCGGCCATGCGCAGCGGGTATCGGTGGCCAACTACTGCCCGGAGCGCGAGGGGCTGGAGATCGCGGTGACGAACTTCTGGGGGCATCAGGGGTGCATCTTCCTCTACGACGCGAAGGGCAACCCCATCTGGGAAATGGAAAACGAGATGAACGGCAACATCATCGCCCCGGTGAACTGGGACGGCAGCGGCACGGAGCTGATCCTGACCAATCCGGATCCCCATCGCGGCGGGCTGCTGAACGGCGAAGGCGTGCGGGCGGTGAGCTTCCCGGAGGACGGGCATCCGACGCTGTGCTGCGAGGCCATGGACCTCACCGGGGACGAGCGGGACGAGCTGATCGTGTGGGATTATCACAGCCTGTACATCTACACCCAGGCGGACAATCCCGCGCCGCAGACCTATCATCCGCTGAAGTTCCCCGCCTGCAACGCCTCCAACTACCGCGGGGAATACGCCTTCCCGGACGAAAGCTACCTGACCTTCCATGCGGACAAGGCCCGGATGAAGCAGCGGCGCGACAACCCGTAAGCGGCCGGGGCGCAAAAAGAGGGATGCGATGTGCATCCCTCTTTTTTGCGGGGTGGTGGGCCGGGCTGGCGGCGGGGGAATGGGTGGGATGGCTGTGGCAGCGGTTGCTGTCGTGTCTCCTGCCTGTGCGGCGAGGGAGGGCCGGTCTGGTCGCGGCGGTTGCTGTTGTTCCTCCTGTGTGGCGGGGGAATGGGTGGGATGGCTGCGGCAGCGGTTGCTGTCGTGTCTCCTGCTTGTGCACCGGGGAAAGGGCCGGCGTGGCTGTGGCGGCGGCGGTCGCTGTCGTTCCACCTGCGTGGCGGGGGGCGGTCTGTGCGCTGCGGTCGCTGTCATCCCTCCTGCCTGCGCCGGGAAAAGGCCGGTCTGTGCGCGGTGGTCGCTGTTGTTCCTCCTGTGTGGCGGGGGGACGGTCTGTGCGCGGCGGTCGCTGTTGTTCCTCCTGTGTGGCGGGGGCAGTCTGTGCGCGGCGATTGCTGTTGTTCCTCCTGTGTGGCAGGGGGGCGGTATGTGCGCGGCGGTCGCTGTTGTTCCTCCTGTGTGGCGGGGGCAGTCTGTGCGCGGCGGTTGCTGTCGTGCCACCTGCGTGGCGGTTGCTGTTGTTCCACCTGCGTGGCGGTTGCTGTTGTTCCTCCTGTGTGGCGGGGGCCATTCTGGCTGCGGTCGCTGTCATCCCTCCTGCCTGCGCCGGGAAAAGGCCGGTCTGTGCGCGGTGGTCGCTGTTGTTCCTCCTGTGTGGCGGGGGGACGGTCTGTGCGCGGCGGTCGCTGTTGTTCCTCCTGTGTGGCGGGGGCAGTCTGTGCGCGGTGGTTGCTGTTGTTCCTCCTGTATGGAGGGAAAAGGCCGGTCTGGCGGCGGCGGTCGCCATCGCCCTGCCTGCCCGCCGGGGAGGGCCTCAGGGGCCGGGGCGCAGGGGCACGGTGACGGCCCGCTCCAGGTCGAACTGCTGGCTGCCGATGACGTCCCCGGGCCGGGTCAGGCCGGGATCGTAAAAGGGGGACGCCTCGTTCCAGCGGTCGTCGAAGTCCTTCTCGGGGCAGATGAGGATGCACGTCGGCAGCTCGCCCGCAATAGGCTGGATGGTCATGGTGAAGTGAAGGCTGCCGTCCCCGGTCTGATCGTCCCGGATGCACCCCTGATTCAGCACCCGCCGGCCTTCCCAGTCCACCAGGTACAGGCCGGATTTCCGCCACCGGGCCAGGGCTGCGGGATCGCCGCTGATCTGCAGCTGACACCGTCCGCCCGCGCGGGAGCAGTCGAACTGGCTGATGCTCAGGGTGCAGTCGCCCAGGTCGAACGCCGTCTGCTCCGGGACGACGGAGGTCAGCTGCGCCGTGCTCAGCTCCAGCTCAAGGGTCATGGCCATCGTGCCCACAGGCTCCGCCCAGCCCAGGGCCCTGTACGCTTCGGCCCAGGCATCCGCTCCGCCGGAGAGCGCCTGATACTGCGCGGGCCGGAACAGCTGCAGCTGGCAGTAGCCGCTTTCATCCGCCTGCAGGCTGCGGACAGGGGTGTCTTCCGGATCGACGTTCACCCCTTCGACGGCCTTGTAGTCGAAGAGGGCCGGCGGATTCACGGGCCGCCACACCGCCGCGCTTACGGTCAGGACGGCCTTGCCCGAGGGCAGCGGTTCCTCGCGGTATGCGCCGGACGCATCCCTGCTGCCCAGCCCGCTGGCCTGCAGAAAGGACGTCACGCTGGCGGGCAGGCTGACGCCATCGACCTCCCCGCCCAGCAGATAGCCCGCGCTGCCCGCGCCCCGGGCAAAGAGATTGCACTGCGCCATGTGCAGGGGCTGGCCGTTGAGGGTGAAGCCCTCCATGGTGTACAGGAGCGGTTCGCCGGTGGGGTTGGCGACCGTCCACAGAACATGCAGGCTGCTGCCGTCATAGAGCAGCTCGTCCACCGACAGCACGCCCAGCGGCGTAACGGCGGATTCCTCCGGCGCAACGATCTGGTCGATCACCTCCTGCGGGACGGCCTCCTCCGGGGCGAACAGCCGCTCCAGCAGCGGGGAGCGCGTCAGCGCCAGCGCCGCGCCCAGGGTCAGCAGCGCCAGCAGCAGCGCGATGATCAGCGATACGGACAGCTTCCTTCTCATGCGGGGGGATGCTCCTTTCTCCATGGCGATGATCCGGCGGGCCAGCCGGGGATTCTCCTCCAGGCCGGACAGCCGGTGACTGACGGCTTCCTGAACAAGCCGCCGCATTTCGTCCTCACCCACGGGGATCCCTCCCTTCCATGGCCCTGCGCAGCCTGTCCCGGGCGCGCTTCAGCCGTCCCGACACCGAGGACTGCGTCAGCCCCAGCAGCCCGGCGATTTCCACCGTGCTCATGCCCTGGTAGTAATACAGGATAACCGCCTCCCGCAGCTTCACCGGCAGACGCAATATCGCCGTGACCAGCTCCTCCTCGTGCGGCGCGAAGGGCACAGCGGCCTCCGGAAGCATATCGGGCGTAAAGCGCCTGTCCATCAGCCGAAGCCAGCCCGAACGGTTCATGTCATAGCAGGTGCGGATGGCGATGCGGATGATCCAGTTCTTCTCCGGGCAATCCCCGCGGAAATGCGCCATGCCCCGGTACACCTTGATGAAGGTTTCCTGTACCGCGTCCTCGGCCAGGGAGCGGTCCTTCAGATAAAGGTAGCAGATTTTCAGCAGCGTGCCCTGATAGCGGCGCACCAGCTGTTCAAAGGCCTGATCCTGCGTGCTGTCAGCCTCCATACGCCTGATCGCCTCCCTTCATCTAACAGGACGAATGGCAGGGAGAAAATATCGTCTGTCCGAAGCGTTCGGCAGAAAAAAGACCTCCGCTGCACGATCGTGCGGCGGAAGCCTTCATGAAAAAACCCGGCAGACCTTTCCGCGGGGGAAAGCCTGCCGGGCGTCTTTGCGTCAGCTGAACAGGGCGGGGAGTCCCGCCGGCCAATTACAGCTCGGCGAAGTACTTGATGGTGCGGACCATCTGGGAGGTGTAGGAGTTCTCGTTGTCGTACCAGGACACAACCTGCACCTGGTAGGTCTCGTCATCCAGCTTGGCAACCATGGTCTGGGTGGCGTCGAACAGGGAGCCGAACTTCATGCCGATCACGTCGGAGGAGACGATGGGCTCCACGTTGTAGCCGAAGGACTCGGAAGCCTGAGCCTTCATGGCGGCGTTCACAGCGTCCACGGTCACGTCCTTGCCCTTGACCACAGCCACCAGGATGGTGGTGGAGCCGGTGCACACGGGCACGCGCTGGGCGGAGCCGATCAGCTTGCCGTTCAGCTCGGGGATGACCAGGCCGATGGCCTTGGCAGCGCCGGTGGAGTTGGGAACGATGTTCTGCGCGCCAGCGCGGGCACGGCGCAGATCGCCCTTGCGATGGGGGCCGTCCAGGATCATCTGGTCACCGGTGTAGGCATGCA
>JBJEYH010000137.1:0-27393 GCA_051886675.1 Aristaeellaceae bacterium
GGGGCTCGATGCACGCGCCGCTGGCGGCCTGGGTCACCCAGTTGGCCAGGGACAGTCCGTGCTGACCGTTCTGGAACATGTGGAACTCCACGGGGATGCGCCTGTCCGTCATGGCGGAGACCAGCATCAGGGAATTCTGCACGGGCACCACGGGATCCGCCTGGGTGTGCCAGATGAAGGCCGGGGGCATGGCGTCGGTGACGCAGTTTTCCAGGGAGAGGGCTTCCTTCTTTTCCTCGTAGCGGTCGCCCAGCAGACACCTGAAGGAATCATGATGCGCCCAGGGGCCGCTGGTGATCACCGGATACCCCAGGATCATGCCATTGGGCCGGAGCGCCTCGGGATCGGCGTTCAGATCCGCGGCCACAAAGGCTTCCCGCCACAGCGCGCAGTAGCTGCAGGCCAGGTGTCCGCCGGCGGAGAAGCCCACCACCGCGATGCGCTCGGGATCGACGTGCCATTCGCCGCAGTGCTCGCGGGCCTGGAGGATCAGGCTGCCCACCTCCTCCAGCGCGGTGGGGAAGCGGGCGGGATCCACCGAGTAGCGCAGCACCGCCGCGTGATAGCCCATGGCCAGGAACTGCATGGCGATGGGATCGGCCTCCCTGTCGGAGGTGTAGGCGTAGCCGCCGCCGGGGCAGACGATGATCAGCGGACGGACGTTGGTCATCAGCTCATGGGAGGCCTCGTAGAGGTACAGGGTCGCGGAGGCGTAGGGCTGGGAGCCTTTGACGTGAATGTCCAGGGTCTTGAGAAGCATGGGGGAACCTCCTTTGCAGTCGCAGGCCGGAGAAACCCGGCGGAATCACACTGTCTGCCCCGAAAGCTGCAGACGGGCCTTTTTGCGGATGCCGCGCCAGCGGGGCGTCAGGAAGAAGCAGAGCATCACCAGCATGCCGAAGACAAAGCTGATGGGGAAGCTGGCCATGACGTACAGCCCCGCGCCGACGGCGTTGATCAGATACGCCACGGGAATGCGCACGGCCCAGAGCATCAGGATATTGACGATGGTGGGATAGGTCATGATGCCCATGCCGTTGACGAAGGCGATGATGCCGTTGAACACCGCGAAGGCGCTCAGGGAGGGCGTCACGAGCCGGACGTAGCGCAGGGCGAGGGCGAGGACGTCGGGATCGTCATTGAACAGGCTGAGGATGGGCCGGGCGAACGCCACGACCAGCAGCGCCACGGCGAGGGTGACCGTGCCGGAGAACAGGGGGATCCGCCAGCCGCCCCGGGCGAGGCGGTCGTAGCGTTCCGCGCCCAGGTTCTGCCCGGCGAAGGTGGTGCCCGCCGAGGACAGGGCGTTGATGGCCACATTGGCCAGGCCGTTGACCTTGGCGCCCACGGTGCAGGCGGCCATGAAGATGGAGCCCTGGGCATTGATGAGCGTCTGCAGGAACAGATGGCCCACGGAATAGAAGGAGTGATTCAGCCCCAGGGGGATGCTGACCCGGGCGATATCCCGGAGGGCCTGGGGATCGGCGCCGCGGGGGATGGGGGAATACCCCAGCTCGGGATAGCGGCGGCGGATATACGCCATGCTGATCAGCCAGGAGATGTACATGGCGATGATGGTCGCCCAGGCCGCGCCGGACACGTCCATGCCCAGGCCCGCCACCAGCAGGAGATCCAGCACGATGTTGACCAGGCAGGAAATCAGCAGGAACAGCAGCGACGAGTTGCTGTCGCCCACGCCCCGCAGGATGCCGGCGTTCACGTTGTAGCCCAGGTTGCCCAGCGTGCCCAGGAACAGGATGCGGATGTAGCTGACGGCCATATCCCAGGTATCAGCGGGGGCCTGCATCAGGCGGAGGAGCAGCGGGCCGAAGCACACGCCCAGCACCGTCAGCGGCAGGGCGCACAGGTACAGGAACACCGTGGCGTTGCGCACCACCACCTGCTGGCGGGCCTGATCGCCGCCGCCGGTGGCCTGGCTCACCAGAATGGTGACGCCGGTGCCCAGCCCCATGAACAGGCACAGGAACATTTCCACCGGCTGGCTGCTGGTGCCCACCGCGGCCAGCGCGGTCGCGCCGCAGAAGTTGCCGATGACCAGCATATCCACCGTGCTGTAGAGCTGCTGCAGGATGCTGCCGATGCACAGCGGCAAAGCGAAGCGGAGCACCAGAGGAAGAATCCGTCCCTGGGTCATGTCGATCTTCGCCGTCTTGTGCTGCAAAGCAATCACCTCAATTCCAGGGAGTAGGATTCGCCCTGTGAGCGGGAAATCCTGCCGAAAGACGTCGCAGGCAGCATTTCCGGCGGAGAAAACAGCGCAGGCGGGGAGGGAGGAAGGCGCGCCGCAGGGCTGGGGGAGGGAGGGCGTTGTCCGGGCGGCTCCCGGGATACTTCCCGCAGAGGATCGTGCGCACGGATGACGCTGCCGTCCCTGTAGGCTGCCGGGATGCTTGCCACAGGGAATCGGGAAGAGGGAGGGCGTTGCCCGGGAGGTTCCCGGGATGCTTCCCGCAGGGGATCGTGCGCACGGATGACGCTGCCGTCCCTGTAGGCTGCCGGGATGCTTGCCACAGGGAATCGGGAAGAGGGAGGGCGTTGCCCGGGAGATTCCCGGGACGCTTGCCGCAGGGGATCGTGCGCACGGATGACGCTGCCGTCCCTGTCGGCTCCCGGGATGCTGGCGGGCCGCGTGTCAGGTTCGGGGCCTCCCGAAATGCCAGCGGGCGTCGGCGGGCTTCGCAGCTGGCCCTGTCGGCTTCAGGGACGCCGGCCGGCTTTCGCGGGACGCGCCGCGGGAATATTGACCACACGGTCAATTTGTGCTACAATACGAAAACCGACCATCCGGTCAATATTTTTGCGGAAGGGATCGCCATGAAGCGGGAGGAGAAGAATCAGCAGACCCGGCGGAAAATCGTGGACAGCGCCCTGGCGGAGTTCGCGCAGCAGGGGTACGGGGGCAGCTCCGTCAACGCCATCTGCGCGGCGCAGGGGGTGTCCAAGGGGATCATCTACCATTATTTTGCCAGCAAGGACGAGCTGTACCTGTGCTGCGTGGAGGAATGCTTCCGGCTGCTGACGGAGCATCTGCGGGCGTGCGATCCCGGCCGGGAAGGCCCGGCGCAGAAGCAGCTGGAGGCGTATTTCGCCTGCAGGATGGATTTTTTCCGCACGCATCCGGTGTACCAGCCCATCTTCTGCGAGGCGGTGGTGACTCCGCCGGCCCATCTGCAGGAGGAGATTCAGGCCCGCCGGCAGGGCTTTGACCGGCTCAACGCCGCCATTCTGGAGGGCGTGCTGGAGCCGCTGCCCCTGCGCCGGGGCATGGCCCGGGCCGACGTGGTGGAGGTGGTGCGGCAGCTGCAGGACTTCATCAACGCCCGCTACCGCGTGGCCCCCATGACCCCCGAGGAATTCCGCGCCAGGGACGAAAGCTGCCGCCAGGCCCTGGACATCCTGCTCTACGGCATTGTGGAAAGGACGGAATAACCATGCGCGATCAGAACGCGGATTCCCGGAACCTTCTGGGGGCCATGAAGCCCTCCCGGGCGATTGTGAAGCTGGCGGTTCCCGCCACGCTGGCGCTGCTGGCCAAGGCCGTGTACAACATTGTGGATACGGCCTACATCGGCATGCTGCACAACGACATGGCCCTGACGGCGGTGGGCGTGACGCTGCCGCTGCTGCTGATCATGGTGTCCATCGAGAACGTGTTCGCGGCGGGCGCGGCGGTGCTGGCGGGGCGGCAGCTGGGCGCGAAGGACGAGGCTGCCGCCAGCCGCACCGTCACCACGGTGATCGGGCTGTCGATCATCATCGGCATCGGGCTGTGCGTGGGCGGCATCCTGCTGATCGAGCCGCTGCTGCGCTCCTTCGGCGCGTCGGACGCGTCCCTTCCCCTGGCGAAGGATTACGCCTTCTGGATGTTCATCGCCGCCCTGGCCAATCTCCCCGCCCAGAGCATGAACTGCGCCGCCCGCGCGGAATCCTCCGTGAAGATATCCTCCGTGGCGGTGATCACCGGCGCGCTGCTGAATGTGGCGCTGGACCCGGTGTTCATGTTCGACTGGGGGCTGGGCCTGGGCGTGGCGGGCGCGTCCATGGCCACCACGGTGTCCCAGTTCGTCACCTTCGGCATCCTGACCTGGTTCTACATGAGCGGCCGGTCGGTGATCCGGCTCCGGGTGAAGGCCTTCCGCCCCTCCTGGAGGTTCGTCAAGGACGTGGCGGCCATCGGTATCCCCACCGCCGTCATCCAGATCTGCCTGTCCGTGGCCTCCTCCCTGACCAACATCGCCGCCGCCGCCCTCCCCGGCGCGGACAACATCATCGCCGCCTACGGCGTGGTGCAGCGGCTGATCCTCATCGGCTGCTATGTGGTGATGGGCTTCATGCAGGGGTATCAGCCGGTGGCCGCCTATGCCTTCGGCGCGAAGAACGAGGAGCGCTTCCATCAGTCGGTGCGCTTCGCCCTCAGGGGCGCGCTGCTGCTGACGGTGCTGGTGGCCGCGCTCTACATCCTTCTGGCAAGGCCGCTGATCATGCTCTTCAACCGCAACCCGGAGATCGTATCCTGCGGCCGGGCGCTGCTGATCGCCCAGGTGGCGCTGTATCCGGCCTTCGGGCTGTGCTACATGATGACCATCACCTTCCAGACCATCGGGGCATCCCGCTACGGGCTGTTCCTGTCGATGATCCGCCAGGGGCTGTTCTACGTGCCCTTCATCCTGACGCTGCCGCGCGCTGCGGGGGTGGCGGGCATCTGCGCCGCCCAGCCCGCCGCGGACGTGCTGACGATTCTGGTGTGCGTGTGCTCCATCCGGGCGATGAAGCGCATCGCCTCCCGGAACATGGGCGCGCTCCCCGATGGCGCCTGATCCCCCCGCCAAAAAAACCGGCGAGGCTCCGTCATGGAACCCGCCGGATTTTTTGCGCGCGCAGGGGCCTTATTCCTCCGCGAGGACGAAGCGCATGGCGCAGGGCATCGCGCCGTCGCTGTCCAGGGGGGAGGAGACGATCTCCGCCGTGCGGAGCTTCACCCCCAGCATGATCTGGTAGTGGTGGAGGAAATGCCCCGCGCAGCAGTAGCAGTAGCACCGGGGCACATGCCCCGTCCAGCCGGAATGGCTGAAGTTGGCGCAGGCGCAGGCATAGCGGTCGCCCTCCCGGGCTCGCACCGCGTCCACGAGGATGGAGCCGTCGGGCAGCAGCGTGGGCCTGCCCATGAAGGGCACCTGCGGGATGAGGGCCAGCCGCTCCGCCAGGGACTTGTCCGCGTGAGCCTTCGCGAAGGCCCTGGAGGCCTTCTCCCGGGCGCCGCCCTTGCAGCAGGCGTTCCACTCGAACACCCGGCGCAGGGTGTCCTCGTCCAGGGCGGCGGACATCAGCGCCGCGGCGCGCTGGAAATAGGCGGCCTTCTGCTTCTTGGGGCTGCTGCTGACCAGCTGCTCAAAGCCTTCGTTGATCTGCCCGATCAGCCCTTCCGGCAGGCCGAAGCGCAGGAGCGATTCGCGGAATTTCTCAGGGCATGGCATGATGCTCGCCTCCGTTCATGGGGTGTGCGGCGCTGTCGGCGGAAAAGGCCCGCTCCCAGCCCTGCGTGGCGATCAGATACCCCATGTGGCCCATTTCCTCCGGTGTGATGGGGCTGTCGTCCAGCAGCCACTGGCGGATCATGTGGTACGTGCCGTTCACCAGGAAGGAGGTGAACAGCCGTCTGCACTCCGGGTCGGTGATGTAGGAGAGCTTCATGTCGTACAGGGTGCGGACGTGGGCCGTGCTGATCAGCAGGGACGCAAAGCCGGTGTTGGTGTCGGTGTTGCGCATCAGCAGCTTCATCATGGGCTTGTGCTCCAGCAGGTAGCGGCACAGCGCTTCCACCCGCAGGTTCATGGGCCAGTAGGTGCCGGCGGTGTTCTTCGCCCACAGGGACTCCAGATCCTCGACCACGTCGTGCTCGATGTCCGCCAGCACGTCCTCGGTGCAGCCGTAGTGCTTGTAGAAGGTGCAGCGGTTGATCTGCGCGTCGGCGCACAGCTCCGTGACGGTGATCTCCCGGATGTCCTTGTCCGCCATCAGCCGCAGGAGGCTTTCCTTCAGCAGACGCCTGGTCAGCGCGACCCGTTGGTTCTCCTTCTTCATGCCCGGGAAACCTCCCTTGCCGCCGCTTTCCGCGGGGATTTCTCCTCCTATTGTAGGGGACGCGCCCCGGCTTGTCAATCGCCCGCCGCGACGCGCCCCGCCCGAAAAATATTTTTCTGAAAAAACAACAGCATGCCGCCTGAATGTTTCCTTTGCAACAATCGAAAAGCATCTGTTTGTTGAAAAAGCAACACCTGTATGCGAAAATGATATAGGGCCGGAAACAGCCGGCCCGTACCCTTTGACTGCAAAAGAGATGGAGGAGAATGGCATGAGTATCGCGTCCAGGGCAAGCAGCATCATCCTGTCGCTGTGCGAGGCGGTCGTCGGCGTGCTGCTGCTGGTGAATCCGTCGGGGTTCACCAGGGGAATCATCGTGTGTGTGGGCATTGTGCTGCTGATTTTCGGCATGCTCAGCGTGGTGCAGTATTTCCGTGATCCGCCGGCCACCGCCGCGCTCAAGCGCGACCTGACCCTGGGCTGCGTCGAGATCCTGGGCGGTCTGTTCTGCATCCTGAACAGCGGCTGGTTCCTGGCGGCCTTCCCCGTGCTGACGGTGCTCTACGGCGTGGTGATTCTCATCGCGGGCATTTCCAAGGTGCAGTGGATGCTGGACAAGATCCGCCTGAAGTCCGGCAAGTGGTTCTGGCTGGCGGTCAGCGCGGCGCTGACCATCGCCTGCGCGGTGATCATCCTGTGCAATCCCTTCGGCAGCACGGCGGTGCTGTGGACGTTCATCGCCATATCGCTGATCGTGGAGGCGATCATCGACATCATCGCGGCGATCTTCGCCAGAAAGGGCCGGCCATGATCGACCTGAAAGCTCCGCCCTTCTGCCTGTCGGAGGAGGACTGCCTGTGGGTGCGCGGCACCATCGCCGGCATGAGCGACGAGGAGAAGATCGGGCAATTGTTCTTCGGCATTTCCGCCTCCTTTGACGAGGAATACCTGAGAGAGCTGGCCGGGAAGTATCACCTGGGGGGCTGCCGCTACAACGGCGCCCCCGGCAGCGTGATCCGCAGGCACAACGAAACCCTGCAGGCGGCCGCGCGGATCCCCATGTTCATCGCCTGCAACACGGAGTCCGGCGGGGACAACGCCTGCACCGACGGCACCTACATCGGCACGGGCATCAAGATCGCCGCCACGGGGGACAAAAGGAACGCCTTCGCCCTGGGGCGGATGGCCAACGAGCAGGCGGCGGCGGTGGGATGCAACATGGCCTTCGCGCCGGTGAGCGACATCGCCTACAACTGGCAGAACACCGAGATTGTCTCCCGGGCCTTCGGCAGCAATGCCCGGCAGGTGGCGGCCATGAGCTGCGAGTATCTCCGGGGCGCGCACACGATCTCCGGCTTTGCCTGCGCGGCCAAGCACTTTCCCGGCAACGGCGTGGACTTCCGGGACGCGCACCTGTCCAACAACGTCAACGACTTCAGCCTGCGCCGCTGGAACGCCACCTACGGCAGGGTGTACAGGGCGCTGATCAGAAACGGCCTGGAGGCGGTGATGGCCGGGCACATCATGCTGCCGAAGGTGGCCAAGGCCATCAACGGCCGCCTGAAGGACGAGGACATGCTGCCCGCTACCCTGAGCCCGGAGATCATCACGGGGCTTCTGCGGGAGCGGCTGGGCTTCAACGGCCTGGTGATCACCGACGCGACGCACATGGTGGCCATGACCTGCCGCATGAAGCGCAGCGACATGCTGCCCCGGGCGATCAACGCGGGCTGCGACATGCTGCTGTTCTTCAACGACCCGGAGGAGGATTTCGCGGCCATGCTGGGCGCCCTGCGCAGCGGCGTCCTCAGCAGGGAACGCCTGCAGGAGGCCCTGACGCGCATCCTCGGGCTGAAGGCCCACATGGGGCTGCACCGCAGCCCGCCGGAGCAGCTGGCGTCCTCGGAGGAGATCATGCGCCGGACGCTGGGGAAGGAGGAATACCTTCGCGCTCAGCGGGCCATCAGCGATCAGGGCATCACCCTGGTCAAGTACCGGGACAGGGACGTGCTGCCCGTCACGCCGCAGCGGTACCGGCGGATCATGCTGGTGCATGTGAAGGGCGCGGAGAGCGGCATGACCGCGCTGATGAAGGCGGTGGGCATGGCAGGCGCAAGCCCGGTGGAGGCGCTGCGGCAGAAGCTGATGAAGAAGGGCTTCGACGTGTTTGTGTACGAGAACCCGGTGGATCAGATGCGGCGGCAGGCCGAGCGCGGGGAGAAGCCGGACGTGAACCTGTTCTTCGCGGGGAAGAGCGCCATCCGGGACTTCACGGCGCAGATGGATCTGGTGATCACCCTGTGCGACGTGGCGTCGGGGCGGCCGAGCTTCGGGCTGTCGCGGGGCGGCGGGGAGATTCCCTGGTATGTGTTCGAGGTGCCGGTGATCGTCATTGGCTGCGAGGCGCCCACCATGCTGGCGGATATTCCCCAGGCCCGCACCTACATCAACACCTACGACGCGAAGGACGCGACCCTGGACGCGCTGGTGGACAAGCTGATGACGGGGCCCGAAGCCTTCCGTGGGGAGGATCCCATCGACAGCTTCTGCGGTCTGGCGGACGCGCGCCTGTAAGGAAGGGCGCCTATGGATGGAGGATACGGACTGATCATGGCCCTGTGCGTGGGGGCAGGGGGAGCGTGCTGGCTGGCGGTGTATGCGGACGCCATCCGCCTGGGGATCCGGCAGAAAAACGGCTGCATCCCCCTGTTCGCGCTGGGGCTGCATATTGCATGGGAAGGGATTTATGCCTGTGCGGAATATTTCATCCGGGGGGACGCCGGAGCGCAGGCCATGGCCAACGGGATCTGGCTGGCGCTGGAGGCGCTGATCATGATCACCTGGTACCGCCTGGGCCGGAAGGAAGCGCCGGGGGATACGGGGCGGAAGTGGTTTGCCGCCTGGAGCGCGCTGGCGCTGGCGTGCTGCCTGGCGATGCAGGTGATGTACATGGCGGGGCTGGGGGAAATGCCGCGCGCGGGTCTGGACGCCCGGCTGAACGCCCTCATTCCCCGGGACGTGGGGGCGCAGGCCGTCGGCGGGGCGGCGTGGGGGATGCTGCTGCTGTTTGTGGTGATCACCTGGGTGCGGCTGGTATGGCTGCAGCCCCGGGAGGACGCGGGCGGGACGCGGCCCTGGAGCGCGCTGGCGCTGACCTGCTGCCTGGCGGCGCAGCTGCTGCTGGTGGCGTGGCTGGGCGGCGCGCAGGGGGAGAAGTACGCTGCGTATCTGCAGAGCATCGCCGTCAGCGTGGCGTACCTGTACATGCTCACCCGCCGCCGCACCCGCGGACAGACCGCGCTGATTGCGGCCTGCAAGGGTGCGGTCTCGGTGGCCTTCGCCGTGTGCGGGGCCGTGAGGAACAACGGACGCATGATGGCGGCGGGGATGCTGTGCATTGCGCTGGACGGGGCGTGCATGGTCTGCCTGCGGCCGTCGGGCCGGCGGGAGAAGTCCGGCCCTGCGTGGAAGAGCGCGTGACGGATGCGGCGGGGCGGGAAGCCCGCCTGCCGGAACAGCGGGGGCGCGGCCGCTCCGCGGGGATCCCGGAGCTGCCGGCCCTGGGGGAGGATCTGCGGCGACGATGGCCTGGGCGGCAGGGCTGCGCGGCGTCGGATGCGGCGGGGCGCGGCGGCGGGTCTGCTGCCGGATGCCCTGGGGAACCCTGCCGGCGGAGGTGCAGCAGCTGTACAGCGGCCGGGCTGCGGTTCCGGTGGTTGACCGGATGGCGCGCAGCGGCTGGCCGGCCTTCCGCAAGCCGCCGCACGAAAGGCCGGGGGGCTGCCCCACCGCCTGCGCCATCCCGCCGGAGGATGCCGCCCTGGACAAGCCGCCGGAGGATGCCGCCCTGGACAAGCCGCCGGGATCAAAGCCCCCGCAAGCAATATGCCCTGCCGCTGACTTTGCAGCGGCAGGGCATACGTTTGTCCGGGGAAGGGGCAGGGTGGTCGGCAGGGGCTCATTCCAGCTCGAAGGCGCCCGTGTACAGCTGATAGTAGGTGCCCCGTTCGGCGATGAGGCTGTCGTGGGTGCCGCGCTCGATGATCCGGCCGTGATCCAGCACCATGATGCAGTCGGCATTGCGGACGGTGGACAGCCGGTGCGCGATGACGAACACCGTGCGGCCCTTCATCAGCTTGTCCATGCCGTCCTGCACGAGGGCCTCGGTGCGGGTGTCGATGGAGGAGGTGGCTTCGTCCAGGATCATCACGGGAGGATCGGATACCGCGGCCCGGGCGATGGAGATCAGCTGCCGCTGGCCCTGGGACAGGCCGCTGCCATCCCCCTTGAGCACCGTCTGATACCCCTGGGGCAGCATGCGGATGAAGCCGTCGGCATTGGCCAGCTTCGCCGCGCGGATGCATTCCTCATCGGTGGCGGAGGGGTTGCCGTAGCGGATGTTCTCCATGACGGTGCCGGTGAACAGGTTCACGTCCTGCAGCACCACGCCCAGGGAGCGCCGCAGATCCGCCTTGCGGATCTTGTTGATGTTGATGCCGTCGTAGCGGATCTTGCCGTCGGCAATGTCGTAGAAGCGGTTGATCAGGTTGGTGATGGTGGTTTTGCCCGCGCCCGTGGCCCCCACGAAGGCGATCTTCTGCCCGGGGGTGGCGTAGAGGGTGATGTCATGCAGCACGGGCTTGTCCGGCAGGTAGCCGAAGTCCACGTGATCCATGGTGATGTCGCCCTTGAGCTCGGTGTAGGTCAGCTCGCCGTCGTGATGGGGATGCTTCCAGGCCCAGCGGCCGGTGTGCTCGGGGCACTCGGTGATGTTGCCCATCACGTCCTCCCGGGCGTTGACCAGGGTGACGTAGCCCTCGTCGGTTTCGGGGGTCTCGTCCATGAAGGCGAAGATCCGCGACGCGCCCGCCAGCGCGGTGACGATGGCGTTGAGCTGGTTGGATATCTGGGAGATGGGGTTGGTGAAGCTGCGGGTCAGCGTCAGGAAGGAGGCGATGGCGCCCAGCGTCAGCACGTCCACGCCGGTCAGGCCCAGGTTGGCGCTGCCGGCGATGGCCATCCACGCGCCCAGCACCGCCACCAGCACATACACCAGATAGTCCAGCCCGCACAGCAGGGGCATGATGGCGTTGGCGCTGCCGTTGGCCTGGGCGGAGGCATCCTCCCAGGCGGCGTTCTTTTCAGCCAGCTGGGCCTTGGCGATCTCCTCGTGGCAGAAGACCTTCACCACCTTCTGGCCGTTGACCATCTCCTCCACCTGGCCGTTGAGCTCGGCCAGCGCCTTCTGCTGACGCATGAAGGTGGCGCCGATTTTCTTCAGCGTCCCGCCGGCCACGCGCATGCTCACGCACACGCCCGCCACCGCCGCGATGGACAGCGGCACGCTGATGTAGAGCATGCACACGAACACCACCACAATCGTGAACACCGAGGACACCAGCTGCGCCATGGACTGGGCGATCATCTGGCGGAGGGTGTCGGTATCGTTGGTGTAGAGGCTCATGGTTTCGCCGTGGGTGTGGCTGTCGAAGTAGCGGATGGGCAGACGCTGCATCCTGGCGAACATCTCATCGCGGATGGTCTTCAGGGTGCCCTGGGCGATGGTGACCATCAGCCGGTTGTACAGGAGGGTGGAGATGATCCCCACGACGTACACCGCCCCGATGGTGATCAGCGCCCGGATCAGCCCCGTGAACACCGGGCTTTCCATGCCCAGCAGGGGCAGGATGTGATCGTCAATGAGCGTCTGCAGGAACAGCGAGGAGGCCGCGCTGGCAATGGCGCTGAGCAGGATGCACACCACCACCAGCACCAGGCGTCCACGGTAAACCTTCATGCAGGCCATCAGGCGCCTGAGGGCCTTGAGATCAAGCTGACGGACTGCGCTGCCGGATTTTTCAGTCATGGCTGTCGTCCCCCTTCTGCTGGGATTCATAAACCTCGCGGTAGATGCTGCAGGTTTTCAGCAGCTCCGCGTGCCGGCCCACGGCGGCCACGTGCCCGTCGTCCATCACGACGATCTGATCCGCGTCCTGCACGGAGCTGACACGCTGGGCGATGATGATCTTGGTGGTATCGGGGATATCCTGGGCGAAGGCCCGGCGGATGAGGGCGTCGGTGCGGGTATCCACGGCGGAGGTGGAGTCGTCCAGGATGAGGACCCGGGGACGTTTCAGCAGGGCGCGGGCGATGCACAGGCGCTGCTTCTGTCCGCCGGACACATTGGCGCCGCCCTGCTCGATGTGGGTCTGGTAGCCGTCGGGGAAGGTCTGGATGAACTCGTCGGCGCAGGACAGCCGGCAGGCGTGGCGCAGCTCCTCATCGGTGGCGTCGGGGTTGCCCCAGCGCAGGTTCTCGGCGATGGTGCCGGAGAACAGCTCGTTCTTCTGCAGCACCATGGCCACGCTTTCCCGCAGGGTGTCCATGTCGTAGCGGCGGACGTCCACGCCGCCCACCTTCACCGCGCCCCCGGTCACGTCGTAGAGCCGGGGGATCAGCTGCACCAGGCTCGACTTGGACGAGCCCGTGCCGCCCAGGATGCCGATGGTCTCCCCCGAGGCGAAGTGCAGGTTCACGTGCTCCAGCACCTTCTTGTCGGCCTTGGAGGCGTAGGCGAAGCTGACGTCGCAGAAGTCGATGGCGCCGTCCCGCACCTGCGTGACGGGCTCCTCCGGATTGGCGATGTCGGTTTTCTCCTCCAGGAGCTCGGCCACGCGCCGGGCGGAGGAAATGGCGATGGTCATCATGGCGAACACCATGGAGAGCATCATCAGGCTGATGAGGATCTGGGAGGCGTAGTTGATCAGCGCGGTCAGGTTGCCGGTGGTCAGGCCCAGGGCGGGATCGTTGCCGCTGGCGACGATGGCCTTGGCGCCCATCCAGGAGATGAGGATCATGCAGGCGTACATGAAGAACTGCATGATGGGCGAGTTGAGGGCCAGCAGCTTTTCGCCGCGGGTGTAGCCCTCGTAAATCGCCTGGGAAATGCCGCGGAACTTGCGGATTTCGCCCTCCTCCTGGTTGAAGGACTTGACCACCCGGATGCCCCGGACGTTTTCCTGCACGACGTTGTTCAGCCCGTCGTAGGTGCGGAACACCCGGCCGAAGATCGGATTGACCCGCATGACGATCATCACCAGCAGCACCGCCATGATGGGGATCACCGCCAGGAACACCAGGGAGATCTGCCGGTGGATGGTGAAGGACACGATCACCGCGAACAGCAGCATCACCGGCCCGCGGATGGCCATGCGGATGAGCATCTGGTAGGCGTTCTGGATGTTGGTGACGTCGGTGGTCAGGCGGGTGACGATGGAGGCGGTGGAGAACTTGTCGATGTTGGAGAAGGCGAAGGTCTGCACGTTGTCGTACATATCCTGGCGCAAATTGGCGGCGAAGCCTGCGGAGGCTTTGGCGCACAGCCTGGCGGACAGCACGCCCGTGGTCAGCTGCAGCATCGCGCACACCGTCAGCAGCAGTCCCCACTTTCCCACTGCCGCCATGCTGCCCGCCTCCACGCCGAAGTCGATCAGGTTGGCCATGCACAGCGGAATCAGAATGTCAAACAGCACTTCCAGCACCGACAGGAGTACCGTCTGGATGGAGCCCTTCTTGTGCTGCCGAAGGCTCCGGGCAAGGGTTCGGATCATGGTCCATGCTCCTTTCAATCTGTAACATGTTACACATTTGGGCAAAAGAGAAAGCCGGCTCGGGCGGGGGATGAATCAGCCGGCAGATGGGCGCAGGCAGTCCGCCTTCCCGGCGGGGGGAGGGGCGGGGAGGGACGGACGGCCCGTCACCGGTTCTGCATGCGCACCAGGTTGTCGTTGACCCGGATCAGCAGGGCCTTCAGGGTGGCCGTCTCCTCCGGGGAGAAACCGTCGAGCATGGCGCTTTCCCAGTGCTGGCACATCTCGTTCATTTCCTTGACGCGGGCGCCCGCCTGAGGGGTGAGGGCCACGATTTTCACGCGCTTGTCGCCGGGGTTGGGCCAGGTGGTCACGTGACCGTTCTGCTCCATGCGGGAGATGATCCCCGTCACCGCGGGATGCGACACGTCCAGGAATCGCTCGATGTCCTTCTGCGCCGCCTGACCGCCCTGGCTGTCCAGGTAGGTCAGGACAAAGCTCTGGGATAGCGTCAGATGATGCGTCCGGGCGTCCTGATCCGCCCGGGCCTTCAGTTTCTCGTTGATGCTCTTGATCAGATGACCCACATGCTGTCCGGTCATGCTGCTTCCTCCCCCGCTGCGCGCCGAAGATCTGGCGCGTAATATGTAACACGTTACATATTTTAATCGGAGAGGGCCTGTTTGTCAAGCCCCAAAATGAGCGTTCTTGCGGGGGGGAGAACGCGGGGCATCAGCCCCCGGCCAGGGCGGACAGGACGTCGCCGATATCCCCGTCCAGGCAGATGGCGCGGGCCGCGAGGGCCTGGGGGGCCCAGGCCTGCCCCCGGTTGACGCAGGCGTAGAGGGCATGGGGATTGTCCAGCGTGGCCTGCCAGAAGGGGTACTTGATGATGCCCGGCGTATTGTCCCCCACGCCCAGCTCCAGATACAGCACCCGTCCGCTCCGATGCTTCTCCGCAAAGGCCTGGTACCGCGCAAGGGCGGCATACCAGCCCTCGTCCTGCACGAAGGTATCGTCGCTGCGCAGGTTCATGGTCATGGGCGCGCCGCAGCGGGGACAGCGGGGGATCAGCGCGGTGGGAATGCGCATGTCCCGCTGCTCCCGGACCATCCGGCGGACGGCGTCCTCGTTGTCGTAGGTGCGGGCATGGCAGGCCCGGGCGCACTGCCACAGGCCGTAATCCCCCTGGGTGTAGAACAGCCGCGCCTTGTCAAACCCCGCCCGCTGGAACTGATGATCCACATTGGTGGTCAGCACGAAGAAGTCCCGGCCCTCCATCAGCGCGCGCAGCTGCCGGTAGACCGGACGGGGCGGCTCCACGTAGCGGTTGCAGAGGACGTGCCGGCTCCACCAGGCCCAGTATTCCTCCAGGGTGCCGAAGGGGTAGAAGCCTCCGGCATACATGTCGGTGATGCCGTACTTCCGGTGGAAGTCGGCGAAGTGCTGCTCGAAGCGTTCGCCGCTGTAGGTCAGCCCCGCGGATGCGGAAAGGCCCGCTCCCGCGCCGATGAGCACCGCGTCCGCCGTCCGGAGCGCCTGACGCAGCCGCTCAATCGGCCCGGAGAAGCGAGCGGTAGATGGATTCGTCCTGCTGGGTGTACACATTGAAGATCACCTCGGTTGAGCTGTTTGTTTCCGCGCGGTATTGGCGCACCGTCTCCACGGCGATGCGCGCCGCCTGTTCCCTGGGGAAGCCGTACACCCCGGTGGATATGCAGCACAGCGCAATGCTGCCCACCGCGTAAGCGTCCGCCAGGGCCAGGCAGGCGCGGTAGCACTGCGCCAGCAGCTCGCCGTGACGGGGCGTCAGCGGGCCCTGCACCATGGGCCCCACGGTGTGGATCACATAATCGCAGGGAAGGTTGTAGGCCGGGGTGATTTTCGCCTGGCCCGGCGGCTCGTCGTGGCCCTGCCGCGCCATGAGCTGCGCGCACCTCAGGCGCAGCTGCACCCCGGCGTAGGTGTGGATGCAGTTGTCGATGCAGCCGTGGCAGGGGTGATAGCAGCCGGTCATGCCGCCGTTGGCCGCGTTGACGATGGCGCCGCACTGCAGCGTGGTGATGTCGCCCCGCCACAGCCGGATCCCCTCCTGCACCTCCGGCGTCTCCGTCAGGCGGGTGATCCCCCGGGCGCGCAGCGTCTCCTGCAGATAGGCGTCCTGCACCTCGAGGAATTCCCGGCTGACGGGCTGGGGCGGCCGGACGTTCATCAGCCCCCGCAGGAGGGTGCGCTGGGCATCCTCGTCCTCCGGCAGGGCCGCGGAATCCCACGAGGGATGCTCCCGCAGCAGCGTCCGGATCAGATACTGTCTTCGTTCTGCCTGGTTCATGGTGACAATGCTCCTTTCGACAGAATCATCATGCAGGAACGGCGGGCCGCTGTCAAGTACGCACCTTTTTGTGACCCGGATGGCGGGCGCGCCGGGGGCCGGAGTTTCCGCGGAAGGAAGCGGCGCGTAAACAAAAGCCCGCGCAGCAAGGGCCGCTGCGGCGGGCTGTGCGGACGGAAGGGATGCTGGGGCGCGGCGGGGGCGTCCGTCGGGCGGGGGATCCTGGCTGTCGCCGCCAATGGGCCGACGCGTGCGCTGCCGGGAGTCGCCGCTTCCCCCGACGGGCTACAGGGCCTGAATCTCCGACGCGTAGCGGGAGGACGAGCGGTAGAAGCCCTGGACGGTTCCGCGGAACGCGGGCAGCTGCGGCAGCTCCTCCGCGGGAAGGCCGCCGTCGGCAAAGAGAATCCGCCCATGGGTTTCATTCAGGTGAGTGATCAGCAGGGAAGCCTGCGGCCGGACGTCCGGCACGCAAACAAAAGCCCGCGCAGCAAGGGCCGCTGCGGCGGGCTGTGCGGACGGAAGGGATGCTGGGGCGCGGCGGGGGCGTCCGTCGGGCGGGGGATCCTGGCTGTCGCCGCCAATGGGCCGACGCGTGCGCTGCCGGGAGTCGCCGCTTCCCCCGACGGGCTACAGGGCCTGAATCTCCGACGCGTAGCGGGAGGCCGAGCGGTAGAAGCCCTGGACGGTTCCGCGGAACGCGGGCAGCTGCGGCAGCTTCTCCGCGGGAAGGCCGCCGTCGGCAAAGAGAATCTGCCCATGGGTTTCATTCAGGTGGGTGATCAGCAGGGCAACCTGCGGCCGGACGTCCGGCGCGCTGGCCAGATCCTGCGCCACGGGGGCGATCATGTCCTCGGGGGAGGGGTAGCGGGCGTAGCGGATCGTGCCCTGCCAGGGGTTGGGGACGTTGGTGCTGTCCTCCCCGGTCAGGCCGAGCAGCTGCTTGTCCTGCTCGCAGGGCAGCGGGCCGGCGCCGTGGCGCGTCACATAGCTTCGGGCCACGTAGACGACCTCATCCAGCGGCAGACCGCAGCGGGCAAGCAGCCTGACGGGATTGACCAGGCCCGTCCGCGAGGCGGTCACATGGGGCGCGTAGCGGGCGCATTCCGCGTCCAGAAGCAGCCCCTGCCCGCTCTCAAAGACAATACGTTCCCTGGCGGCCAGCAGGTTTTCCGGGGCGATGGGGGTCAGCAGCGCCCGGTTGCGGCAGATTTCCTCCGCCGTGTTTTCCAGCACCGCCCGGGATTCCAGGAGCGACTGGTATTCCTCCGGCAGACGGCGGATATGCAGCGCCTCCAGCCGCGCTGGCTGATATTCCCGGCGGATGCGCAGCATACGGGCGGTCAGCTCCCCGGCGGAGCAGCGCATCACCTCGCCGATGGTCAGCCCGAAGCCGGCCTTCGTCCGCAGATCCGCCTCGTTGATGCCCATGCCGCAGCTGCCGTGCCGTCCGGCCCCGCGAAGGGTTTCCAGGCCCATGTTGATGATCACGTCGTCGATGAGCACGGCGCAGGCCTGCGGGTCGCAGTAGATGACGGGGAGAAACCCTGCCGCCGCCCGGAAGGCTTCGGCTTCCTCGCCCAGCTTGTACAGATCGGGGAAGTAGGTATCCGCCCAGAAGGTATCCGCCCGGCGGAAGGAGCCGGAGGACAGCTGGTGAAACACGAAGCGGAAGCCCGGATGCTCCACCGTATGCCCGGCCTGGGCGCCGCCGTTGTGCCTGACGACCAGCGCGCCCGGGGCCTGGCCGCAGAGCCAGTCCACCGCCAGGCCCTTGCCCTCATCGCCGAAGCCGCGGCCGACGATGGCGGTGATCCTGCGCAGGCTCAAAAGAAGAAGCCTTTCCTGCTGTTGCCCACGGTCAGGTTCGCGATCGCCCGCCGGACGATGGGCTGGGCCATATCCGACCACTGCGACACCACGGCGGAACGATCCTTCCCGGTGACCAGCTGCATTGCGCTGATGAGGATCTCGGGCAGCGCGTCAATGTCCGAACGGTGGATGACCATGGTTCTGCCGGGCAGCAGGCCGGAAAAGACAGGCGGGCAGGTGTTGGCTTCGCCGATGATGAAAATATGCATGATCTCAAACTTCTCCTGGGCAGCCTTCAGGCAGTCCTCCGCCGAGGGGACGCGTTCCTCCGGGCCGAAAACCCGCCGGCACAGGGAATCGTTCAGGGGACGGAGCTCCGCGCTGTCGCCGATGGTGATCAGGAAGCCCTTTTGATGGCGCTTCTCGCAGCAATCCAGGCGGGTATGCACAGCCGCGAAATGCCACAGCAGCTCCGGGACAACCTGGCTCTGTCCGCCGCTTTCCAGCCACAGGTCCATCAGCTGCTCGGCGATGCGGATGTCCGACTCGAACTGCGTCACCTGCAGGGGCGCGCGATCATTGAAGTCGCCATAGGCGGCAAACAACAGCTGCGGGTCATCGATCAGCCTGGTGGAATAGAGCTTGAGCATGGTTTCGTTGAGGGCCTCGCGGGCAATCTTGTTGGCCAGATAGCCCATGGAGGCCGTCACGTCCAGGCCGAGGATGATCGGCGTGGAGCAGGGATGCTCCTGGGAGTCCCGGGCCTCCCGGTAGTTGATGTAGCGGGGATCAAACCTGGGGTCAACGCTGCGCCTCGTGAAGATTTCGCTTTCGTTGGCGGTGGTGTCCATTTTCCGGCTGGCTCTCAGCCTGCTCCAGTCCGATGCGCGGTAGCTTCCGTTTCCCATGGCGATACCTCCTGTTGATGATGTTAAGGGATGCTGTTCCCGTTCAGGTCCATTTTGACAAAACGGCGGCGGCCGAAGCTCTTGTGGATGACCTGATCCCAATGGGCGAAGTCATCGTAGGCGTCGGTGCAGGGCGTATCCCTCAGGAAATGGTCGAAGGCCTGCGGCACCTGGCTCCGGTACGGGCCCAGCACCGCGTCCGCTGTTTTGCGCACCGCGGCCAGATCGGCGTTGACCGTCGCGGACGATGGCGGGCGTTTGAACCCCGCGTTCCACCAGCCGCCCAGGAGCGCGGCCTCGTGGGTGACGGGGTTGATGAACACCGATGCCGGAGAGATGCCGCCGTGCACCAGACTGCTGTATTCCAGCACGCAGCAGATGTTCTCCATCCGGGACACGACCCAGGCGGCATGCCGGGGCTGCAGCGCGCCGAACATCGACAGCGGGAACAGCTGCTCCTCCCGGGCGATGGCCAGCAGGATGCCGCCGTCCTCCAGCTCGAACCGGCCGGTCACCGACGGGAAGTACTGGGGCAGATTCCTGACGTCCGCCGCCGGATACTGCAGCCGGCCGATCCATTGCTCAGCCAGCGCAGCCTTGCCGCGCTCGGCCTTCGGGAAGCGGTACAGCGCCGCCGACCGGGTCAGGTACATCACAGCGGGGGCATCCTGCACGGTATAGAGATAACGGGCGGTGATCGCCGCGCCGTCCGCCGTCCGGAAAACCGTGGTGTCGGCATCGGCCCACAGGGCGTCGAGCTGCGCGGTATCCGGGGTGTCGTCGCTGACATTGCGCAGGTAATCCACCATGCGCTGGCGGAAGTCACGGTATTCGGCCAGCTGCCGGTCCGTCAAGACGGTCTTGGAGCCGCAATAGGCACAGACCAGATCGCCGGTTCGCTCGACGGTCATCTCGCCGCCGCAGGTCTGGCACTTGAAGCTGATCATGGCATGTCCTCCTTTAAGGAATGAGGGCATAGGAGAAGATCTTTTGTGCGGGAGGTGCGGAATGCTCTCAACGCTGAATCCTGTACATTGCGTATGAATAATGACATTATACTACGAAAAGGGCATGTATGCAAACGGTTTTGAGCGGATACGCCCGGCTTTTCCGGGGATGCGCCCCGGCGCGGCTGGCGGTGTCATCGGGCACAGGGAGGACGTCATCCTGACCGGCCATTTCCGGAAGGATGCTGCTGTCCGGGCGGACGCACACCGGCAGAACCGTTCCCGGCGGCAATGCCTTCGCCCTGCTGACGCCGCCGCGCGGACTGACGCCGGCGATGGTCAGCCGTCCGTGATCCGCCCGGGTGCGCCCGCGCCGGCCAATGGCCTCCCGGGAGGAAGAAGCACCGCATCGGCCTTTGCGGCAGGGCTTCCCGGAAGCGCATGCCCGCAGTCAGTACTGCGCCCGGCAAACTGCCGGCAACAACCAGGGCGAACGCCCGGGCCATGGGCATCGGCGCGGGCAACTTCCTTTGGATCCGTGCGCGCAGGTTGCTCAGGGGCGGAGGGCTCCTGCCCTTACAGCACGGGGTGCGGACAGGTGGAGAACGGTTTCCGGCATGTCTGTTTCGTGCCAATCAAGCCCGGTGATCTCCGAGCCCGCAGGCGTCCGGCTCCGGTGCGCGCCGGATTCATGCATTCCAGGTGCCGGAGGTGCCGTCGGCCCCATTTGCCGATGGGCTGCTGCTCCGGATCCGGGAAGCAGCAGTCGCCGTGAAGGGTGTGGCGCAGGCCGCTGCGCTCGCCGGTGATGTGCCGGGGCAACGGGCGGCTCTCGGAGGGCGTTCTGTTCAGGTGTTCTATTGTGCAAGGCTTTCATGCCTATGATGAAGAACCGGCAGGTGGTGGGTGCATAAAGGAGCATTGTTCCGTTCTTGCGGATTTGCGAATCTTCTGCGTATCAAACATGCGGACAAGCCTTGTGCACGTATGTACACAGGGAATCGCGGAAAACCTCACTTACAGCGGATGTCAGGAAAAGGGGCTATCGTCCGAGCAATCCCGCTGCCAGCCGTCTGCGGTTCGCGGTGGACGCTTCAGCACCGGCGCAATGCCGGTTAAGCCCCACACGCGGCGACCGGGAAGGTTCGTCAGGGGTTGGCGTGCTCGATGCTGCGCTTCTTCTGGCTGGCGGTCATGAATTTTAGGAAGCTTCGGTTCCTGAGCGGCGAGAAGCCGCTGCTGCGGTTCGCAGAGGGATTGCAGGTCGCCGTTGGAAAAAGCCGGCAGCCGGGCGAACATCCAGCCCGGATGGCGCTGCCTGCCCTTCTTCTCCAGATCCATGCGGCATCGCGCGGTGACCAGCGACTTGACGAAGCTGGTCTGACGCAGGGCTTCCATGCGCATATCGTTGTCGATCAGCAGACGGATGTGCGCCAGATCGGCCCGGGCAAAGCGGTTCTCGGACACCTTGCCTACGCTGCCAGCCTTGACGTTGCAGCCAAACAGGTGGGACAGAACGGCGCCGATCTGCGCCGCCGCTGCCCTTGATGACCATCAAGCGCAGGCCCCTGTCGCCGGGGATCAGGCAGTAGCCGATGCATTCCTGCTGGGTGGGGATGTCGTCCTTGTAGAGCAGATTGCTCAGGAAGCGCAGCCACGTTTCCGGGCTGGCGAGGAAGGATTGCAGGCCGCCGGAAAGCGGCTGCGCACGATTTCATTCTTTGTTGCGGAGAACGAACCGCCCGGAAACAGCGTGCCGTTTGCCACATGGATCCGGCCGGGCTGCGGCGGGAAGAAGCTGCTTTTGGAATAGAGCAGCTTTTGCGAAGCCAGGAACGCCCGGCAGAAAGCGGCTCGTTGATGCGCTGCCCATCGTACCCGGGCGGGAACTGATCAGGCCGCAAGCGTTTCGCTATGCGCATAAGCCTCCTTTCTGTGGGTGTCGTTCCAGCGTTCGATGCTGCGGAGGGTGCCGTCGCCGAGCAGGGAGCCGGTGGTGCCTTTGCGGACAACATCGTCTGCGTCATACAGACAGTCAATCAGACAGGACACCTGCGGCAGCGCATGGCTTGCGGATACGAAGCAGTGGTCCCATTCGTCCGAGGGGTGAACGGGTGCGAATTGTTTCTGGCGATTTTTCAGGAGCGGAGATTCCTTCTGCTGGATGGCAGGAAGAGCGACGCCAGCGGATACCGGCGTGTTGGGGGCGATGCCGAAATCCGCTGCCAGCTTGCGCGCGGCGTCAAGGGGCAATACATGGAACTGCCGTGCGGTGAAGTCGATCACATCGCCGGTGGAGTGACAGCCGAAGCAGCAGTATTTGGGTTGCGTTGATTTTCATGGAAGGCGTTTTATCTGGATGGAACGGACAGCGGCACATGCCGTTTCGCCCAATCCTGACGCTGCAGTGTGCCGCCCGCGGGACGGTTACGGTGGAACGGGGAGTGGTTCAGGAATGCGGTACGCATGAGCACCGCGTGCATCAGCAGCCGAAACTGTCCAGCGCGTCGTCAAGGGCTCGTCATGGTGAGCAGGGGGAGATGCCGGCGGCTCTGCGGGAACAGCGGTTATCAGGACTTGCAGCAGATCGCCAAGCTGCGCAGCCGCCAGCTCCTCCCGGACGAAGGAGCGGATCGTTTCCCGCAGGCCTTCATTGTTTGGATGACTTGCCGTCATAAGCGTTGACCGCCGAATCAATCAGCGCGCTGTAGGACACGCCGCGCTCTGCGTGAAACGGCTGCAGCAGTGCGGCAGCCTGTGCGCCGGCAGGCTTGCCCGGATCAAGCCGAAGGGTCGTGCGGAACGCCTGGCTCATCCGTCAGCTCCCTCGCGCTTCAAGCGCCGCTCCGCGAGATACTCATAGCCCTCGGCATTGGCGTGGATGTTGTCGATGGTGGTCGCACAGTCATGGTCATGTTGTCCAAAGTGACGCAGCAGGCATCCGCCGCCACCCACGATCCACAGCCGCATGGTCTGCGGGTCGTATTCTTGCTCGCGCAGTCTGCGGATGATCGCTGCCACATAACCGGCAGCGACCTCGCGGATGGTGTCCACATAGTCGCGCCCGATGTCCGCATCGCCGTTTCGGAGCACCTCGTCAATGACGGCATCCGGCACGGTGCGACCAAAGCGCTGTGTCAGGGCCTCGCGCGCCCGGAGCATGCACTGATAGGTGTCGTACTTCTCCGTGAAGCACTGATCCATGATAGCGCGCCTGTCCTGAATGGTCATGATGTTCATGTTGCCGTTGCCGATGTCGCAGAGCATGTTCACGCCCGTGAACTGTTTGAGCATGGGCACGATGGCAGAGCCGGTATTCTACCGCTACTATTTCAATCCACCCACCCCGTGCGGGGTGGGACAGGCAGCGCCACCCGGCAAAGCGCGCCAAGTTTATTTCAATCCACCCACCCCGTGCGGGGTGGGACCTGGCGGAGCGCGTCGCGGAACTTGGGCGGGGTGACATTTCAATCCACTCACCCCGTGCGGGGTGGGACTGCCTGGTTCACAGCATACTCATTGGCCATCAATTTCAATCCACCCACCCCGTGCGGGGTGGGACGGCGGAGAGCGTCACCATCTCCGCCAGCAAGATATTTCAATCCACCCACCCCGTGCGGGGTGGGACACCAGTCGCGCTTTCCGTGTTTCGACTCGTGTTAATTTCAATCCACCCACCCCGTGCGGGGTGGGACCACGACGGCGGAGTTCGTGCAGGCGTTCTGCAAATTTCAATCCACCCACCCCGTGCGGGGTGGGACGCGGCGAGGGCGCGGTGGACGTGGTCCTCGTGTGATTTCAATCCACCCACCCCGTGCGGGGTGGGACCAAGCGCGCGCGGGGTTAATCCCCCGCGCCGCTGATTTCAATCCACCCACCCCGTGCGGGGTGGGACCTGATCCGCCCTTGTTCACCCCGGCGGCCCGGATATTTCAATCCACCCACCCCGTGCGGGGTGGGACGGCGCTGGACCTGAAGCAGATCACCAGCGGGGAATTTCAATCCACCCACCCCGTGCGGGGTGGGACTGAGCCGCAGCATGCTCCACCGCCGCCCCAGAAAATTTCAATCCACCCACCCCGTGCGGGGTGGGACTCTCGTTCCATGGTTTCCGCGATGGCCCTCAGGATATTTCAATCCACCCACCCCGTGCGGGGTGGGACCCAAGAGAGCACCCACCGCGCACCCACTGCAATATTTCAATCCACCCACCCCGTGCGGGGTGGGACGGGGTGACACATGCGGAGGTGCGAGCACTGCGGATTTCAATCCACCCACCCCGTGCGGGGTGGGACTCGTCTGGATGATCTCCTCCTCCAGGTTGATGGAATTTCAATCCACCCACCCCGTGCGGGGTGGGACAATATAGTTGCGTAAGTGCATAATCTGGCCAATATTTCAATCCACCCACCCCGTGCGGGGTGGGACCCATGAAGAAGATCATCATCACCGGCGAATCCGAATTTCAATCCACCCACCCCGTGCGGGGTGGGACAGCAAACATGTATAAAGGGGCGTGCTTGACATTGTGCAAAAGCAATAAACAGTATGCCGTGTTGTTTTCTAACACGGTAAAAGGTTGTTCGTTTCCCTTGCTTTTGTAGAGAGCAACAAGGGAAATGGGGTGCGAACGTACAGGGGAAGCTCTGTTTGCTTCCTCTTCGCACCCTCAGATCATCAGACCTCTGCTGCATAATCGTGCTTGTACTCCACGGAGAAGGGCTGATGATACAGGCCCTCCTGCCCGTGGAGGGACACGCTGGCATCTGACCTGCGGGATTCCACCACATCACAGGTGCGGGAAATGCCCAGCACGGGAGAAAAGACGTATATATCCCGGATGATCAGCAGATCGCCGCGCTGCTCCTGGAACCCGCATCATAGGCTTTCTGATCAGCTTGGCGTTGCCACCGCACAAAGGGACGATTCCCTTGGGGTGCTGGCTGGCGGGTCTGGCCGGTTTCCCGTCGATCATGCACAGCGCCTGCTCCTGCTGGTTCGTTTTTGCGCTGTAATAGTCGATGAAAGCACGGAACAGGCTTCGATCCGTCCAGCAGGGGCTGCTTTCCTCTGTGTCCAAGCCATTAACACGCCACCGCACCAGCGCTTTTTCATCTTTGGGCCGCCCCTTTTCATCCAACTGGAGCACACCGCTTTGCGTCAGATCCGTCAGAATTGTTCCGCTCTTGACATAGGTCAGGACAGGGCGGAGCTTGGAATGTCCATAGGGAGAATTCGCCCAATCCGACAGTTGCTCCACATACAGGGCGTGCTTTTTTTCATCACAGCCGTCCAGGTATTTCAGCTGGTCGCAAAGGGGATGGGGGACTGGATCAGTACCGCTGCGCCCGGCAGATTTTTCCGTAACCGGGATCACGATTTTCGGCTCCGTTTTGTCCACCGTCCGGGCATTCACGAAGGTTCCGTCCTGATCCAGCGTGATCTCAATCTGTGCAGAGGTTAGAATATGAGAGACAGGCGGCAGGGTCTCATGCCCCTCCCGGATCTGTCCGGCAAGGCCGGCGTGGCAATCATAGGTCTCGCAGGCTTTCTGCAAAAGTCCCATTCAGTTCACCTCCCCGAATTCCCGCAGGCCGGTGAAGTTGTCCAGCTGCTCTCCGAATGGTTTGATCTCCATCTCGCCGAGCGTCTTGTGCAGCGGACATTCCTCCGGTCGTGGGAACGTGATGATTCCTTTCCGCATGACCGGACTCCAGAAATTCGCCGTCATTTTGCCTGCTGTTTCCGCGGAGTACGCCTCGTCTGCGTAGGTGATGCCGTGATACATCAGGCCGAAGCTCAGCTCCGGGATGGCATCATAATGGCTCTCTCCCTCGCCGAACACACACGGCTTCACATAGCCCTGACACTCCCGCGTTCCGAGAAAAATATCCCGGCGGCCGCCTTTGCGGATCAGCTTTTTTGCGATCTCATGGTGCTTGTTCTCGTTGCGGTCTCTGGCCAGTTCCGGCCGGTTTTCGTTCCATTCAAAATGGGCGCGCACCTGATAGCGACAATTCTTGAGGTAGGTATAGTACGCCAGATCGTTGCCGCCGTGATACTTGATGGGCCGGATGCCTTTGACCTCCGTTTGGATGGGATTCATCACCCGCACTTCGTCAATATACCAGATAATGGTAGGTTTCCAATAGGCTGAGGACAAGATACCTTTCAGTGCCTCGTAGGTCGGTACCTGATAGGTGCACTTTTCTCCCCCGAGACGCAGGATCGGGTCAGAGAACATCGCATAGTCCCCGGTCACCTCGAATTCCACGATATTGGGGTACTTCGTATTTTTCACACTTACACCTCCCAGGATTGTGTTGTCGTCCCATTGAGTGAGAAACCAATTTCCTCATGATAAAACATTTCCGCCAGAACCAGGATGCTGTCGTCGCCGTCCCGGATGGGACGCAGTCCATGTTTCTGTTCCAATTGCTGCCGCTGGTGCTGGTACAGGGAAACCGTGTACGGCTTGGCCCGTTCCAGACACTGCCGTCGGTATTGGAGGTCCTGTCCGGCCTGTTCAGAACCAAGATCAGCGATCACCGCCCGACCTTCCCCGTACGGAACGATCACATCGATACGATCCTCATCATACACCTGAAACAGTCTGCCTGCCAGTCGGAAAGCCTGATTCAAATAATAGGTTCCATGCGCCTCTGCTCTGTCATCCGCAAAGTAATCGTTACCGGCCATCAGAGAAAAAATCGTATAGTGTTTGTCCTTGACGCTGTAATCCTGAAATCCCTGCGGCAGCTCCTGATAAAGCCGGCGATAGTAGTAGTCGATAGCCTCATAAGAGGACAGATCATTATGAAACCGTTCGGGTCTCTGGCGATACTGCGCCAGCAGGTCTCCCGTGGCGTTCTTTCCGCGCTGAATATCGGGCAGCCTGGCCAAATTTTCATTTTGGCACTGCACCAGGTAGACCGGTGCAGGTTCAGTCTGTTCACCGTTGCGGTTGCAGCGGCCTGCGGCCTGTATCACACTGTCCATCCCTGCAGAAAGCCGGATCACCCGCTCAAAGGAGATATCCACACCCGCTTCAATCACCTGTGTGGACACGCAGACCGTCTTCTCCCGCTTGTCCAGCGCGGCCTGCAAACTGGATATCCTTGCTCTTACACAGCTTCTCCGCACCGGGCAAAGCAATTGCCATCAGAATACCGCCGCAGACAATGGCAAGCAGAACATCCAGGATGGTAGGTGTTTTCTCCACAAAGAAGGATACGATCAAGGCAACGGCCAGCGGTAAATATCCAAAAATCGAGGTAGTCGATTTTTACATCGAAATACTGACCTGCAGCAAGGGAATATTTCTTTGCTTTGATTTCATCATATGTAACAGCGACGGAGAAATCATCAACTGCCTCTTTGTTTTGGAACGTAGAGACAATGCCATGATGGTCAGAAGCACCTCGCCTTTGGAATCCAGGGTGTTGATATTCTTTTTTTCGAAGAAAACCGCAATATTCAGCGCCTTCAGCTTTCTGGTACCCACTTTTTCATGATCAATCACCTTGAATTCAATTTATCTGTTCAGTTCCTGAATAATCTGTTCCAGCGAAAACCCTTGCGATACATAGTCGATGAGTCTCTCGTCGCTGCCCACATAGAGCGTTTTCGTCGTCTCCTGTCCGGTGTATGTTGAAGTGTCAAACATAGGTTACACTTGGAAGGCTGGAGAACAGTCAAGGGAA